>CANGZW010000072.1 GCA_947458405.1 Leptospiraceae bacterium
CTTCTCTTGGGTCTTTATTTCATTCCTTCTTTGCTTCGATTCCTCATGACTGGTATCGAAAAAATCAATTGGCGAAGTACGAAGCGTACTACGCATCGATCTTCTATTGCTACTTTGCTTCCCTCGGGCTGGACGTTCGTGCAGAAGATGTCACAAATCACGGTCAGGTGGACATGACTGTATTTTTTGAGAACAAGGTCTTTGTGTTTGAGTTCAAGGTAGTAGAACTTACAGAAGCAGGTTCCGCTCTGACGCAAATCCAACAAAAACGGTACTACGAAAAGTATTTGGATAAATCGATTAAGGGAAGGGAAGCTACTACCTCACTACGTGAAATCCACCTCATCGGTGTGGAGTTTTCTAGTAAAGATCGAAATATTACAAATTTGGAATGGGTGACGGTTTGATTCAAAAAGTCAGAGAGTGTTTCTTTAGATGAAATTACAAATTGGGATCTCAAAATATTGGTAATAGAGTAGGTTTTCCTTGTCCTGTTTTGATTAACCTTTACGTCGAACCTGCTTGAGTAATTACAAAATTTTGAATTATATTTAAGTTGTAGAAGTGATTGGTCGGAAAAATCTGTACTTGATATGAAAAAAAATAGCATTTTCAAGGGCTTGACCGAAGATGAAATAGCCTATTATTACACCCTTTTAAACGAAGAAATTACAAATTTCAATTGTGGCACACTCTGCGCACCCAAAAACGGGGGGGAACCTTTTTGTTGCAAGGTTGAAAATGCTGTTCCCTTTTTATACAAAGAAGAATTTAGCTATCTAAAAAAACAAAGCGATCTTTGGAGCGTCTGGGAGCCCAAAACGAAGCACGAAATCAAATTAAAAAAGAACAGTGAGACAGAAGATACCATTTTTTGCAAGTGCAAGGGTGTTAGTTTTTGCGAAAGAGATAATCGTTCTATCAGTTGTCGTACATTTCCCCTGGAACCCTACATAGATAAAAGGGATGTTTTTGTGGGACTTGTCTTTATGAAAGAATTTACAGAAGGGTGTCCTCTCACAAATAGACCCAAAGAAATTCGTCAGGAGTTTATAGATAGCCATTTTATATTTTGGGAAAAACTGATACTCCGTAAAACGGATGAATTTGAAACTTATAAAAAATCTTCGAAGTCATACAGAATGTCCAGAGAAAAAACAGGAAAGAAATTTGTAATATTTTATCCCTCCCATTTAAAAGATAAATCTTACATATTGAAATACGTATAACATGTCAAAATTTATAGATGAAGTAGTTATAGTAGCAGTGGCAGGTCATGGTGGACCCGGATCTATCTCGTTTCGGCATGAAAAATTTGCTGAGTTTGGGGGACCCGATGGGGGAGATGGGGGTCTTGGGGGTGATGTGTATTTTGTTTCTGATCAGGCGATTCAAACCTTAGATAAATTCATTCCCCTCAAGCATTACAAAGCAAGCCCCGGAGAACATGGAGAGGGAAAAAATAAAAGTGGAAGCAAGGGAGATGATTTAACATTAAAAGTCCCGATAGGAACACAAATTTTTGATTCGGAAACCGATGAGCTTCTCTATGACTTTGTGGAAGAGGATTTAGTTTTTAAGGCAGTGAGTGGGGGTAGGGGCGGAAAGGGCAATGCCTTTTTTAAATCATCCACACACCAGGCTCCCCGCTTTGCCCAAGATGGAGAAGAGGGGGATTTTAAAAATTTACGTCTTACGCTTAAACTTCTTGCAGATCTAGGAATAGTGGGTCTTCCCAACAGTGGTAAATCAACACTATTGAGTAAAATTACATCTGCCCATCCTAAAATTGCTAACTATGCGTTTACTACTCTCCATCCCAATTTGGGAGTAGTAAAAAGAGAGAGTGACACGTTTCGATATACCATAGCTGATATACCCGGAATCATTGAGGGAGCGAGTAAAGGTATGGGATTGGGATTGTCTTTTTTACGGCATATTGAAAGGGTAAAAGGGATATTATATTTATTTGATGCAACTTCCTTGGATGTATTGCATGAATTAAAGATGCTTAAAAATGAATTGAAGTCGTACAATAAGACCCTTCCCACCAAGGAAAGTATTATTGTTTTAAACAAGATAGATTTGGTAAATGATGAAGAATACATGAATGAATTAAAGGCTTCATTTCCTAAAAACACCAAGATAATTAGTATCAGTGCGGAGACGGGTGTGGGACTTGAGGAGTTATTGGACAAAATTGATAAAATATTTTTTAAAAAGAAGAAATGAAACGGGAAAATTTTAACCAAAGATTAAAAAACGCAGAAACTATTATTATAAAGGTGGGCTCAGCTCGGCTCAGTGGAAGTAACAAAGAGATAAATGATTTTCTTTTTAGTTTGGTTTCTGATATACGGGAGCTCAGAGAGAGTGGAAAAAAAGTAATACTAGTTTCGAGTGGAGCCATCGCTCAGGGTAGAAAGTTAATACATGAATTTGATGGTATTAAAGGAAGTAGTACAAGCACTCAAGCAAAACAAGCACTAGCGGCGCTCGGTCAGAGTAGACTCATGAATTTATATGAGGGTATCTTTTCGAGGGCAAATATTCCGATTGCTCAGATTCTATTCGGTACCTTAGATTTAGAAGTGGGAAGAGGGTATGAAAATTTAGAAAATACTTTTAAGCAACTTCTCACCTGGAATGTGTTACCAATAGTCAATGAAAATGATTCAATAGCCACAGAAGAATTAAAACTGGGTGACAATGATATCTTATCTGCCTTAGTTACCCTTCTTGTGGGAGGCGACTTACTTGTAATACTTACTGGAGTGGATGGCTTTTTGAAGTCGGGAAAAAAAGTAAATTATATGGATAAAGTCTCTGAGTCTGATCTTAATGAGGCAAAAGGTCCCGAGGGACCGGGCACGGGTGGCATGAATACAAAATTAAAAGCGGGTAAAATTTTATTGGAAGCGGGAGTGCCCACTGTGATACTCAATGGAAAAGAGCCCCACATTATCAAATCCTTATTTTCAGAAAATAAAGTGGGAACCTTGCTAGCGAATTCAGAAAAGAAAAGTATGAATACAAAAGAAATTAAAAGATTATTTGGATTAAAATAGGAGAAAATACATGTCACTTGATTTAAAAGAATATACAGATTTAATTACAGGAAAGGCTAAATCTGCAGTTAAACAAATTAGAACCCTATCCACACTTACAAAAAATATTGTACTACGTAATCTAGCAGAAGAAATAATCAAAGAAAAAGATAATATCATAAAAGAAAATAAAAAAGATTTGGAAGAGGCTAAAAAAAAGAACCTAAGTTCAGCATTGATAGATAGGCTTGAGCTAAATGAAAAAAGAATTATCAGTCTTTCTAATTCAGTTATAGAAATATCCAATTTAGAAGATCCTATCGGAAAAGTAGTAAGAGGTATGACACTTCCCAATGGTTTGGACTTGATTACAAAACAGGTTCCTCTGGGTGTAATTTTGGTAATTTACGAATCCCGGCCAAATGTAACCATAGATGTTGCCGCCCTTGCTTTTAAATCGGGTAATGTGGCAATACTTAGGGGAGGAAGTGAAGCAATATTTTCTAATATAATATTGTGTAATATATTTAAAAATATATTAAAGAAAAATAATATTACAGAAGATGGAGTATTGTTTGTCGATAAAACTGATAGATCTCACATGATACCCTTATTAAAAAAATCATCCATAATAGATCTAGTTGTACCACGGGGTGGGGAAGCTCTCATTCAGTTTGTAACCGAAAATTCAAGTATACCAGTTGTAAAACATGATAAGGGAGTATGTAATCTTTATGTTGATGATAAGGCAGATTTTGAATTAGCTTTAAATGTAATCATAAATTCCAAGCTCCAAAGAACAGGTGTTTGTAATGCACTTGAAAATTTAATTGTACATGAAAATTTTCCATTTAAGAATGATCTATTGATAGCTCTCGAAAAGGCAGGAGTTAAATTATTAATCGATGAAAATTTTAAAAATAGTTTCATTCATCTCCCGATTGCCACCGAAGAGGATTACTTTACTGAGTTTTTAGATGAAAGACTCTCCGTAAAATCAGTTCGAGACATCCATTCTGCCCTTGAATTCATTGAGAAATTTTCATCGGGTCATACAGAGGTAATCCTTTCTAATGACCAAAATTCAATAGATTTATTTTTACACTCCCTTGATTCTGCCGCTCTCTTTGTGAATTGCAGTTCTCGGTTTCATGATGGTGGGGAATTTGGTCTGGGGGCAGAAGTGGGTATTTCTACGGGGAAGTTGCACGTTAGGGGTCCTATGGGTTTACAGCACCTTACCACTACAACAACTCATCTCAGGGGAAATGGACAGGTTAGGTCTTAAGTGATTGGAATTTTTGGAGGAAGTTTTGATCCACCGCATCTCGGTCATCTTTGGGTAATTCAAAACTTTTGGGAAAAATATAAATCAAAACTTTATATAGTTCCAAACTATATTTCTCCTTTTAAGGAAAAAAAAGGGGCAGATCCCCCAAATATCTTGCAAATGCTCCAAATTCTTAAGGCTGAATTTTCATTAACAGAAATTGAAATTTATGAGGAAGAATTAAAAAGGGGAGGAGTCAGTTATACTTATGAAACAATCTTAGAATTTAAAGAAAAGTTTCCAAAGGAAGAAATTTCTCTTTTGATTGGAGAAGACAATTTAAATGGATTACCAAAATGGAAAAATATAAATCTAATCTTGGAAAATGCGGGTATCATAGTCTATTTACGAAATGGTAATGATTCAATACAAATCCCGGAAGAACTGAGTAACTATAAGAATAACATATATATCCAGGAAAATACCGTTCATCCCGCTAGCTCAACTGAATTTAGAAAATTAAAAAATGAAAATTTAGTTTCGCCTAAAATTTTAGAATACATAAAATCACACAATTTATATGAATATACCACTCACTAAAGAAATTCTTAATTTTACCGAATCCGCAAAAAATGAAATAACAATCTCCAGATTTGATCACAGCCTGAGAGTGGCAGAACTTGCCTATGAGCTTTCCATTATCCATAACTACGAGTACCCTTTGGATGCCTATCTAGCTGGAATCCTGCATGATTTTACCAAACAAAAAACAAATAATTATCATATAGATGTCTTCACAAAACACCAATTTGAATACCAGGAACTTCCCGTAAATGCCTTTCATGCCTTTTCAGCTTATTTTGTCATACAGGATAGATTTAATTTTACTAAGAGGGATGTCTTAAATGCCATTCGATCCCATACTCTCGGTAAAGAAAACATGGGACTTTTAGAAAAAATCCTCTATGTTTCCGATTTTTTAGGATCTGAATTTGCTCTTAGATCGGATGAGTTTACGGGGTGGGTAGAGAATACAAAAAAAAATCTTTATTATGGTATGTATTTGAAGTCTTCCAAAACTATTCAGGATTTGACTGAAAAGCAACTACCGATACATACCAACACAATTTCAGTATATAATTTTTCGGTAAATAAATTAGTAGCGAACCATTCTATCAGCTAGTCCTTCTTTTCCATCCATATAAGATGCAAATAGCACACAGGCGCATTTGTCCCATTTCTTACCTGGGTCTGTCGCCCTGCATTCATAGTAGAAACTCCTTCCCCTAGCAGAATTGTTGTAATCCAAGAGATCTTTGAAAACTATTTTTGAATCCACTCTTTGAGCCATGTCCCGGGTCAATTCTTCCGATTTAGTTTTTTCTATCATTTGGGAATATAATTTATCTTTTCCGTAAAACACTACATTGTTGATACAGCTACTTTTTTTTGTAGCGGGAACCTGCTTTTCTGCCACATAACTATCTGTATTGGCAAATTGTTTATAGAAATACTCTTTCTTTTCATCTCTGCATGTGATTCCGAGTTCGAGGAGATTGGGGGGATAGGACCATTCTCCATTCTCTGAAATTTGCCAGATATCATCCGCGGAAGGAGTTTTCACCTTGGCACATCCTGTGGGCTCCACGTAGAGAAAGGAGGCTTTTTCTTCTAAAGGAACCACAGCTCTTGTTTCCGCTTTTAAGGAGATGGCCTGTGGTTGGCAACAGTTATTGCATTTGTTGAGTCTGTCTCTCTCTAGTTTTAGTCTTTCCCTTTCCACTTCTAATTTTTGCTTTTCAATGTCTAAAAATTCTTTATCAAGAGAGCTACAGTTAAAGAGAAGGAGAATGAAGATGGCAGTAAGGATTAAATATATTTTCATATTCTATTTATCGTAAGAAGAAAAAAAAATTTAACAAGTTTCTAAAAAATGTTTAAATTAGATTAAAGATAATTTAGGGTAGTCCAACCATGAGTGAATTGAATTTTCGAAAAAGTAAGATAGATTATATTTCCACGAGATTTACCAATCGATTCAAATTTTTTAAGAGGGGATTTGGAGACAGGGAGTTTTTAGAGCTCATTCCCGGTATTCTTAAAGAAATTGAAATCAAACCAATTCAGATAGAGTGGAAAAAAGAGAAAAAATTCAAGAATTTTTCCTGGAAACAGGGAAGTTTTGAGAGCCCATTTGAAGGATACCTTCCCCCGGAAGCTAAATTTGCTCATATTCAAATGCTTTTACCCCCCAATTACAATGAAGATACTCCCATTTGTATTCATTTTGCCATGACGGGTGATCAGGGTTTCACCATGAGACTATTTGCCCTTGCTCTTCCCCTTTTGAGAGATGGGATAGGTTCAATAGTCCTCGAGATACCATTTTACGGACTTCGTAAGCCCAAGGGTCAATTTAATATTTTTGTTAGAACGGTGAGTGATTTTTTTAAAATGTGCGGGGGAACAATATCGGAGGGACTTGCTCTTTTAGAATGGATAAAAAGTCAGGGATTTAAATATAAAGGAATAACAGGTATAAGTATGGGCGGAAATATTACCTGTTTTGTGGGGAGTCTCTACAAAGAAAAATTAGCCATTGTTCCCTGCCTGCCTCCCCATTCTCCAGAGCCCGTCTTTGTCAATGGAATGCTCAAAGATTCCATACATTGGAAAAATTTAGCAAAAGAAGAAGGGGATTTGGACTCTGCAAAAAAGAAACTTTCTAGATTAATGGAAATTTCTGGATTGTTAAACTTTCCAAAGCCCTTATCAAAAGATTTTGCAATTATTGTCGCGGGAGAAGCTGATGCTATTGTTTCACCTGATACCGTATTACAACTTCATAATTATTGGGAAGGTTCGGAACTCCGTTGGGTAAAAGGGGGGCATGTTCGCTCTATTTTTGGTAAGACGGGAGTTTTTAGACAGGCAATTCGCGATTCTTTTTATAAATTAAAGAAAGAAATAAAATAACTGACTTTTATTCTGAAAAGATAGAAGATAATTTATTAAGATTATTCGTAATAGAGTATTCTTTTTCAACTATTTTACGACCTTCTATTCCCATGGATTCAATTAACTCTCTTTCATCTAATAAGAGCCTTATTGCGAGATACCAATCATCATTTGTCTTACAGAGATATCCATTTACACTATGAGTGATATAATCTTTGGCACTTCCAATATCTGTGGCAATTACTGGCTTTGAAAGAGCCATGCACTTCAAAATTCCAATTCCTAAATTTCCTTTTTCTTTTAATGAAAAGGGTGTGGGAAAAATTCCTATGTCTATACCTGATAATTCTTTGATTTCTTCTTCCCCCTCAGCAGTTATAAATGTAGTCCTTATACTAAAATTTAGATTACTGTTACCATTGATTACAAGCAAACGAATGGGATATACTCTGGATAATTCTCGTAGTACATCATCAAGTTTAATTAAAAAATTCGAAGAAAAATGATTTCCTGTAAAACCTATCACAAATTCATTTTTATCTATATCATCCACTCTCGAATAGGGTGGAAATTGATTAATATCAATAGTGGGTGGAATTAAGATTGATTTTGCTTGGATAAAACTATCTGCATATTCCTTTATAGAGGAGTTTCTGGTAATAACATAATCGGCTCTCTGAATGATTCCTGGAAATTTATCCTTTAAGAAGTAGCGGTAGTACTTTTTATTGATGGATTCATATTTGAAAAAGGTTGTATCCCCTAAATCCAGTACTACTTTTTTATCAATTGGTAACAAATATGATTCTAAAAAAAAAGGAAACCCGGGCAAAGCCTCTGAATCAACCCAAAGGATATCGTAATCAAGAGAATATAACAATTGAAATATCCGTTTGAAATTAAGACTTTCAAAGAAATTAACTTTAATTTTTTCTAATTTGTTAAATTCTTCTGAGTACGAAGCATCATATAGAGATTTAGATACTACATTGATTTTTTTTATATTAAAATAGGGTATATATTGAAAAAAACGGTTTTGGGAGGCTAAGTGCCATTCCGAAAAATGAGAGAGCAGTAGTATCTTCTTCATCTTTTTTCAAGAATTAATACTTATACTAGAATTGAAACTCTTTTTGAGTATGGAATACTCTATTTAAAATAGGGATAAAATTTGAACATATTATTTTACTTTACAGGATATGTAGAGGGTATTTCGTAAACATCATGGGAAATTTGAATTATAGAAAATTTTTAATTCTACTTTTTTTAATTTTATTTATACCCATCTCCACTCAATTCTTAATAAAAGATAAATCCACTAGCACAACTCAATTTTCTCGAAACATTGATACTATAATCCTCTCCGATTCCTTTATGGAAGAACAGGAATATGATTCAGAAGTGGAACTATTTTTTAACCTATTTCTGATTGTACCCCTAATTTTTTGTGTTTTTAGTTTTTTTTATTTTGAAACTCAAATCAAAATTTATCAAAAATTTTCTTTTCATCAATTCAGTATACCTCCTCCTGTAATATTATAATAATTTTTAATTTATTTATTTTTATTAATTTAAAGGAGTTTTTGTGTATAACATTTTAAAATTTTTACTACTATTTGTTTTATTTTCTCCTCTGTTTTTTATGGGTGAAGCTGGCTTTAATTGGCGTTTATCTTCCGAGTTTCCCTTGATCATAGGCTTAATTTTGCAAGCGGTTACTGGATTTTCAATTTTTCTGTACTCATTAGGGGAAGAATCGAAAAATCAAAAAGGAATATTTTTTGGATATATACTTTTCTTTTCGGGTTTAGCCGGAAGTTACTTTTCGGGAAGAACAATTTATCTCCCGTTTAGTTGGGAATTATCTACTCTCGGTGCCTTCCTTGTTTATACCTCAGAATCTTATTCTAAATTAAAAACAAAAAGTCTAATTTCCCTTTATACTGCGAGCGGTGTATCGGGGATACTACTTACCTGTTGGGTATTTTTGCCTCCAGAAAATTCGGTTGGAAACATATTCTTTTTGGTGGCACTCTTAATTAAATCGGCATTTTCGTTTTTTCATCTCTGGTACCCTGACTTACATGAGGGTTCTCCAACTTCTTCTTCTGCCGCCTTTAGTGGTATAGCCATCAATCTTCCTTTGCTATTGTTTGTTCAATACTTCAATCCAGAATTTATGGGAATTTTTACCTATAAGGTTTTGGTTCCTATTGCGGGTATTGGAATTTTCTTGGGAGGGGTTACCTCATTTTTCTCGAAGGATATAAAAAAGATACTGGCATATAGCACGATTGAAAAAGTGAATTTTCTTTGGTTGTGCTTATTTTTACATAAGCTCTGGATACAAGGAATAGATGCAGAGATGGATTTTTTTGCAGAAATATTTCTGATCCTGTTTTACATAACCCTTCTGCATCACTCCATTTCAAAATCATACCAATTTTTAGTTTTTGGAAAATTGAGGGATTTGGCTGATACAAATTCCGTTGATGTAGCAAAAGGAATAGGAAGAATAGCGGGAATTCCATTTTTACTCTTGGGTTTTGGTACTTTTAGTTTTGCGCTTCTACCGGGCACACTGGGGTTTGTGAGTGAAGCAACTTATTTGTATTTGATATCTAGAGTGGTTGATTTGGAATCGGGAAAGTCAATTGTGATACTTCCTGCTATGGTTATTTTTATAATTGGTTTGGCATTGGGAAGTATGGCTCATATTCGATTGTATCTCACATTAACTTTGTCCATGCCATCCGAAGAATTGATCAATAAAAATAAGGGCAAAACACCTTCGAAATATATTATATATTCATTGATTTATTTAAGTAGTCTATTGATACTTATCCCTGTCTTCCTCACTGGATTTATGACTTATACGGGATTTTTTGAAATGGATAAGGGATTAAACCAATGGTTTCTTACCTTATTTAATGTTTCGGTAATTTCTTTAATATTTTATTTTATAATGATATACGGAAAGTTTTCGCATCGCATTGAAAAAAGGGTACTATGGGATTGCGGAAATAATTATAGGGGAAGTGAACTTTCTATTCCTGCTTCTGTGATTAGTGAGCCCCTACACGACTCCTTGGGATTGACAACAAGTGTGATAGATGGTGAATCAATGCTCGATGATTGGTTAAAGAAAAAATTAATAAATCTGCTTAATATAGGTAAAATTTGGATTGGGGAAGTTGAATCAGGGGATATCTCTAATTATATCGCATTCTCTTCCACATCTCTTTTGATTACACTCGCAATCATCTTTTTCTACAAGTTTTACAAGGATAATACATGGAACTTCTTAACTTATTTATTTTAATCATTTATTTTATACTCTTTCCTCTATTTTTAGGGGGAATAATTAGAAAAATTAGAGCAAGAGCCCAGGGGAGAAAGGGTCCTCCCATCTTACAAAATTTGTATGACTTTTTGAGACTCTGGCAAAAGTCACCGATTGATGGACCGAACTCTGCTTTTTTTGCAGAAAATGCTCCTGTTACGATTTTTATATCCTCTCTAATCATTTGGAGTATTGCAACTTTTGAATGGTCATCAGTTTTGATAGTGCCTTTCTTTTTGGCACTACAGAGAATGTGTATTCTAGGATTTGCAATGGAAACGGGGACTTCTTTTGGAGGACTCGGTACTTCCCGTGAGCTTTTACTTGCCATTTGCTCCGAGCCCATTTTAATCATGAGTCTTCTTGTAGCACAATCTAAATTGGAGGTTGGTTTTAGTTGGATGGGAATGATTATGGGTTGCTTGTTTTTGGGGGCTTTCTTGGTTGCAATACTCGGAGAAATTGCCAAGCCACCCTTTGATGATCCAAGAACCCACCTTGAGTTAACCATGGTACATGAGGCAATGCTACTCGAAGCCAGTGGAAGAACCCTTGCTTATTTTGAAGCCGCAGCTCAGTTAAAGATAGCTACATTTTTGATTTTACTTATGAGAGTGGGAGTAGAGCATACAAATTTTTTCTTTAGAAAGATAGGGGATGGAATCTTAGAAAACTTTATAGTTTTCATTGGTGCGGTTTTCTTGGCAGTATTTTTGGGATATTGGGAAGCTAGAAGTGTTAGGAGAAAATGGATATGGGTACCGGAAATTATGGGTATGACATTTCTCTTCTTATTGGTGCTTGGGACACTAATTAAAATTTAGGTAAACAAAATGAATATAGATTTCTTTGACTTAATTTATTTATTATTATTATTAACTGGTATATTGGCATTGATTGAAAATAGAATTAGAAGAGTTGTAATACTTATAGGAACCCAATCTTTTCTCTTAATATTTCCAGTATTTCAAGTGCATAGTATTACGGATTACCATTCATGGCTGGTAGTACTTTTGATTTTGGTATTTAAGGTTTTTTTAACTCCTCTCACAATGTTATGGACTATTAAAAATCAAAAAATGTCAGAAAATACAAGTCCTAGATTTGGGTTTTTAACTACCATGTTTTTCTTTTTGATAGGATTCTCTGTTGCTCTACTAATTGTGGATGGACTGAGAAAACTGCCCCAATCAGTCGATAAAATTGAGGTTATTTATGTATTTCTAGTGATTTACATTGGAGTGATGGGGTTTATTCTCAGAAAACATTGGCTTATGCTCATGGCGGGTTTTGTCATGTTTGAGAATGGAATATTTCTATTGACTCTTATCTTACAGGAGGGTCTGCCATTGGGGATTGAGTTTGGAGCTTTTATGGATTCTTTGCTTGTAATTGTTTCTGCTATTGCACTTCAAATTAGAGGTGTTACTTTTAAACATGAGGTGATAGAATGAGTTTACTAGCTTTATTTATTATTGGTAGTATCACATTTTTTTCAGTCTTATATATAATGCTCACTGCATTTGCTAAAAGTGATGAAAATATTATTAAATGGACTCCCCTCATTGTTTTATTATTTGTTACGATACTGGCATCCTGGATAGTAACAGATTTATCAGCACAATGGGTTCTTATAGAAGCCACTACACTTTTTGGTGCAATACTAATTTCACTGAGTAAAACAGAGAGATCAATCGATGTTGGTTGGAAGTTTTTACTCATCAATTCTTTTGGGTTGGGTATTGCATTTATGGGGATTATATTTGTTGCTTCAGGTACAAAGGATGACTCTCCCACAAGTTTAGATTTACTGAGCCTTATGCCAAAAATTTCTACCCATGAAACATTGCTTGTAGAAACGGGTATTTGGTTAGCTGTTTTTGGTTATACAGCTAAACTGGGATTATTTCCAAACCACTTTTGGGTAAGTGATACTTATGCGGAAAGTCCAAGTCAGATATCCTCTCTTTTATCTTCTTTTTTACCGGTTAGTGTAATACTAGCAATTTATCCTTTTTTACAATTGGAAACCCAATTTAAAAGTTCTCATTTCAGTACGGTTTTAGCCCTCTTAATTTTAGGAATTATAACTATGATATATTCATTATTAACAATCTATCATACAGACGATATACGGAGGATTACAGCACTTACAGCTTTATTTCACAGTGGGGGTTTGGCGGTATTTCTCTGTTTTTCGCCAACAATGGAAATGATTTATTTTGTGTTATGCGCTAATATTACAGTAAAATCCTTAATGTTTAGTACAATGGGAATATTACGAATGGATTTGGGAGTACGAAATCTTTCGAGTGTAGATCCCAATCGGGGTCTCAATAAAATTTCTATTTTTATACATCTATTTGCTTTGGGTATGGCATTTGTCGTACCATTTTCACCTTTTTTTATAGCCGATCTGATAATCATAAAATTGGGAATGCAACAATTAAAATATTGGGTAATCATAATTCCAATTATTAATTTAGTATTTTTCCTGGTTTTACTAAATAAATTTTTACCATTGCTTGAATTACAACAAAGGGAATTTTTACCCGACAATTCATTTATTTTAGCTAAAAGATTGAAAATAACATATGTTATGGTAATACTTGCAGTCTCTGTTGGGGGATATGGTATCTATTATTTAATTAATGGGGGGTTTGCAAATGTTTGATCAATATGAACATGAGCATCAGATTGTAGATGGTGTCTTTTCCTTTAATAATAAAACATACAATAAAATAAGTCATAATCACTTGGGAGAATATACTGTTGAGGAAATTAAGTCATTCTCTGATTTAATAAACGATGATTCAATTCCTGTATGGTTACTTCGACACGGAATTGGTTTAGAACATGGAGAAGAAGACACTTCGAATTTTAAAAGATCCCCTAAGGCAGAGTATAATTTTATCGAAGAAAGAAAAAATGAACTCTTATATGCAATCAATGGAAATAGTATTTATAATCTTGAGTACAAAGGATTAAAAATTCCTTTAGAAAGTGGTGGTTATTCTCATGCAGTTGGTCCCATTCATGCGGGAGTTATTGAGCCGGGGCATTTTAGATTCTTTGTAAAAGGGGAAGTAATACAACACTTAACTATCCGATTGGGATTTCAAAAAAGGGGAATCTTAAGTTTACTAAAAGGAAAAAAAGCAATCACAGCTATACCTATTTCTGAAACAATTAGTGGTGATACATCAGTAGGATATTCAATAGCATTTTCCAAAATTTTCGAAAAAGCTGGAAAAATAAGTATTGAAGATGATAAAGAAATACTAAGATATATTTTATTAGAAGTAGAAAGATGTGCAATACATATCGGTGATATTGGTGCAATTTCTGGAGATATAGGTTACTATCCCCTACATGGTGTATGTGCTACCGATAGGGGTGTTCCCTTAGGAGTTATGGAAGCTCTCACGGGAAATAGATTCGGAAAGGGAGCTATTTTTCCCGGTGAAGTCAGACTGAATAAAAAATTAAAAAAAGAAAATTTAAAAACTATCGCAGATAATTTATGGAAGGGATTCCAACGGGTAGAGTTTGAATTTTTGAGAGCAGTCAATAATTCCACTATTCGTGAAAGATTACAGGAATGTGGAAAAATAACAAGAAAAATGGTAAGACAAAATGGATTTATAGGTATGCCTGCAAGATGCACCGGCTTAGAACTGGATCTTAGAAAAAATGAAAACCTCTATAATAAATATTACCCCATAAATTTGCATCACAAGGATGAAAACTTAACAGGAGATGCTTGGGCTAGATTATATTTAAGATATTTAGAATTAAAATCCAGTATCGAATGGTTGTGTAAAATGATTCCCGAAATCAATCCGGAACTTTCTGCAAAAGGAGAGTACTTAGTCCAAAAAATTAAGAGTTTTTCTCCGGGCCTTTACTACCAATCCGCGGAAGCATGGAGAGGACCGGTATTTGTAGCTCTAGAAATTGCAAAAGATGGAAGTATCACAAATTCATATATCAGAGATCCTTCCGTACTAAATTGGCATGCACTAGAATTGGCTGTCCGTGGAGAACTCATAGGAGATTTTCCCTTGAACAATAAATCATTTAATCTAAGCTATGTGGGGTTTGACTTATAATGGGCTTTGTAGAAATTAAAAAAATATTATCCAAACACCAATCAATGGATTTTGAAAAAGTATCTTTTGTGAATCCAAATGCTCGTGGAATACCCGCTCCAATAAATGAGAGTTTATCGGGTAAATGTGAAACTTGTAAAAAATGTAGTACAATTTGTCCTACAAAATCAATAGAGGTTCTATCAAATAAAGAGATTCAGTTTGATTATGGATCCTGTATTCAATGTGGTATGTGTTCTGATATTTGTCCTGAAAATATACTTCAGGATACTGGTTTTGTTTATGTTTTTACACTAATTAGACAGGATTTAAAAATTAATTTTACCTCAGGTAATTTTGTCCCTGTTGAATCTGAAATACCAGAAAATGTTAAAAAATTTCAAAAACTAACCTCAAAAAAAGGAATGAAGTACAGAGAAGTTGCCGCGGCTGGCAATAATTCAGTGGAGTGTGAGTTAAATGCTAGTTTTAATAATTTCTTTGATAGTGAAGGAAATCAGGTGGTTAGTGTAGCATCACCCAAACACGCAGATGCTATTGTGTACTCAGGACCAGTCAGTAAAAATATGGAAGGTCCCCTGCAAACTGCATGGGATTGTATGCCAGAGCCTAAGGCATTAATTGCCAATGGGAGTGAAGCCACAAGTGGGGGAATTTATCCTTTGGGTAAGCTCCCCTCCGAGCCGGATTTATTTATTGGAGGAGATCCACCCAGACCGGATGTTATGATCAGTGCCTTTAGGTATCTCATGGGGAAGTGGAATTTTTCTTTTCAAAATGAGCTTTTAAAAAGGATAAAGGATATTAGGAAATGAAAATTAATATATTGATGAAAATTATTTATTTAACACAGAGGTTCAATGATGGAAACTAAGATTCCACAAGATTATTTCCATGGTTTAAAACAAAATTGGAAAAAGGATATAGTATCTGGATTTTCCATCTTCTTAATTGCTATGCCACTCTGTATAGGAATTGCAATTGCATCAGGAGCACCCCCTCTAGCCGGGATACTGGCGGGAATAGTAGGTGGTCTTATAGCATCTCTTCTCAGTGGATCTTATGTTACAATTAACGGACCTGCCGCAGGTTTGATTGTGATCGTATTGGGTTCAATTGAAACTCTTGGTCATGGGGATAAAATTCAGGGTTTTAAATATACATTAGCGGCTATCGTAATCTCAGGTTTAATCCAAATATTACTAGGTTTTTTGGGTCTGGGAGTAATTGCATCTGTATTTCCAAATGCAGTAATACATGGTATGCTTGCATCAATTGGAGTTATAATCATCTCTAAACAAATTCATGTTGCCCTGGGAGTGATTGCACAATCTAAAACTGTTGTTGGACTAATTAAAGAAATTCCGGAAAGTATAATTCATCTTAATCCAAAAATTGCATTTATTGGTATTACAAGTATAATTATTTTATCAATTTACCCTCTTATAAAATCTAGAGTTACAAAAGTAGTTCCGGGACCATTAGTATTAGTATTATTTGGCTCGGCATTGGCAATCTATTTTGATTTACTTAACGAGCATTATTATAATTTTATGGGACATCAATATTTTATAAGTTCAAAATTTATGGTCTCTATTCCTGATAAGATAATTGATCTTTCGATTCGCCCGGATTTTTCAATTATATATTCACCAATTTTTCTGCTTCAGGTTTTCTCAATAAGTATGGTTGCCAGTATTGAATCCCTTCTCACTGCAAATGCCATAGATAAACTTGATCCATATAAACGAAGATCTAACATGAATAAAGAATTGGTGGGGAAAGGTGTTGGAAATTTAATTTTAGGATTAATTGGAGGAATTCCAATTATCGCAGAGGTTGTACGTAGCTCAGCTAATATAAACAATGGAGCTCAAACAAGATGGTCTAATTTTTTTCATGGAATGTTTCTATTGTTGGCGATTATATTTTTACAACCAATTATTCAAATGATACCTCTTGCCGCTTTGTCAGGAATGTTAGTTGTTGTAGGATATCGTTTAGCTATGCCAGAGATTAAAAAAACACTTAAAAGTGGATTTGATCAATTCATTATTTTTTTCTCTACAATAATCCTTACTCTTGCAGATGATTTATTAGTGGGTGTTGCTGTGGGTGTGGTAATTAATTTTGTACTACATATTATAAATACAATTCTACCTAATGGTGTCACTATTAATGATTTTTTTAGACCTTCTTATACCAAAGAAGAAATTAAAGAAAATGATAAGTTAGTAGAGTTAAAATATCATTTAAATGGTTTATTAATTTTTGTTAATTATTTATTTTTAAAAATTGAATTAGAAAAAGTTCCTAAGGATGTTAATATTTCTTTAGATCTAAAAGATGTTCATTTAATTGATAATACAGTAAATGAAAATTTACATGAGTATGAAAAGCTATTCAAAGAGCAGGGTAGGGTTTTTAAATTTGAAGGATTAGAAAAATCTAGATCATTATCAAGAGAAGAATCTGCAGGAAGAAAAATTGAAAAATAAAAATGTTACTTTAATTTATAAAAAAGATATTTATAAAATTTTATTATTATTTATATAATAATAATCATAAATATATAACTTTAATTTTTTATTAATTTCAGCTTTAATTTCATTAATTAGTCATCCCTGAAAAATATCTTTGTTTATGTTTAGTAATTTACTATTTTTATCTCAAATTGGGGTTCTTTAGGGATGACTATTTAAAGTATATTGATAAAATGTATTATATTAATATTTTCATACTACTTTATAAGAGTTTAATTTATATGTAGTAATAGTATATGTTATACTATTACTACTACTTTTGTTATTAGTATTATTGATGTTGTTCATAAACTTTTGTATGTTTATATTTAAATAATTATAGATAAGTACTTAAACTTTTCTTAAAAAGAAATATTACTATTTTATCAAAAATAGTGATTTCTAAAAAAAAAAGGATTTTGCAACCTGATTTTATGGATATGAGTAATTTATTAAATCCTCCGGTTCTCTTTTTCTTCGTAGGTGTATTAGCTGTATTGTTAAAATCTAATTTAAAAATTCCAGAGCAGATTGCCAAATTTTTTGCTATGTACCTTCTATTTTCTATTGGATTTAAAGGGGGACATGAGCTTTATAAATCTGGATTTCATATTGAAAATTTAATTGTTTTAGGTGTTTGTATGTCGATTGCAATATTGGTTCCGTTTTATAGTTATTTTTTGTTTAGGTTAAAAATGGATGTACCTAATTCAGCGGCACTTGCTGGATCATTTGGTTCTGTATCTGCAGTGACTTTTGTTACGGCCGGATCATTTCTTCATAATTTAAGCATTGAATATGGAGGATTTATGGTTGCTGGTATGGCATTAATGGAATCTCCAGCAATAGTAGTAGCAGTATTCTTGGATAGATTAATGAGAAAATCATCCGAAGATGAACACTTCTCTTGGGGTGAGCTACTCCAAGAAGCATTTTTTGGGGACGCTATATTTTTACTTATCGGCGCATTATTCGTTGGATATGTTTCCGGTGACTCAGGATGGAAGGCTGAGAAGTTCTTTGTAGAAGATTTATTTAAAGGATTTTTAACTTTTTTTCTCTTAGATATGGGAATTTCAACTGCTAGGAGATTTGGAGAAGTAAAGAGTATAGGATTATTCTTGATATTAATAAGCTTATTTTTGGTTATAATAAATGCAACTCTAGGAATAACACTTGCAAAACTTTTAAATTTAAACATTGGAGATGCTCTCATGTTAACTGTGCTTGCAGCATCCGCTTCCTATATTGCAGTTCCTGCGGCAATGAGAACCTCAATCCCGGAAGCAAACCCTGGAATCTATTTAACAGTTGCACTTTCCATTGTATTCCCTTTTAACATTATAATAGGCATTCCCACTTATTACTCGATTTTGAAAAAAATTCTATAAAAAAGAATTAAGGATTAAAATATGAAGTTAACAAAAGCAAAATTAGTTACCATAGTGATTGAAAATGATTTAAAAGAGAGATTAATAAAAGATCTAAAGTCATACTCAATTAAAGGATACACTATTAAAGAGGCTAAAGGTGAGGGGTTAAATGGAAGTAACTTTGATCAGTGGTCAGGTGGAAACTCGAGTATTGAAATCATTATTAGAGAAGAAAAAGCTCTAAAGATACTAGAATTACTCAATAATAAATATATTGGAAAATATTCATGTATTGTTTATCTTTCTGACGTCGAAGTATTGAGAGAAGAAAAATTCTCATAAAAAAAGAAATAACCTATAATTTTTTTTGATATATATCTATTTTTTTATGCTCTACATATTACGAGATTATAATATATTATCTTAACTTAATATATTATAGTTTATTATATATTAAGTTTATATATATAAATAGAGGTTTTAAAATGAATACTAACTTTAAAAATTCAAAAAGAGATGTAATAGCTGGCATAGAAACTGGATAATTGGCTTTATCCCTTTAATATTTGGAATATTTAAAATGTCAAAATATCAGATGGGGATTATAATTTATAGTTATAATATTGTTAGGTAAGTAAAGATCCTTAAATAATATTTGGATACTTTTTCTTATATAACAAAGATCATAAAGAAATTTTGATAGAATTACTTACAAGATATTTATAATTAAAAATTTAAATATCTTATAAGTAACCGGAGATAACATGAAATTTATAATATATTTTTTTTTAGTATTTTCAATATTTTCTCAATCAGGAAATACTAATTTAGAAACAGCAAAGAAACTCGATGAGCTGGAAAAAGAAATAGAAGATAATAAAAATAGAATAAAAAAATCCGAAGAGCTTTTGCGCTCTATAAAAACTGATTCCAATTTAACTATAAATGAGTCATACAAATCTCCTCAAAAAGAAAAAGGATTAGATGGAGAGAGTATGAGATCACTTCTATTGATCCCTGAACACCAAAAATTTGTTAGAAATAATCAAAATCTATGGTTAAATGATAATCTTCGAGTGGGATTTATGGTTCGACCCCGTTTTGAAGAGCGCCATAATCTCGATTTCAGTAATAAAACTGCCGATGAAGTTTCTAGAATCATGCAGGCTACCCAATTGTGGTTTTTATACGATCCCAATCCATACCTTACCATGAAGATCACCATTCAAGATTCAAGAATTTGGGGAGGAAGTACACCCGCTCAATCAGGGGATAGACAATATTATTTTGGTAATTCTGCAAC
>CANGZW010000073.1 GCA_947458405.1 Leptospiraceae bacterium
AGCACAGATTTGAAATGAAATTGGTAAATCCTGCCAATAAACGAAAATACAGTGTTATTATCGTTGGAACTGGACTTGCAGGGGCTTCCGCCGCGGCAACCATGGCAGAATTAGGTTACAATGTAAAATCTTTTTGCTTTCAAGATACCCCCAGAAGAGCCCACAGTATTGCGGCACAGGGTGGGATCAATGCGGCAAAAAATTACCAAAACGACGGAGACTCTGTCTATCGTTTGTTCTATGACACTGTAAAAGGGGGAGATTTTAGAGCTAGAGAGGCGAATGTTTACCGTCTTGCTCAAATTTCTACCAGCATTATTGACCAGTGCGTAGCTCAAGGGGTTCCTTTTGCCCGTGAATATGGTGGTCACTTAGCAAACAGATCTTTCGGGGGCGCACAAGTTTCCAGAACCTTCTATGCAAAAGGACAAACTGGGCAACAATTGCTCTTAGGAGCCTATTCTGCACTTTCCAGACAGATCGGTCTGGGAAAAGTGCAAATGTACAGCAGAACCGAAATGGTGGATGTAGTTTTGGTGGATGGTCATGCAAAAGGGATCATCACAAGAGACTTAGTGACTGGAAAGATTGAAGCTCATTCTGCAGATGCAGTAGTTTTGGCGACTGGTGGGTATGGAAACGTATTCTTCCTTTCTACAAATGCAATGGGTTGCAACGTGACTTCTACTTACAGAGCTTACAAGAAAGGTGCACTTTTCGGTAATCCCTGTTATACACAAATTCACCCAACTTGTATTCCAGTGGCTGGAGAATACCAATCTAAATTGACTTTGATGTCGGAATCACTCCGAAATGATGGAAGAATTTGGGTGCCTAAAAACAAAGGCGAAAAACGTCCTGCACACGAAATTCCAGAAGCAGAGAGAGATTATTACTTAGAAAGAAAGTATCCTTCCTATGGTAACTTAGCACCCCGTGATATTTCTTCTCGAAGTGCGAAAGAAGCCTGCGATGATGGAAGGGGAGTGGGACCCGGTGGACTCGGTGTTTATCTTGATTTTAGTGATTCCATCAAGAGACTCGGGGAAGATACCATTGCGGACAGATACGGTAACCTCTTTGATATGTATGCTCGTATTACAAATGAGAATCCTTACAAAGCGCCAATGAGAATTTACCCTGCAGTGCATTACACTATGGGTGGACTCTGGGTGGATTATAACTTAATGAGCAATATTCCGGGCTTACACGTGATTGGAGAAGCAAACTTTTCTGACCATGGTGCAAATAGACTGGGAGCATCTGCTCTTATGCAAGGTCTTGCGGATGGATATTTTGTATTACCATATACAATTGGGGATTACTATGCTAACAATAAAACTCCAACTCCTTCTACCGATCATCCTGAATTCAAAAAAGCTATTGAAGAAGTAACAAATCGAACCAAAAAACTTTTATCTATCAATGGTAAGAGAACGGTAGATGATTTCCACAAAGAATTGGGTCATATCATGTGGGACAATTGTGGAATGGCAAGAAACAAAGAAGGTCTCCAAAAAGCTATCAAGAGAATTCCTGAACTCAGAGAAGAATTCTGGAAAGACGTGAAAGTTACTGGAGGAGCCGATCAACTCAACCCATCCTTAGAAAAAGCAGGAAGAGTAGCTGATTTCTTGGAATTTGGAGAGCTGATGTGTATTGATGCCCTAAACAGAGAAGAATCCTGTGGTGGACACTTTAGAACAGAGTACCAAACAGAAGAAGGGGAAGCTAAACGTAATGATGACAAGTATTGTTATGTTTCCGCTTGGGAATACAAAGGCGACAACCAAAAGCCAGTTGAGATCAAAGAAGAATTGAAGTTTGATAATGTAAAACTCACACAAAGGAGTTACAAATAAGATGTCAGTAAAAGAATTAAATCTAAAACTTAAAGTATGGCGTCAAAAAAATCCAAAAGACAGCGGTCATTTTGAAGAGTATGACGCCAAAGGGATCAGTGAACATTCCTCTTTTCTTGAAATGCTAGACATTGTGAATGATAGACTGGAGAGGGATGAAAAAGAACCCATTGCTTTTGACCATGATTGCAGAGAAGGAATCTGTGGAAGTTGTTCTATGGTGATAAATGGCTATGCCCATGGTCACATGAAAGGAACAACTACCTGTCAACTCCATATGTATAACTTTAAAGATGGTGAAACAGTAACAGTTGAGCCATGGAGAGCTAAGCCTTTTCCGGTATTAAAAGACTTGGTTGTAGACAGAGGAGCCTTTGATCGTATCATACAAACTGGTGGTTTTGTAAACATCAACACCGGTGGTGCTCCTGATGCAAATGCTCTTCCAATTCCCAAAAAAGATGCAGATCTAGCAATGGATGCCGCAGCTTGTATTGGATGCGGTGCTTGTGTTGCTTCCTGTAAAAATGCTTCGGCAATGTTGTTTGTATCTGCAAAAGTATCACAATTATCTCTTCTACCACAGGGTCAGGTGGAAAGAAAAGATAGAGTGAAAAAGATGCTTTCTGCAATGGACAATGAAGGTTTTGGAAATTGCACCAATCAATATGAATGTGAGGCAGGTTGCCCTAAAAATATTTCAGTTCAATTTATAGCTAGAATGAACAAAGAATACTTTAGTGCTGCGTCTACTCAAGAAGCTCACGCTCCAATAGCTGAGGGATCTTTCTAAAAAAGAAATTGAAGTAAACCGAAAAAAAATACTTAAGCCCATAAATCTAGATTTATGGGTTTAAGAATTATAAAGATTAAAAAATATCTTAAAAACCCCTCCCAAAAATCTTTTGTCTAATTATTAATATTTATTTACATATTTTTGAATTTTATCTAAGAATAAATTATTTATTGGTGAAAATAATAAATTTCTTACTTAAAGTAAATTCTTTATTTATTTTTGAGTTGAGAATCACTTGACACTTTTTTAGAATTAGGGCTATATATAAAAACAAATTATGGCTTCTAATCAAACTTTTTTTATCCGTTTTACATCTATAGGGAATCTTCCTGAAGACACAGAAGAAGAAAAGCTCAGCAAACGTTTCTTGATACTAATGGCAGTATTTATGAGTATGGGGGGACTCCTTTGGGGTACCATCTCCTTAGTTTTTGGGCTATTTTTTCCCATGACAATTCCATATGGCTACACTCTCTTATCCGCCATCAATTTAACTCTATTTTATAAATATAAAAATTTCTCCAATGCCCGGACTTTTCAGGTTTTTATCTCACTTATCCTTCCTTTTTTATTCCAATGGTCCTTGGGGGGATTTATTTCTTCGGGAGGGGTGCAGCTCTGGGCACTCTTATCCCTTGTTGGATCCATCTCTTTTCAATCAATCAGAAGTTCTTCCTATTGGTTGCTTGCCTACTTATTCTTTAGTTTGGTTTCTTATTTTATAGATGATGATGTTGCAATTTTCAAAGTAAATACTCCCGAACACATTTCTGTTCTTTTCTTAAGCCTAAACTACATCGTCATATCTGCAATTGTGACTGGCTTGGTTTTATTTTTTGTGTACAGTAGGGATGTTGCTACAAATAAACTAAAAAAATTTACAGAGCAGTTGGAAGAAATTGTCGCTCAACGAACCATTGAATTGAGAAATTCATTCGGTTATCAATCTGCCATTTTGGATAATATTGTGGATGGTTTGGTATCTTTTAACCTAGCGGGCGAGGTCACGGGATTTAACCCTTCCATTGTGCATCTATACGAATTTAACCAAAATATCAATGGGAAACATTACAAAAATTTGTTTAAAAATGATTTGATCCTTATTATAGAAAAAAGTATCAGTATGCAAAAAATGATTTCTGGAGAGATAGATCTCTTTCAAGGAAAGATAGGGAAGGCTGTTGCATCACGTATCATTACCACTGAAAATGGAGAAGATCGGATTTTGGGGACTCTACTTTTGGTAAGGGATATCACAAAAGAAAAAGAAATAGATCGAATGAAGACAGAATTTATTTCAAATGTATCACATGAGCTCCGCACACCCCTCACTTCCATTTTGGGCTTTACAAGAATTATAAAGAAAAAACTGGATGAAGCTATTTTTCCTCTCATTTCAATGGAGGATAAAAAGAACTCTCGAAACACAAACCAAATCAAAGACAACATTGATATCATAGTAAAAGAAGGGGAACGTCTTACGTCCCTCATCAATGATGTATTGGATATTGCTAAGATGGAAGCAGGTAAAATTGAATGGAAGATGTCTACCATTTCCATGAATGAAGTGATAGATCGAGCAATAGCATCCACAAGTTCTCTTTTCAATGGGGGGTTGATCACCATGCAAAAAGATATTCAGGATGATCTGCCCAATATCATTGGTGACAAAGATCGCTTGATACAGGTGATTATCAATTTAATTTCCAATGGTTATAAATTCACCAATGATGGGATTGTCACCGTTAAAGCAGTTTTTAGTGACCGCAAGGTAGTGGTGAGTGTGGTGGATTCTGGAGTGGGGATAGCCAAAGAAGACCAACACAAGGTATTTGAAAAATTTAAGCAAGTTGGTGATACGCTCACCGATAAGCCCAAAGGTACGGGGCTGGGTCTTCCAATTTGTAAGCAAATAGTAGAGCATCACAATGGTGTGATATGGGTAGAAAGTGAAGTAGGAAAAGGTTCAATTTTTTCTTTTACAATTCCAGTAACGGGCATGGTGCAAATTAAAAAACAGGCTATTGATTTTTATAAACTACCCGAAATGCTTGCGAGTGTATACAAACATTTGGAGTCTCCTGCTCCCATGAAGACTATCTTACTTGTAGACGATGAAAAAAATATAAGAGATCTTCTCAAACAAGAATTGGAGTACGTCGGGTACAATACCTTAGAGGCTATGGATGGTCTTCAGGCTTTAGATGTTTTAAAATCAAATCATGTGGATCTCATTCTTTTAGATGTGATGATGCCAGAATTGAATGGGTTTGATGTGGCTTCTTCTCTCAGGTCTGACCCATTTACAATTAGTATTCCTATTATCATTCTGACCATAGTAGAGGACCAGAAGAGGGGAATAGAAATGGGTGTGGATGATTACCAGCAAAAACCCATACAACCCGCTATCCTCCTATCCAAAATTGCTGAGCTTCTACAAAAAAAAATAAGTGTAAAAAATATTATGGTAGTACACCAAGATGAGGCTATTTCACAAAAGATTCTTTCTATTTTTGAAAAAGTAGGTCATACTACTTTTTATATGAATCCTCAATCTGAGGAATTTTCTCAAAGGTTAATCGATACTAAATTGGATCTATTGATCATGGATGCATATTCTGCCTCAGTTACAAAAATTCATGAGCATATTTTCAAAGAACCTGCTTTGAAAAATCTTTTGGTATATATTACAGAATCTGAATGAAAAAACCCAAACCCAAAAAGCTAATAGGAACCGAAGAAAATGTATCCCTCCTTCATTCCTTGCAGGAAAGACTGGGTACTTCTTTTAGAATCCTTGATACAGATGGAAAAGAAGTCTTAGCTATGGGGATATCTCCTTATGGTGATACAACTTCAGATGTGCAGATTGAAAATGAAGTATATGTCCATGTAGAGTATTTTAAAAAAGATCAAATTGTTTTTAATATGGTGGATGCACTCATTCAAAAAGAGTACTCTATTAAAAACATACTCAACGAAACGCTGGAAAAGTACAAAGAAATCAATTTTATTTATAATTTTTCTGAAAAAATCAGCTCATGCTTGGAAATAAATGAAATAGGGGATTTGGTAGTCGATGAGGCTACAAAGCTATTTAGTTGTACAAATGTATCACTTTTTATTAAAGACGAAGAAAATGAAAATTTTCATATCCTGTCCTCTACTGCTCAAAACTCTCATATTTCCAAAATGGGTCCCGGAAAGGGGATTGCGGGGTATGTATTCAATTCCGGAATCTCCGAAATTATAGATGATGTACAATCTGATCCCCGTTTTAAGACCGGTGACTCTAATCCTAGTTCTATGATGTGCGTACCACTCAAAACTTCGAATAAGACCATGGGTGTTATCACTGTATCCACGAAAGAAAATCATAACTATACTTCAGGGGATTTAAAGCTACTTACATCTCTAGGTTTAGAAGCAGCTGTTGCCTTACAAAATACTTATCTCCAGCAAAATAAAATCAAAGAAGAACTTATAAAAAACAATTTGGGTCGGTTTGTATCACCACAAGTTTTAGAAAACATTCTAAATGCCAAAGGGGAATTATCCTTAAGTTCAGAAAAAAGAAAAGTTGCTCTCTTGTTTTCTGATATTCGGAATTTCACTGGTTTTTGTGAGATTTTAAGCCCCGAAGAAATTGTTTCGTATCTCAATGAATACTTCACAGAGATGGTGAATGTCATCTTTTCTCACAATGGTTCTATCGATAAATTTGTGGGAGATGCTATCTTTGCCCTTTTTGGGGCTCCCAATCATGTTTTAGAAACTGAAAAAAAAGCAGTGGAAGCGGCCATAGAAATGCAGATTACCCTAAAAAATATAAAGAATCTTTGGATCCAAAATAATTTTACCATGGGGATTGGTTTGAATGCAGGAGATGTGGTGGTTGGAAACATTGGCTCTATGAAGCACATGGACTACACTGCCATAGGGGATGAAGTCAACTTAGCTGCTAGGCTTCAATCCATAGCCAAGCCCTACCAGATCTTGGTTTCAAAATCCATTTATGATGCCACTAAGGATTTCTTTCAATACAGAGATTTAGGTAGTACGCATGTTAAGGGTAAAAAAAATGAAGTTGAAATTTTTGAAGTGGTCTATTGACTTAAGGATAACGTATGAGTAAAAAAATATTAATAGTAGATGATGAGGCTCATATTCGGATGTTGCTTTCTCAAACTTTGGAAGAGTTTGAAGATCACGGTGTAGAAATACTCACAGCTGAAAACGGGCAAAAGGGTTTGGATTTGATAGTCAGTGAAAATCCGGAGCTTGTACTACTCGATGTAATGATGCCTTTAAAAAATGGATTTGAAGTTTGCCATGATGCCAAAACTATCCATATGAGTAAATCATTTATCATGATCTTAACAGCCAAAGGGCAGGAGTTTGATAAAAACAAAGGTCTAGAATCGGGTGCTGATCTGTACCTCACCAAACCATTTGACCCAGATGTAATACTAGAAAAAGCCAAAGAAGTATTGGGAATTTCATTTTAACATAAAATTATTTTTGCTTTCCATATTTTCGTTTTATAAAAGTATATAAATAAAAAAATTTAAAGGTTAGTAATATGAGTTTATCTCTATATGATAAATACGGTGGAATGGAAACCGTTAGTTTAGTAGTTCATAAGTTTTACAAAAAAATTCAAGAATCATTACTATTGATGCCCTATTTTGAGGGGATAAATATTGATGGATTAATCAATCATCAAGTGAAATTTTTTTCGTACGTGATGGGGGGAGTTGATGGGTATGATATGAGTAACTTCAAAAATGCCCATTTTAAATTCAAGATTACCGATGAAGCATTTGCAGAGGTTATTAAAATTCTGCGTACTACACTAGAAGAATTTAGTGTTGAGAATGAAGATGTTAATTCGATTGTAAATTCTGCATCGGGTTTGAAAAATCTAGTAGTTAATCCAAATTGACTTAAAAAAAGTACATTCACAATATCTTATAAAGGGAGTGTGCTACTTAATAAATCTTTATTATAATTCATTTTCTTAAAAGAATTATAATATTCCGTTTTCAGTAAGTAATATAATCTCAAATTTAAATTTTATAATCTTTTTTATCTTCCTTAAATTTAAAAAAAATATACTATAATGTGATAAAACAATTCAATAATTAGGTAAGTTTATTCAAATATAATACTTTTTAAAAAATTATTCTAAATCTAATTAATAAATTATTTCTTTATTTTTTTATACTATACATTTAAAAAAATTTAACATGGAATCCAGTTACATTTTCAAAATCCCTTACTCTATTTTCACAATCCCCATCTCTATTTTTGCAACGTATTGGTTATTTTAATTTAAAATACAATGTGATATATTTTGATAAAGCATCTTCAACCATTCAACTTTATCAATCAATTATTGGTAGTATTTCAAATTATTTGAGGTTTTCAACTATTCCAATTTCTACTTATTACTATCCAAACGCATATACTTTAGGACCTCTTTTTCCATTGGGAAATGGATTTATTTCTCTATCCAAAGAAGTATCTTACGATGAGGCGGGTCAAATGACCTCTACTATTTCTGGCTTGAAGTATGATGGATTGGGAGTATTTACATCATTTAAACCAATCTTTCCCACTGACCCCGGTATCCTTGTGGATGGAATGGGATATACAAAATTTGGAGATTATTTTTATGCTGTGGGTAGTTATAAAGTAAATGTAAACAATTACAGAACTTACCTATTAAAATCTATAGAAGCTGAAAAATGGAATTTTGTAGGATTACCTTATTGATAAGGCATCAAACTTTAATCTATTTTTAAATTAAAAAAGTATTACAAAGTGGGGAGTAAATTCTCCCCAAAAGTAAAATAAAATTATTTAGTTATGAAATCCTGAGAAAATTTTTCCAAGATATCTTTAGTAATACCATTCTCAATAATTTTTGTAAATAATTCTGCACTAGGTCTGGGTGTTCTTTTGTAATTATTTTTATAATCAACTTTTACTAACCCAAACTTTGCGTCAAATCCTTCTGCCCATTCAAAATTATCAATTAGAGACCAGTGAATATAACCCCTTACATCCGCTTTTTTACTATTATTTACATTCCAAATTTCAGCAAGGGTAGTGACAATATTCGCCTGTCTTTTTATGTCATTATCATTTGCATCAGCCGTGCCACTTTCTAGAATATAGATTGGTAGCTTATATTTTTCAGTAGATTTGGTTAAAATGTAAGACATTCCTATAGGATATGCTTCCCAATCTAAATCATTTTTTAATTCATCTTTGTTATTTGGATCTGAAAATAAAGTTTGAAACTGGGTAGGGGAAGTGATATCTGATTTTATATAGTATCTTCCATAGTAGTTGATTCCTAGATAATCCAGGCTATCTTTTAACCCCTCTATATTTTGCACTATGTTTGTATTACTTATTTTTAATGTTCCTGTATTGATTCCATCTATAAAATCCCAAATAAAAGCCTGTTCAACTTTTTCAGCAATAATTCTATCTAGAATTGCATAATTTCTGTATGGCTCAAAAGCTCTTGTATGCATTGTAAATCCTACTTCGCTTTTTTTACCTAATTTTGTATCATTTTCTTTTATTATTTTCCTTGCTAAGACGTGAGATTTTAATAAGGCAATCATCACATCTGAGACTTCAGAGGGATCTTTTCTTTGTAATAGGGGAGGAAAAACTCCCTGCATATATCCACCAAAAATATATACCATAGGCTCATTCAAAGTGCACCAATGATCCACATCCTCTCCATAATTTTGAACTACAACTCTAACAAATTTCTCATATTGCTGTAATGCATCTCTTCTTTCCCAGCCAATTTTTCCATCTTTTTCCTCCCAAAACCAAGCGGGACTTGAAAAATGAAATAGTGTTAAGAGAGGTTTTAAATTATTCTTTTTCATGGACTGGATTAGTTTTTTGTAGTACGCTACTCCCTCAGGATCGGGCTCTGTCATATCTGGGCGAGGAAAAATTCTATCCCAGGCTACACTGAATCTATAGGCATTATGTTTCATTTCACTTGCCATTTTGAAATCTTCTTCATACATTTGATTGTGATTTGTTTTTTTTAGAATGATCTCTTGACTATAGTCTCCAAGGTTATGGATATGACCCGGTTTTGCGATTCCTTTGCCGGCTGAATCAAATCGTTTCTCAGAGTATGCAGATTGAATAAATTTTCCCCAGTCGCTATTTGGTGTTTCTTCCATCTGTTCTGCCGCTGTAGATGTTCCCATGAGAAAGTCTCTGGAAAATTCCATTTTTTCTACCCCAGGGAAATCAGAAATAAACTTTGATTGTCTTTTTGCCCCACAATTTGGGATAAAAATTAAAGTAAAAGATATTATAAGGATTGTTATGAATTTTTTCATTGCTCAAGGATAACTGATATTCTATAACTTTCAAGTGAAAAAATGGAAAATCTTTCCTCTTTTCGGACTGATTAAAATTCAGGAATATCCGATACTTTAAAAGAACGGTACATATAAAATGGCACTTACAAAAGAACAAAAAGCAGAGTTTGATGAAAATCTTACGGAATTTAAGAATTATATTGAAGAACTAAAAAAAGATGTAAATCTTTATAAAACTCAAATGAAAAAGAGTAAGGCAACGGAGCCTTATTATCAAATAGCAATTGTTTTGAATTCCATAAAATTGATGAATACTTGTGTGAGTATAAGTGATCTTTCCTGGCACATGCTAAACTTAAAGAGTGAACTTTATTTGAATATTGCAAGAAAAGAGATCTATAGTATCATTTCAGCCATGGAAAAAGTAGTAGGGGCTGATTTTGAGAATGGATTAGATGAAAATAGGGAATTATTGGATATGATTCCTGAATTTAACCCAGATCAAAGAATTAATTTTATCAGGGGATTTAGAAAAACTATCAATGATATTGTAGATGCATTTGGTACAAATAGCAAGTGGAAATGGAGCTGGCCTGAGTTGCACTTTAAATTGGCCGTCCTTGCCAAAAATCTTTTCGATTTTAGGGCTTATGAAAAGGAAAATGATCTAGATAGTCCCTATTATTATACTCGCAAGGATCATTATAGTTTAATAATAGAACTCTCTAACTATGCCGCCCAAGAATACCGATCTAAGTATGATCTTTCGACAAATGACATTGCGGATTTAAAAAAATGCATAGCTCTCTTAGAAATGAATAGAAAGATATTCCAGATGACAGGTAATACAGAAGATTTACAAAAAACTAAGACTTTGATTGACTCAATGGCTTCCAAAATAAATTCATTAGAAGGAGATAAGAACCGGGCGAAAAAAAAGAAAAAATAAGATTTATTTTTTAGAATGGTTCTTAGAAGCTAGAGTTAAAATATACAGTAAAAAGGATGGAATGATATGTCACTATCGGAAATAACTGATGCAACATACCAGGAAGAGACAGCAAGTGGGATGGTTCTAATAGATTGTTGGGCTGAATGGTGTGGTCCCTGTAGAATGGTCGCCCCCGTCTTAGAAGATCTGTCAAAAGAATTAGATGGAAAAGTATCAATCAAGAAACTGAATGTAGATTTTAATCAAAAAACTGCACAGGCTTTGGGTATTCAATCAATTCCTACTCTATTATTATATAAAGATGGAAAACTAGTCGACAAAGTTATCGGGGCACTTCCCAAAACTCAGATTAAAAATTTTATTGATAGAAATTCTTAAACACCATCTTGGAAGTTTTTCTACGGTTATAAAATATAAGTAATTAAAAAAAGCCCCTCTTTGGGGTTTTTTTATTTTTAAATCAGATAAAAAAAATAGAGGTTAAAAATGAAAAGAGCTCTCCCGTTTACGGATGAACACAATCAATTTAGAGAGATGGCAAAAAAGTTTTATGATACAGAAGTTATGCCCCAACATGAAAAATGGGAAAAAGAAGGAAAGGTATCACGAGAAATTTGGAAAAAAGCTGGGGATTTTGGACTTTTATGTCCTGATGTATCTGATGAATTCGGAGGAGGGGGAGTTGATTTTTTATACAATGTAGCACTCATTGAAGAAACCGCCCGAGCAGGTAATTCCGGTTTTTTTATCTCTCTTCACAATGATATTAATATTCCTTATTTTGTTGAATATGCTACTCCCGAGCAAAAGAAAAGATGGCTTCCCGGATGTGCCGCAGGTACTACAATTAGTGCAATTGCTATGACAGAGCCGGGCGCAGGTTCTGACTTAAAATCAATGCGTACTACAGCAGTTGAAAAAGATGATCATTTTTTGGTAAACGGTCAAAAGACTTTTATAAGTAATGGTCAATTGGCAGATATTGTAATAACTGCTTGTAAGACAGGGGAAGGATCCATTAGCTTATTAGTTATAGAAGCAGGGATGAAGGGTTTTGAAAGGGGACGAAATTTAGAGAAAATCGGTCTCAAGGCTCAAGACACATCTGAGCTTCATTTTACGGATGTAAAAGTTCCTAAGGAAAATCTAATTGGAAGAAAAGGACAGGGTTTTCGTTATCTAATGCAAAAATTACCCCGGGAGAGATTGGCCTTAGGAATTGCCGCAGTAGAGTCCACTTTTGCAGTTCAGGATATGACATTGAAGTATCTAAAAGAGAGAGAAGCCTTCGGCAAAAAAATAGGAACCTTCCAACACATTAGGTTCCAAATGGCAGAGATGAGAACAGAAGCCGAAATGAGCAGAGCATTTGTAGACCAAGCTGTTTTGGCATTTATGAGGGGCGAGCTCACAACTGCAGAAGCCTCTATGGTAAAATGGTATTCAACCGAAATGCAAAAACGTCATACAGATCAGTGCCTCCAATTTTTTGGTGGATATGGCTACATGATGGAATACCCAATTGCAAGGGCATACATTGATGCCAGAATCCAGACAATCTATGCGGGAACAACTGAGATAATGAAAGAAATTATTGGTCGATCTTTAGGATTGTAAAAAATTAAAAAGATAGTTTCAGATTGAAAAGTAGCATTACGTTTTTTTAATCTGAAACTTAATTTTATAGCATTCATTCCAATAACTGTAATACATAATATTTTTTAAAATATATCTTTTTTTATCTTATGATGTCTCATTAAAATTCAGTTAGTATAAATATCTAAAATATCATAAATCGTAATTAAATCTACCTCCTAATTAGTGTTACAAAAATCAACTTGACAAAAAAGCATTTTTTTTTGTGGTATTAAGAAGGAATGACTTCATTTCTTCTTAAATTGAAATAGGGCTTTAATTATGAAAAGTTTAAGTTTAATAAAGATATTTATTAGTATATGTTCAGTTTTTATATTCTTGGGGTGTTCAAAACTTAACCAAGAAACTAAAACAGATAAATCATCCTGCGATAAATCATTTGCGGCTACTAAAATCTTCCCACCACAAGATAATAGGGATCAAAACACTGATTTAGCCCTGTATGCGGCCTGTATTAATGACTCGAAGTGAAATTCTTTTAAACGAATTTATTTTAAAAATAGAGGCAGTAGATTGAACGATGAAACAATTATTTATATTAATTTTCATTAGCTTACACTGTGCATACCAAAAACCAACCCCTGAAGTAAAGGAAGAATTTTGTAGAACTCAGTTATTGCAAAATCTGGTATTGGGCGAAGTTAGTACTACAAATTATCTCATATATTTCATAAGCAATTTATCCGAACTTAAAAATTGTATTCCCGATGACTTCGCTGAGCAGAGTAGTACAGCATCTATATAAGAGAGACCTGTGTTAAAGAGTTTCAAATTTTCTATAAAATCAGAGATCACCGAATCTGGAGGAATTTTTACAGAAGGTAAGTTTTTTAAATCGTCAATGACTTGCTTTCTAAGTCCGGGTAACTCTCCCATTTGTAACTCCCCAATAATATAAGGATGCGTTACAACACTTCCGGATTCCAAGAGTTGTAATAATCGTTCTGAGCCTTCCTTTTTACGAAAAAAATCAATCCAAATGGAAGTATCAACGAGTACTTGCATTTACTCTTCTTCTACGATTATTTACTTTTGCTTTCGGTATTTTTCCATAGAGATTCATAAGTCGTTCCCGACTGATCTTTTCCAAAAGTGCTTCGAGTCCCATGTGAATGAGTAATGTTTTCTCCTGGATTCCAGTTTCTTCTCTAACTCTTTCTAATAATTTATCATCTAATAATAGGGTCGTCTTCATAGGTATAATTTATACATAATGATATGGATAGGCAAGAGAAATGTAATTAGTTTTTGAATATTTTTTTAGTCTTAAATAAAGTAATGAAACTTACTTATTTTCCTTATTTGATTCGAAAAATAAATTCTAAATTCAATAAAACTGCTTAAATTTTTTAAGTTACAATTAATTTCACTTGAAATAATTTTTATTTTTTCTAAGATTTGACTCATGCCTAAGATAAGTATTGTTATTCCTTCTCTCAATGAAGAAGAGTATCTTCCTAAATTATTAAAATCTATTAAAGCCCAGACTTTTACAGATTTTGAAGTGATTGTTGCCGATGCGGGTTCCAAGGATCGGACTGTTGAAATCGCCAAAGAAAATGGTGTGAGAGTTGTACCGGGAGGTATGCCGGGTCCCGGGCGAAATAGGGGAGCCGAGGTTGCCACTGGTGAATTCTTATTTTTCTTTGATTCCGATGTGATACTTGATCCCCATTTTCTAGAAAATGCCATCAAAGAGATGGAAGACAGATTTTTAGAATTAGCAACCTGTGAATTCTTACCTGAATCCGATCTACGTTTAGATAAGGTGCTATTCAAATTAGCGAATTTATCAGTAAAAATCAATCAGTTTTTAACTCCCCGTGCCGCTGGTTTTTGTATCTTTATCAGTCGTCGATTATTTAAACGGGTCGGTGGTTTTGATGAAAATGTGAAACTCGCTGAAGATCATGACTTAGTGACCAGGGCGAGTCAATATAGACCTCTCCGTATGCTAAACAACGTAACATTAACTGTGAGCATTAGAAGACTTAGAAAAGAAGGTAGGTTCTCTCTCATTGGAAAATATATCCAGGTGGAAACCCACTTACTTCTAAAAGGAAAGGTTACTGAAGACATAGTAGAGTATGAATTTGGAAACTTTGAGAAACAAGAATCGGAGACTGTTAAAAAGACTCTAGATGAATTGGAAGCCAAAATTTTACAGATGGAAGAGCAGTACAATCAACTTTCTAAAAAATACACCGAATTTCAGACAATTTTAAAAGATTCTGATGTTACTGAAAAAGTAAAGGGAACCGTTGAATCTGTAGTTTCTTTGGTAAAAACAATATTTGAACCTAATAAAAAATAAACGTAGTAAAATAGCACATAGAGAGTAATACTATGTGCTAAAGTTTAACTAATTCACCCGTGATTGGATGGTTTCTATCTTCTTTGTTGTATCCATTTGGTTTTACAGATATAAATTGTCCTACTTTTAGGTTTGGTAAGTTTGAAGAATTTACTAGTGATATTTTCAAATAATTATCTGTTAATACTTGATTAGAAGATTCTAATATTCCCTCAAATATTTTATTTTCATTTTTCTTATAATATTCGTAATACATATTTTCTGAAAGTGAATTTAATTCAAATACTCTCTTTCGTTTTTCATCTTTTGTAATACTGTCAGTCAAATTTTCAGCGACAGTTCCTTTTCGTGGAGAGTAGGGAAAAGCATGAATTTTTGATATTCCGAGATCTTTTACCATTTGTATTGAGTCATTAAACTCTTGATTAGTTTCACCGGGAAATCCTGCTATTATATCAGTACCTATAAAAATATTTGGATGATCTTTCAAAATAATTTCAATTCTTTTATGAAAGGTCTCGGCAGTATAGCTTCGTTTCATTTTTCTAAGTATTTCAGAATTTCCACTCTGGAGTGGAACATGTAAGTATTTGCAAAATCTTGGGTGTGAAATTAATTTTGATAGGGTTGAATTTACATCGGATGGTTCAATAGAGGAAAGTCTTATTCTTGAATATTCCAATATCTTCAAAATATCTTCGAGTAGTAAATTAAATGCCTTATCTCCATTCTCATCTCTATACCAGCCCAGATTGACTCCAGTAAGAATTATTTCTCCAATTCCATTGTCCTGTAAAAATTTAATCTGATCCAAGATATCATCTTTCTTTCTGCTTACCCCTTTTCCTCTTGCAGAAGGAATTTTACAATAGGAGCAAACCCGATTACAACCATCTTGAATTTTTAAATAAGCCCTGGTATGATTAACTGGTAGTACGTCAGAATAGGAAAATCTATCCAAATTTTTAAGAGGAGTATTAGGAATATTAAATTTTTCTAATATAAGATTTGGTAAATTTGATTTTTCTGAATTACCAACAACTCCTGTGACACCAGGAATATTTTCAATAACTGCTTTATCGGTTTCTGCATAACAACCAGTCACCCAAACCTGAGAACCCGGATGATTTTTGATTGCCGAGCGAATTATATTTCTATTTTTAGAATCCGCTTTATTTGTTACTGTGCATGTGTTAACAATTACAATTTCGGGATCTTCTTCCATGGAAACTGTCTTAATCCCTGCATTTTTTAGTGCATTGGAAAGACCATCGCTTTCAAAAATATTAAGCCTACAACCAAGTGTTTGAAAGCTAACTCTAAGATTTTGCATTACAGATTGGATAATTTCTCTTGAATTCTTTTTTTCAATGCAACCATTTGAGAAAATTCTTTGATAGAAATAGCTTTATCTACAGATTTTTCAGCTTCCTGGAGAGTTGCCTTAGCTTTTTCTTTTTTACCCTGCTTGATTTCATTGTCTGACATTCGGTCATAAATGAGGGCTAGGTTGTTGTGAAAAAAAGGTGAATTTTCTTGCAGAGAAATAGCCCACTTTAAACTCATTTCAGCTTTTTCTAAATCACCCTGTAAAAAATAAAGTTCCGCTTCCACAGCCAATGGTCGGGGATCATTGGGCGACTCTTGTTTAATTGTTTCAATAATAGATAGAGCGGTATTTATTTTTCCGTATTTCCCAAATATAAATGCCTTTTGGAGTTTTAATTCCTTTGAATTGGGAAACTTTTGCTCGGCAGTCTCAACAAGCTCTAATGCTCCCTTGAATCGACTGGAGGCTATATGGGCTTTTATGATTTCAATGTAAACTTCAGTATCATTGGGTTTTAGTTTTAATGCACTGTATAGATTATCAATGGATTGATTTGTATTACCTAAAGCCCAATGGGAATGTGCAAGCAAGAGATATTCTCTATAATTTGTGGTTCCATTTTGAACATTTGGTTGTAAGATTTTAATTGATTCTGAGTAATTTCCTGATTTAAACTGGGTCAATGCAGAATCAAAATAATTTAAATCTTGTGCAAGAATATTAAAAATCGAAATTATTAGAGCTGAAATGATTATTATTTTTTTCATTTTATTTTTTAACTAAATCTTATTTTGTGGATTTTGACTTTCATGAGAAAGATTAATTATTTCAAATCTATAAGGTTCTACAGGGTCAATATGTATATTTATTTTATCTGATAAATTCAATAGAAATGCTTCTATATGTTCTTCGTTGGCATATATTTTATCATTATTAGTCAATATTGGAATATTCTCATGATTATAAACTAAACTACAACTCTCTGGAATATTAAAATCTAACATCTTAACATATCCTCTCCCAATGTACAATCCACCACCGTATTGATACTTGAAAAATACCTCAACTTCTGGTAAAATTAGATTGGGTTTGATTATGCTTAACTTTATCTTTTCAATTGTTGCTAAATGCATAATCTTACGATTGTGATACCATACCTGTCTAAAAAACAAGTATGAAAGTATTACAATTATAGGTAAAATTAAAGTCATATATTTCAAAAACCCCCATTTACGGGGGTTAGATTATATGTGTTATACAGTGGCAACTTCTTTGTTTTCACCATTGTCTTCTGAAATCAGAAGATTACTGCTTTCATCGGACAAACCGAAATCTTCCCAAGGTCTTTCTTTGTATTCAAACTTTTCCTTTGACTCATGAACTTCAATGATCGTAGGCATTTGATAGGCTCCGGAAAGCATTTGTGTTGCCATGTAATCTTCCAATTCTTTTTGGAAAATTCTTCTCAATGGTCTTGCACCAAATGCTTTATCGTAACCGATATTAGCCATCAACTCTTTTGCTTTTCTGGTCATGGTTACTAAGATTTTTTTATCACGCAAACGCTTATTGAAATCTTTAAGCATAACATCGACGATTTTGATGATTTCATCCTTTTGGAGTGTTTCAAAATAGATTACTTCATCCACTCTATTTAAAAATTCAGGGTTGAAATATTTTTTGAGCTCGTCTTTTGTCATTTCGGACTTATGACCATCTTTCTCACTTTCGTTGTCGGAAAATCCCAGTCTTCCCCCTTTTTGGATTTCTTTGGCACCAATATTGGAAGTCATGATTAAAATTGTATCTCTGAAATTAACCTTTCTACCTTTGGAATCCGTTAGATTTCCTTCCTCCATGATTTGCAATAAAATATTGTAAATATCAGGGTGAGCTTTTTCTATTTCATCGAGTAATACAATAGAGTAGGGCTTACGTCTTACAAATTCTGTTAATTGACCACCATCATCGTATCCAACATATCCGGGAGGAGCTCCAATTAATCTAGAAACAGCATGGGGTTCCATATATTCAGACATATCAATTCTTAATAGATGATCTGATTTTCCAAATAGAAACTCTGCAAGAGCTTTAGCTAACTCGGTTTTACCTACTCCAGTTGGACCCATAAAGATAAAACTTCCTGTAGGACGTTTTTCATTTTTAAATCCGGTTCTCGCTCTTCTGACTGCTCTTGAAACATTTTCAATAGCCTGGTGTTGTCCTATAACGCGTTCATGGAGGATTTTTTCCAAATTGAGAAGTTTCTCATTTTCTTTTTCTTCCATTTTTTCGAGAGGAACACCGGTCCATTGTGATACAACTTTTAAAATATCTTCTTCATCAATTAGAACCGCTTGTGTTTCTAATTTTTCTTGCCATACGCGAATCATTTCTTCGAGATTTTGTTTTTTCCTATTTACCTCATCTCTCACTTGTGCGGCTTTTTCGTATTCTTGGGAACGAACCAATTCTTCTTTTTTGACAGTTAAGGTTCTAATTTCCTCTTCCATTTGTTTTATGGAATCAGGTCTTCCACAATTGGCAAGTCTAGCCTTGGAACCGGCCTCATCAATTATATCGATAGCCTTATCGGGGAGAAATCTATCATTGATATATCTGTGAGATAATTTAACAGCTTGTTCTAATGCTTTTTCAGAGTACTTAACCTTATGATGAGTTTCATAAGCCTTTTTAAGACCAAATAAAATCAAAATAGCATCTTCAAGGGAAGGTTCAGCCACTTTTACTGTTTGGAATCTTCTCTCTAGGGCGGAGTCCTTTTCAATGTACTTACGATACTCAGTATTTGTGGTTGCACCAATGCATTGCAGTTCTCCACGGGCAAGTGCCGGTTTTAAAATATTTGCCGCATCCACAGCGCCCTCGGCGGCGCCCGCACCAATCAATGTGTGCAATTCATCAATAAATATAATGATATTTGAGGAGGCGGTTATTTCTTTCATGATTTTCTTTAGTCTTTCTTCAAATTCCCCCCTATACTTGGTGCCGGCAATCAAACCAGCCAAGTCCAAGGAAAGAACTCTTTTGTCAAAGAGGAGGTCGGGAACGGTCTTATCTATAATAGCAATTGCCAAACCTTCAACAATTGCTGTTTTTCCAACCCCTGACTCTCCTATTAAAACAGGATTATTTTTTGTTTTTCTAGAGAGAATTTGTATAACTCTTTCAATCTCTTTTTCTCTACCAATGACTGGATCAAGTTTTCTGTCTTTGGCAAGTGTGGTGAGATCTCTGGCAAATTCGTCCAAAATTGGAGTTTTACTTTTTTCCGGTCTAGCCTGAGAAGAGCCCGGATTTTGAGAACCGGAAGCAACTCCAACATTTCCAACGGGGGAAACTCCCAGTAGTCTTAGGATTTCACTTTTGATTACGTTATAATTTACACTGTAAGAGGATAAAACAGCCGCGGCT
>CANGZW010000074.1 GCA_947458405.1 Leptospiraceae bacterium
AAGAGTCCTTCGAATTAGATGAAGAAATTTATCTAATTGAGGATGTATGGGACGAGCAAAATATATCCAAAGAAATTTTTAATAATGAACCAGAGCATAAATTGAGAATAGATTTCTTAGAGTCATACAAAGGTCCAAATTTATTTGGAAAAGACTTTAAAAAAGTGAAAATTTGGACAATTAAAGATAGAAAAGAAATTAAAGAGCATTACTTTTAATTGTAAAATGAAATACAGATTTAATTTTGGTATAATAAAATTGGAGAAAGAATACATGAAAAAAATAATATTCTTACTAATTCTTTTAGTATCAGTTAATTGTTCGACAGTTAAAGAATATTCTGAAACAGAAGATGGTAAAAAAGCAATAGAAACTGCTAAACAAAAAGCAATGGAAAAAGAAACTCAAGATAAAGTAAAAGAGTTACTTACAAAAGAAAAAGTTAAAAAATAAATCCATTTTTTATTGAATCCTAAATATAATTATATTTAGGATTCAAACACATAATTTAAAATAATTTAAAGAGTCTCAGGCAGAAGTTGTGCTAATTTTTTCCTTAATAATTTCCCATTCCTATTTCGGGGAAGATCATTAACAAAATAAAATTCTTTAGGTATTTTATAAGTTGCTAAGTGATCTTTTAAATAAGTTTCAAGAGATTTAATATCAGCAGTCCCACCATTTCTTCCTTCTTTTAAGACAATAAAAGCAGATATAAGTGTAATGTTGTCCTTTTTCTTGACTTCAGTCACTCCCGCTTCTGAAATCATAGGATGAGTTTCTAGTACTCTTTCCACTTCACTAGGTGATACCCTATATCCAAAGGAATTCATAATATCATCATTTCTTCCATGATAATAAATATAGCCTTCAATATCTGCATGTACGAGATCTCCAGTTATAAAAAAATCATCTCGAATAGAGTTTTGTTTTGAGCCACTTGTATAATCTAAAAAGAGTCCATCATCTTCTAAACTTACAGCCAAAACTCCAATATTTCCTGTAACAACCGGAGTTGTACCACCATCTATAGGAAGGATAGATACAGTCCTTCCTTTTTGTATAACACCCGTACTACCAGCTCTATATGGAACATTCTTACAGGTTGAAATAAAAGTAGATACCTCTGTCATACCTAATGCTTCAAAAATTTCTTTTCCTGTTGAATGTGTCCACTCTGTATAAACAGAAGGGAGTAAAGTCTCTCCCGCAGACAGACAATGTCTGAGAGAGGAAAGGAATCCTGTTGTTAAATCAGCATATTTTAAAATTCTTCTAAATAGACTCGGTACTGTTGCAAAAATAGTTGCTTTTTCCGTTTTAATAATTTCGGCCCATTCGGAGGGTTCTCGTTTTCCGTTGGTCAAAATAGTTGTGGCTCCAATAGAGAGAGGGTCCATTATTCCAACACCTAAAGTATAAGTCCAATTCAGTTGCCCGGCATGGAGTATTCTATCCTCTTGGTTTAAATCAGTCCAGTTTTCAAACATAGGTATTCTTCCCGAAACACTTCTATGTGCATGTATTACACCTTTTGGATATCCGGAAGATCCAGAAGTATAAACTATGAATGCTTCTTCATATGATTTTGTATTAAAAATTGTATATTGTTGATTTTTTTGCTTAGGTTCTTTGATTTCTTTATATTGTACAAGAATAGTTTCATCACTTGGTTTCGGGGTAGGAAGTTTACCATCAAAAATACCGCCTTCCGCTTTACTTTCTCTTAGGATAAAAGAAACTTCCTCTTCAGTCAACTGTGAACTCACTGGAATTGCTGTCATACCTGCCGCAATGATTCCCAAGAATGAAAATATATATTCAGGAGAATTTTCCATTCGTACGACTAATCGATTTCCCGGTTTAAAACCGAAGTAAAGTAGGTATTCAGCTACAATCAAAGATTTATCATAAATCTCTTTGTAGGTAAAACTTTGTTTTTCATTCGCATCATAAAATATAAGTGCTATTTTATCTGAAAAATTTTCAGCATTTTTGGAGAGTAAATATTCAGTTATATTAAAATTTTCTGAATTTGATGGTTCACCAGTTGTCATCTGTTAGTACCAATTCCTTTTTTTCTCCATTTTTTTCTTCAATTAAAAGTATAGTATCAATCCTATATTTCTTTTTAAAGATAGTATCTATAGTTCTAGGGAATGCAGGTTTTTTGTATACACTTTTGCAATCATCTGGTAAATCTAATTCAGGAATCTTTTCAAAGAAAAAGGAAAAATTTTCTGAAATACCGGGATTTATTTTTTTTTCTGTTAACAAGAACTCTTTCTTTAAACATTCCATTCCTGTTTCGGATTTTACCTGAAGACCTAGTTTTAAATCTTTTCCAAAGGATTTCTCTGTATTAGATTTATTGGCTACAAATAAAAAATAACCTACTGAATCAGGGGGGGATATATTCGATTTAGTTAAATAGAGTTGAAGGGAATTTAGATTAATTCTACTCGAAGATTTATAGTTAATATTTACAGAAGGATTGATTTTTTTGGAAGCCATATACAATACTAAAAGCAGTAGCAAAATATCAATAAAAATAAGGACATTTCTCCAGCTTTTTGTTTTTGAATCTTTGTTCAGACTCTTCAAATATTCTCTAAATTCTTCCGGTGATCTGGAATGATACCCATTTGCCATCATAACCTCTCTGATAAAAATCTTAGAATTTCCAATGCTGTGGGATTCTTTTTAGGAATTTTCGAACTTAATTCAAATAAAAACAGAGAATACTGCACAGTTTGAAGTAAATTTCCAAGTCTGGTATAAAAATAGGCAAGAATTCCCGTTAGTAAATCACCTGTTCCCATCACAGCTAGTTTTGGATTCGAAAATGCCCGAATAAAAATCTCTCCTGAATAGGTGGATAATATGTTAACAGGCCCTTTTAAGAGTATATTCGTATTATATTCCAAACAAAATGACTGAATAAATTGAATTTTTTGGTCATAGGTTTCTAGTTTTTTTCCCGCAAGGGAATTTAGCTCTCCTGCATGTGGAGTAAGAAGTGTCAATTCATGTAAGGGAAGGGAGCCTGCCTTTTTAATCATTCCTGCATCTAAAATCGTAAAAGTCTTATTTATTAAAATATCATTTGGTATTTTTGAACTTATGTTTAATCCGGGACCAATTACCAAAGAGTCACTTTTCTTATAAAAAGTTTCCTCCTTTAATTGTTCAGGAAATTCTTTAATCATTTTAGATGGATCTTCCTTTAATACCTCTATGATTGTATCACTTGAGTCAGTATATATACATGAAATTCCACCTCCTAAAGCGTGAAAAATAGATTGGGATAAAATAATAGCCCCACTCATTCCTTTCGATCCACCAAAAAAACTACAGGATCCATTTGAGTATTTATTTGACTCGGCTTTTTTTTCTAAAGAATCTTTAAAGTTATTATCACTTGGATCATCAAATAAATAGTAATTCCATTTTTTACGTAGTACAAAATCTTTTACAGGGAATCCTATCGAAAAAAAAGAATACTCATTTGAATAAATTTTTGCAAATTGATTTATGATTTTTTTACAACCAATTTCGCAGAGGATATCAACTGGCATTGAATAATTTGGGTTGTCAATCATAAATCCAGAAGGTGTATCAACATTTAAAATTCGGATTTTTTTTTCTTTTAGCTTATCTTTTAAATACTTAAAAATTGATAAGTATTCTTCAGCTATTTCCCCCTTTAGACCTGTACCAAATAGAGAATCTATAATTAAAATTTTGTTTTTACAATTTTCAATATTTTCTACCAAGGATTCCAAGGGATAAAATTGGACTTTGGAATTTAAAGCTATTTTCTTGTGGAATAGATATTCATCTGAAGATTTACCCTCTTTATAATAAATTTCAACATCACAATTAGACTGAAAAAATAAATATGCCAATACAATACCATCTCCACCATTGTTTCCATTTCCACAGATAACCTTTATAGTGTGACTTTTAAATTCATTGTAGTACTTTGTGAAAATAGATCCCGAAGCAAGGCTCATTAATACTTCACCTTTAGTTGAAAGGTGTTTTACAGCAAATTCGTCTAGCTCTTTTGATTCTTCTCCTGAAAATAAAATAGAAAAACTATTTATTTCCATTCGTAAATCTCCAGGTAGCCAGCATCAATACGCAAAGAATAGATTAAATCTTTATAATCCATATAAGTTTCCCTCCATAAAATTCTTGGGTTTGAAAAGGTTAATCTTTTATTGCTAATATGATTTCCTTCTTTATCATGCACCTGAATTTTAACTGTATTGCCACCTGTTTCAGTTTCCCAAATAAAAAAATCTCCATTTGTTTTTACTCCCAATAATACTTCAGAGGGATCAAGGAATTCTTTTAAAAGTACTGACGAATTGTCAGAATTAAATTGGTATCTATAAACTCGTCTAAATTTGAATCTATCATCAGATTTACCTGAAAATTTAAAAGATAAAAGTGCATATTCCCCGGTCCTAATAGGAATAATATTATCTAATATAATATTGTATTTTAGTGATTCTTCTGAATCAAAAATTTTAAGATTTGACTCACTTATTTTACCAATCATTGTTCCATTTATGTATTGCGAAAGAACTAACTGATCAGCTATTTTATGTAATACAAATAAAGAGCCATTGTTTCCTGTTGTCATAGATTCAATGTATCGAAATGGTTCAGTATTTTTCCCTTCCATTCCTATATTATAGAATTCATCTTTGTTTCTATTAATAGCCTGAATATAACTGGGGGCATGAATGTATTCCCTCATAGAAAAATACCCACTTGCTAAAAGAAATCGATCTTTGATTTCTTCATTTGTGCTTATAGCAGAGCTAATCCTATTTTGAATATAAATTTCATCATCTTCACTCACAGCAACCAAACCCGGAACTACAATTCTCATCTCCATGATTTTTATATCTTCCTGCTTTTGTTCTGGCTTTCCAATAATATAGTCCAGTTTTCCATTTCGAAGAAAAACCTTGAGTAGGGAATTTTTATAGTCGGTAATATAAAATCTATCTGAGTTTATTGGTATTCTCAAAGGTACATTTACCAGAGAGTTATTCAAAACCTCTGCTTGTAACTTATCTAGCTCAACTCCCAGCCTTATTCTTGCCACAAGAGAAGGATTCATATCATCTATTTTAAACCTTATGCAGGAGCTAAATATAAAAAATAGAATAAGGAGGATGATATTTTTTAGATATAGTTTGTTTTTACTAATTTTCCATTGCTTAGTGATGGGATATTTTAATAATTTCAAAAATACTTTCATTTTTGTATAGAATAGACTCTTTTCATCAAATTATTTTTTCCTTTACATGACAAGCACGATTCAGGACATTGTATATTTAGCTGGGTTGTTATTCATCCTATCCGGTTGGGGGGACTTTCATCCCTGAAGACCCGCCTGTCGTGCTTCTGCCATCATTCGATCCATAAGCCAGCCAGACGGAGGTTATCGTTTGGAAGGCAAATTTTATTGATAAATGAAGATCAAATCAAAGAATATATAACACAAATAGTTCTTTATCCAATTGCTATTTATTCTTTAAAGATTAATTATCAAGGTAAAAATTCTCTAATCGAAATTAATTTGGACAATTTACAAAACTCATATGGGGCAGTTACCATTGGGGAATGTGAGCAAGTTTCTCGGGATTTACGTGGTATTTTAGAAGAGAAACATCCAGAAGAAAACTATACCCTAAAAGTTTCTTCTGCCGGAGCTGAAAGAGAGTTAACACTGCCTCAGGATTTAGGTAGGTTTTCCCATCTTCCCCTTCGTTTAAGATTTGAAACCAAAGATGGGAAATTGGACGAAATTGTAAAAATTGTAAGATTGGAGGGTGAAGAAATTGAACTGGAAAAATATACCAAAAAAAGCAGTAAATTTATCACTAAATATTTACTTCAGGTATCTGACATCACAAAGGGGAATCTATATTTAGATATTTAATATGGCTACAAGAAATACAACAAGTGAAATCAACCTGTTTGAAGCAATTCAACAATTTTCCTCCGAAAGAGGTCTATCTAAAGACTCTGTAATGACCGTAATTAAAGAATCACTCATAACGGCATACAAAAAGAAAATAGGCAAAGAAGAAGATGAAGGCCTAGATATAAACGTAGAAATCAGTGATAAAAATGAAGTGGTTATAGTAGTTCCCAAACTGGTTGTAGAAGGAAAAACAAAATCACCTTTAGAGATTTCTTTAGAAGATGCAATATTAATTCAACCTGATACAGAAATCGGGAAAAATGTTAATATCAAAGAAAAGCCAATTGAACTTTCCAGAATAGTTTCAAATCAAGCAAGACAATTAGTCTTTCAGAAATTAAAAGAAATGGAAAGAGAGAATCTTTTTAGAGAATATAAAGCAAAAGAGGGTGAACTCACCCATGGTTACTTCCAAAGAATTGTAGAAAAAGATATCATGAGTATTGATTTAGGAAAAGTAGAAGGCATAATGCCCAGAAAAGAACAGACTCCTAATGAAAAATATAAAAGTGGAGATAGGTTAAAAGCTATTATTTCCAAAGTAGAAATACGAAAAGATAAATATAGGGATACGGGATTGGTAATTGTATTATCCCGAGCTTCCGGAGAGTTTGTTAAAAAATTATTTGAAATGGAAATTCCTGAAATATATGATGGGATTGTTAAAATAGTAGATATAGCACGAATACCTTCTATAAGAACAAAAATTGTAGTACAGGCAAATAGGAGTGACATTGATCCCGTTGGAGCCTGCGTTGGTATGAAAGGGGTTAGAATCCAATCAATAGTGCGTGAGCTTGGAAATGAAAGAATTGATATTATTCAATATTCTGAAAATCCTGTTGATTATATAACTAATTTGATTTCTCCCGCTAAACCAATTGAAGTTCGTGTGGATGGGCAGAACAGAGAAGCACTTATAGTAGTACCGGATGAAACACTTTCTCTGGCAATTGGAACTAGTGGATCAAATGTAAAATTAGCCGCACAATTATGCAAATATAAGATTGATATAAAATCACAATCCCAATATAATGAAGATATGACCTCCCCGGAAGCAAGGGATAGGTTAGAAAAGTTATTTAATCCAAAGCAAAGTTATGCAGAGGAAGAGAGCAATACAGACGAGGAAGGAACTTCCTTAAATGAAATACCATCCCTAACGAAGAGAGTCATTGAACTTTTGGAAAATGGGGGGATAACAAACGTTGAGACGCTTATAGACATGAGTCAGGATGATTTAGCAAAGATTCCTGGAATTGGTGTAAATACAGCGGAGCAAATCATGAAACTCTTAAGAGAGTCTGTTGAGCTTGTAGAAGAAGGATAAATAAATCATAAAGGTACTATGGAAGACGTAAAGAGCAAAGAGTCTATTAAACATCAGCTTGGTGGTGATGGTGTAAAGAAAAAAATCATTATCAAGAAGAAATCAAGCACTCCTGAAACTACATCTGGAAGTTCAGCTACTCCCGGAAAGAAATTGGATGATTTGATCAAACAAGAGATGGCCGCAACCAAGCAGTCATCCAAATCAGAGGGAGAAAGTACACGTACTGACTCTCAGTCTAAAGACCAGTCTATTTCTAAACTTCATTCAGATAAAAAATCTGATGCTGTAGTACAACCATTAAAAATTCCTGAACCAAGGGAAAAGCCAATTATTATTCAGCAAAGTATTCACCGGGCTCCACCTCAACAAAAGGAAGGTTTTAATAAGAGCCAATCAAATACTTATCAAAATCGTACCCCTCAATCTCAAGGTCAATACCAGCATAGGGATACCAAACCCAAAGAGTATACACAACAATCAAATCCCAATCCCGAGAACCAAAATAGAAATACAATAGTCTCCAGGAATCAGGATAGAAATCCAATCGTATCAAGACCTGTTCCACGTCCTCCACAAAATACATCAGGTGCAACATCACGACCTACTGACAGGAGAGGACCAAATACATCCCCAGGAGCGGGAGGTCCGAATAGAAGACCAGGAGGACCTACTAGTGGTGGTTACCAAGGGAATCGAACAGGTCCCGGTGGTGGCGGAGGTGGATACCAAGGTAGACAGGGTTCTGGTGGTGGTAATACAGGTGGCTATAGACCCCCAAGACCTGGTGGAAGTTCAGGACCCGGTACAGGTAGTGGAGGTCAATCAATTGATTTACCTAAAGAGTCTGTTGCGGGTGCCGTAAGAAAGAGATCAGTTTTTTCCGATAAAGGCAAAAGTAAAGAGATAGAGAAAGGGAAAGAAAATACCAAGTTTTTTAAACAGATGGTAATGAAGAAGCAACAAATACCAATCTCAGGTACCACAGTTCCCAAAGAAATATCTATTATGGAAAATATTCAAGTTGGAGAATTAGCTAAAAAACTCAATTTAAAACCCAATGATGTAATAGCTAAACTAATGAAAATGGGAGTTATGGTGACTATTAATAATATTATTGATAGTGATACTGCTATACTTCTTTCAGATGAATATGGATGTAAGGTTAAAATTGTATCTCTTTATGAAGAAACTGTAATACAAGAAGAAGATGATAATACAGAAGACTATGGAAATAGACCTCCTGTTGTAACTATAATGGGTCACGTCGATCATGGTAAAACAAGACTTTTGGATACTATCAGACAAAGTGCAATTATAGATACAGAATCTGGTGGTATTACCCAACATATTGGTGCATACCAAGTAAAAATACCAAGAGGAACAATTACATTTCTAGATACTCCCGGTCATGAGGCTTTTACAGCAATGAGAGCTCGGGGAGCATCCGTTACAGATATAGTTGTATTGGTAGTTGCGGCTGATGATGGGGTTAAACCTCAAACAATAGAAGCAATTAATCACGCAAAAGCGGCAAAGGTACCTATAATCGTAGCAATTAACAAAATTGATTTGCTATCTGCTAATCTAGATAGGGTTATGCAGGACTTATCTAATTTGGATTTACTCCCTGAAGAATGGGGTGGAAAGACCATTACCTGTAAAATTTCTGCAAAAGAAAAAATAGGTATAGATAATCTTTTGGAAATGATTTTAGTTCAGGCGGAAATACTAGAATTGAAAGCAAATGCCAAAAGAAGTGCAAAGGGAACTATTATTGAAGCAAAATTAGATCCTGGTCGTGGGCCTGTTGCAACTATATTAATCCAAAATGGAACACTAAAGGTGGGAGACGCATTCTTATCTGGTATTCATGCTGGAAAGGTTAGAGCGATGTATGACGATCATGGTAAAAATATATTGATTGCACCTCCTTCCTGTCCTGTGTTAGTTACAGGGCTAGATGCTGTCCCTGAAGCAGGAGATCCTTTTGATGCTATTAAGGATGAAAAGGAAGCTAGAAATATTTCATCGCATAGAAAAGAATACCAGAGGATTGGTCAGGCGGCTAATACTGTTCGTGTTACATTAGATAATATGAATGAAATTATCCAACAGGGCGAATTAAAAGAATTAAAGATAATCATTAAATCAGATGTAAGGGGATCAGCTGAAGCTATAAAAGAAGCATTGGAAAAACTTTCAACTTCTGATGTCAAATTAACAGTAATACATGCAGGAACCGGTCAAATTGTGGATGCAGATATTATGCTAGCATCTGCTTCTAATGCAATTGTTGTTGGTTTTCATGTGAGGGCAAATCCGAGAACATTAACTTTAGCAGAAAAAGAACAGGTTCAGATCAAATATTACAGTATTATTTATGATGTAGTCAACGATATCAAGGCTTCTATGGAAGGAATGCTCGAACCTGAGAAAGTGGAGAGTATAGTTGCAAAACTAGAAATTAGAGAAGTATTCAAAATATCCAAGATGGGTAATATTGCAGGTTGCATGGTTCTAAGTGGTAAAATAAATAAAAATAATAATATTAGATTGATACGTGATAATATAGTTATTTTTGACGGAAAGATGAAATCACTGAAGAGAATGAAAGATGATGTTACGGAAGTAGCAACAGGATTTGAATGCGGAGTCTTCTTAGATGGATTCAACGATTTCAATATCAAAGATGAATTAGAAGTTTATGAGGTAAAAGAAGTAGCCAGAAAACTATAATGGATGCAATTAGAAAGAAGAAAATAGAAGCTGAGATTATAAGAACACTCGGCAGTCTATTTGTATCTGGAAAAGTAAAAGATCCCGGAATTAGTTTAGTTTCCATTCATAGAGCTGAACTGAGTCAGGATCTAGTTTATGTTAAAATTTGGGTTACTACCTATTGTGAAGATAGGGAAAAAGGAAAATTTTTATCTGCACTTAAAAGAGCATCTGGATTTTGCCAACATATCTTGGCACAAGAATTAAAATTACGTAATACGCCCAGAATTCAATTCATATGGGATGAAAATTATATAAAATCTGTTAAATTAAATGAATTAATAGATAGGTTACCAAAAGCTACCATAGAAGAAGATGAAATAAAAAATGATTCCAAATAATGGATTTTTATTTATTGCAAAACCTAGAGGAATTACATCAAGCCAACTGGTTCAGAAAATAAAAAAAAAGTATAATTTTTCAAAATTAGGTCATACAGGCACATTAGATAAGTCTGCTGAAGGTTTAATGATATTACCCTATAACAAATATACTTGTTTTTCAGAGAGACTTTTAGGTAAAGACAAGGACTATCTTGTAACAATTAAGCCGGGGGTCTTTACTGATAGTGGGGACTTAGATGGTAAAGTTATAAATACAATGCCAGAGGAAGAACTAAAAAAAATCTTCGATGATAATTACAATTTAATTCAATCTTCTATCTTAGATGTTAAGAAATGGACTTCTCAAGTTCCACCCAAAATATCTGCATTAAAAAAAGATGGTAAGAGATATTCAGATTTATATAGAAATAATACTTTTTTTGAAGTAAAAGAAAGACCTATAACAATTTATTTTATAGAAGATATAAATATATCTTATTTAGAGATATCATTTAAAATCGGAGTTTCTAGCGGCACTTATATACGAAAGATTGTACAGGATATCAGTGAAAATATAAAAATCCCCTTAGTAATTTCTAAATTAGTAAGATCAAAAATTGGAAGTTTTATGCTAAACAATTCCCAAAATTTAGAAAATTTGGAGAAGAATGAAGATTTAAAAGTTTTCTCACTCGATGACATTTATCCTTTGAAATATTTTGAGATTGAGGATTTACAGGTTAGAAGAGTATCGAATGGAAATAATTTAGAGATTCCCCTGTCCAAAAACGAAATCGAATTTTTCTTAACCAATAAAGGCAGGTTACTAGCCTGGTGTCAAAATATCCCTGAAAAAAGTACCTATAAATATCTGAAAGTTTTTTAGATAAATAGATTTTTTACTTTTTGATTTTTAGCTCAAATGAATAATGGTAAATTTAAAGAATAGAATAAAACAATGATTACAAAAGAAACGAAACAAACAATCCTAGTAGAACATCGTAAGAGTGAAAAAGACACAGGATCTCCTGAAGCTCAAGTTGCCCTAATCAATGCAAGAATAAACGACTTGAACATTCATTTTTCATCTCATAAAAAAGATCATCAGTCTAGAAGAGGACTTTTGAGATTAGTTAGCCAGAGAAAAAAGCTACTAAATTACCTAAAAAATAAAGATGTAAATCGTTATAGAGAACTTATACAGAAATTAGGCCTCCGGAAGTAGGGGGTCTTATGAGTTTTCAGGTAAAGGCAGAAATTGGCACTGAATCCATTGAATTGGAGACAGGTAAATGGGCAAAACAAGCAGATGGAAGTATCGTTTATAGAAATGGTAACTTAGTTCTTCTTGCCACTGTTTGCGCTACAGATGATTCTAAAGAGGGGCAGGACTTTTTTCCCCTTACTTGTGAATATCTTGAAAAAATGTATGCTATCGGTAAGTTTCCGGGTGGATATTTTAAAAGAGAAAGCAAGCCTTCCGAGCATGAAATCCTCATTTCCCGATTAATAGACAGACCTATTCGTCCTATGTTCCCATCAGGATACTTTTGTGAAGTCCAAATAATAGTTCAGGTATTATCCTCTGATAAATCAATTTCTGTCGCTGGTCATGCTATTAATGCCGCCAGTGCCGCTCTTATGGTATCTGATATTCCATTTTCGGGACCATTAGCTGGTGTTCGTATTGGAAGAGTGGATGGTAAGCTAATTGCTAATCCCTCTACAGATAAATGGCCACTTTCTGATATGGATCTAGTCGTTGCAGGGAATGCAGATTCTATTATTATGATTGAAGGGGAAGCCAAAGAACTCAGTAACAAAGAAATTCTAGATGCCCTTACCTTTGGACACGAGTACATCAAAAAGTTCGTAGCTCTTCAAAACCAAATTGCTAAATTAGTGAATAATCCCAAACGGGATGTTAAGCTAAAAATTATGTCATCTGATTTGATGGCTAAGATACGTGGATTTGCATTTGATAAATTAACAAAAGCTAATACAAATAGTGATAAATTAGCAAGATCCAAAGAAATAAAAGAAATCAACCAATCAACTGTTGAGCATTTATTATCAAATGGTAATACAGATGAAGATAAAAAAGATATAAAGAATTATTTACATGAATTAGAAGCAGAAGTTGTTCGAGATTTAATTTTTAAAGAAGGTGTCAGGTATGATGGAAGAAAGCTAGAAGAAATCCGTCCTATCAGTGTTGAAATTGATGTATTACCAGGTGTTCATGGATCAGCAGTATTTACCAGAGGACAAACCCAATCATTGGGTGTGGTAACCCTCGGATCTATTTCCGACAATCAAAGATACGAAAACTTAGAAGGTGTTAAAGAAAAAACCTTCATGTTACATTATAACTTTCCACCTTTTTCGGTTGGAGAGGTAAAGCGTCAATCAGGACCCGGAAGAAGAGAAATCGGTCATGGAAACTTAGCAGAAAGAGCTCTTAAAAATATGGTTCCCAAGTTTTCTGAATTTCCTTATGTAATAAGAGTGGTCTCTGAAATTTTAGAATCCAATGGTTCAAGTTCTATGGCTTCTGTTTGTAGTGGTTCATTAGCATTGATGGCAGGAGGGGTTCCCTTGAAATCATCTGTTGCGGGTGTTGCTATGGGACTTATCACTTCTGATAATAAAAATGACTTTGCAATTATTACAGACATCGCTGGAATTGAAGATCATTTTGGAGACATGGATTTTAAACTTGCTGGAACTAGACTTGGTATTACAGCTTTTCAAATGGATTTAAAAATTACTGGTGTTGGTATAAATGTTTTAGAAAAAGTTTTTGAACAAGCAGAACGGGGAAGAAATCACATTTTAAATGAAATGGAAAAATCAATTTCTAAATCTGCGAATGAACTTTGTAAAATTGCACCTCGTATTACAATTAAAACTATCCCTAAAGATAGAATTGGTGAATTAATTGGACCCGGTGGTAAAACAATTCGATCAATTATTGAACAAAGTCGTTCGGATATAAATATTGACGATGAAGGTAATATTACAATTGCAAGTCCAGACCTGGAAGCCTCTAACAAAGCAATTGAAATTATCAATGGATTATTTGAAGAAATTCAGGTTGGAAAAATCTACCAAGGCAAAATAAAAAGAATTGCTGATTTTGGTGCCTTCGTCGAAATTCTACCCGGCAAAGAAGGTCTTTGTCACATTTCAAAATTAGATATAAAGAGAGTTAATTCTGTTAGGGATGTTGTAAAAGAAGGAGATATAGTTTCTGTTAAAGTGATAGGAGTTGATCGTTCAGGAAAAATTGATCTATCCCGAAAAGATACGCTAACAACTTGATTGAAAAAAAATCTCTAAAAAATAATCTAAAAGTTTTATTTCAAAAATCACCCGGAGCCCTCTCTGTTTCAGTAGGACTTTGGGTAAAAATTGGTTCCCGCCATGAAAACGACGAAGAAAGAGGATACACTCACTTTCTAGAACATATGGTATTCAAAGGGACAGAAAAAAGATCCTCCAAAATGATTGCCGCAGAAATTGAAAGAGTGGGTGGTTTTATGAACGCCGCTACTTCTAGAGAATATACTTATTTTTATGTCACAGTTATGAAATCAGAAATAGAACTGGCTATTGATATTCTATCTGATATGGTAACGAAACCCTTACTCAACGAGAATGACATAAAAAATGAAAGTGGTGTAGTTTTGGAAGAAATGAAAGGATATGAAGATGATCCTGAGGAGTTTCTTCATGATTTTTATTATAAAAATTTAATGCCAAATTCATCTTTGGGATTAGATATAATAGGAAATAAAAAATCTATTTCTAATATAAATTCTGAAAAAATTAAAAAATATTATAATAAATATTATAATCCATCTAATATGGTTTTATCAATTTCAGGAGATTTTGAAACAAGTTATGTTTTTGATCTCTCTGAAAAATATTTGGGTGATTTTCAGAGAGAAGCAACGACTATTCTAAGAGAATCAATTGTCCCTAAAAATCTAAATAAATTTTATGAAAAAAGAAAACTCGAGCAGGTAAATTTTGTAATAGGAAGTGATGGTATTACAAAAGATTTAACTCAGAATATTTCTATGAGTTTATTCAATACAATCTTTGGAAGCAGTATGTCATCAAGACTATTTCAAAAAATTAGAGAAGATAAAGGATTATGCTACAGTATCAATAGTTTTTCATCATCCTACTCGGATTGTGGGATTTTTTCTATTAGCTGTGGTACATCTAAGAAAAATTTTGAAACATCCATAGAGTCAATTCTAGAAGAAATTAGATTAATATTAGAAAATGGCATAACTGAAAATGAATTGAAAGATGCCAAAAGTAATCAAAAAGGTTCCATGTCTATAAGTTATGAGCAACCTGATAATAAAATGACTGATATTTCAATCCAAGAAATTTACTATAATACCTATTATACCTTAGAAGAAAGAATGAAAATGATTGATAATATTACTCTAGCAGATATCAACCATTTGATAAATCATTTATTTTCAAAGAAAGTCTTTCATCTATCTGCAATAGGGGATATCAAAGAAAAAGCTTTTTTAAAAATAAAAAATAGCATTTAATTTGAAATATTATAAAAACTCTTAAGCAAAGCATTAATTAATACTAATTCTTTTTATTGACGGAAACTTATGTAGTTTTAGATTACAGGTTAATGATACCGAAACCCTCCTATATTGGTAAAGTTAGAGATGTCTATGATTTGGGTGATTCATTATTATTATCATCTAGTGATAGAATTTCAGCGTTTGATTGTGTCTTTCAAGAATTAATACCCGGTAAAGGTGTCATCCTCAATACTATCTCCAATCGATGGTTTAAATCATTTAATAGTATTGAAAATCATATAATAGAAACAAATTATCTTAATTTTCCAGCGCCTTTCAATTCAATCGAATTTAAAGATAGAGCAACTCTTGTAAAAAAATGTAAAAGAATAGACTATGAGTGTGTAGTAAGGGGATATATATCAGGTTCACTATGGAAAGAATATTCTAAATTCGGTACATTAAATTTTATTTTTTCAAAAGATAAATATTTAGAATCGGATAAACTTTCCGAGCCCATGTTTACTCCTGCTAGAAAAAATGACACGGGTCATGATGAAAATATTTCAGAAAAAAAAATGAAAGATGAAATTGGGGATGATATTTTTAATAAATTAAAAGAGCTTTCATTTTTTTTATACACTACTGCAGAACAAAAAATGAGAAACTCTGGAATTATTTTATGTGACACTAAGTTTGAGTTTGGATTTTATAATGATAATATTATACTAATAGATGAAGTATTAACTCCAGATTCCTCCAGATACTGGTCTATGGATGAGTACAAGACAGGTATTTCTCCACCAAGTTTTGATAAACAAATTTTAAGAAATTATTTAGAAACATTGGATTGGAATAAAGAGCCTCCCACTCCAAAACTACCGAATGATATAATAAATAAAATTATAAATAAATATAAGGAAATTCAAGAAAAAATATTATCATGTACATAGGAAAAGTTAATATCTCTTTAAAAAAATCCGTCTTAGATCCTCAAGGAACTACTGTTATGAAAGCCTTTCATGATTTGGGAGAAAAATCTGTAACAGATGTTCGGGTTGGGAAATATATTGAAGTAAAATTAAATTCATCAAACAAAGAAAAAGCTACTGAAGATTTAGATAGATTATGTAAAAATCTATTAGTAAATCAGGTAATTGAATCCTATCAAATTTCAGTTGAGAAGGTTGAAGAATGAATTCTGCGATTATTGTTTTTCCGGGATCAAATTGTGATAAAGACATTGCATATATACTAAGAGAATATTATAAGCATTCAGTAGATTTTGTATGGCATAAAAATAGTTTTGATAAAAATTATGATTTAATTGTACTACCAGGTGGATTTTCTTATGGAGATTACTTGCGTTGTGGTGCAATAGCAAAATTTTCAAATGCCATGAAATCACTTAAATCCCATGTAGAGAGAGGGGCGAGGGTTTTGGGAATTTGCAATGGATTTCAGATATTAACTGAGGCTGGATTCCTGCCCGGAACATTAATGCAAAATAAAAATTTAAAACATATCTGTAAAAGTATCTACCTTAAAAAAGGGAGCCCGAATAATCAATTAACAAAGAATTTACTGGAAGATTCAATTTTAGAAATACCCATTTCTCACAGTGAAGGTAACTATTTTGCTGATGAAAATACTATTAAACAGTTAGAGGATACTAATTGTATATTATATAAATATGCAATAGATAATCCGAATGGCTCAATTGAAGACATTGCCGGTATTACATCACCCGATTTTAAAATAGCCGGACTTATGCCTCATCCTGAAAGGGCAATTGAAGAATGGTCTCCTAGCATGGATGGAAAAAAGTTTTTTGATAATTTCTTTCAATTTTAAAATTTAGATACCTGATAATTATCATCAATAAAAATCTTATAATATATTCAATTCATATTGCAAGAGTTTATGGTCGAAAATAAAATAAAGATAAAATTTAAACATAAATTATGATCCTCATGTAGGAAGTTATTTTGTAATAGTGGGTCGATTATAGATAAAAATATTTAAAATTCTTCAAAAAGGGTATTATTATGGATAAGACACTTCTAAAAAAGAGAGTCATCACAATTATATTAGGAGGAGGAAAAGGAACCAGACTGCTTCCCCTTACACAAAAAAGATCTAAACCGGCCGTCAGTTTTGGTGGTAAATATAGACTAATTGATATTCCTATCTCTAATGCTTTGAACTCAGGATATGATCAAATTTATGTATTAACACAATTTAATTCTTATTCATTAAACAGACATATATCCAGAACTTATGGAGTATTTTCGGGTCAGAGACAAGGATTTGTTGAAATTATAGCAGCAGAACAAACAACTTCGAGTGTAAAATGGTTTGAGGGAACTGCTGATGCAGTTCGGAAAGTTTTACCCCATTTGGATGATTTTGGCTCTGATTATATTATGATTCTATCTGGCGACCAGTTGTACAATATGGATCTGAATGAGTTTATGGACACTCATTTGGAAGATCCAGAAACGGATATGACAATTGCTGCAAATGTTGTTCAACCACACATGGTATCTGCCTTGGGAATAATTAAGAAAAATTCGAATGGTTGGGCAGAAGCATTCTATGAAAAACCCTCTGATCTTAATGACGTAAAAGATTATCAACTTCCAGATGGTAATTTTTTAGCCTCCATGGGTATTTATATTTTTAAAACATCCGTCCTTGTGGAACTTCTTAAAGATAATCATTTAACTGACTTTGGGAAAGAAATTATTCCTGATGCACTCGCAACTCGTAAAATTAAGGTCTATAATTACGATGGATATTGGGAAGACATAGGAACGATTAAGGCATTTTACGAGGCTAACATTATGCTCACTGATGATCTTCCCCGTTTTAATCTTTATCTCGAACACAGACCAATTTTAACTAGGGGTAGGGCTTTACCTCCTACAAAAGTGAATAAATCAAATATCTATAAGGCACTATTATCAGAAGGCTGTATTATAAATGAATCAACTATAATTCGTTCTGTCATAGGTGTAAGACAAGTAGTTCAATTTGGTACTACAATTGAAAATTCTGTTATAATGGGTGCTGATTCATATGGAACTGAAGATAGAAAAGGGATGGGAATACCAGTTGGAATTGGTAAAAATTGCGAAATACGTAATACAATTGTAGATAAGGATTGTTACATTGGGGATAATGTACGATTGATAAATAAAGAAAATGTAATGGAATTTGAGGATGAGTATGTTAAGATAGTAGATGGAATCATTGTGGTTCCCCGAAGAACTGCACTCCCAAATGGATATGAAATATAGATTATTTATCTTCTCCAGAGTTTCCTATCACAAGTGGTAATCCACCCTTACCGCTAGGGATATAGAAAAATTTTGAATTATTTGATTCAAAAGCCTTGTATTGTAGATATTTAGGAGTTAGTTTTTTATCTATAATCTCTTGTGATTTTGCCTGACCCTCTGCTCTAATTATTTGTGCTTCGGAGTCGGCAGTTGCTCTTCTTTTTGCAATTTCTATATCTTTTTCAGCGATACCGAGTTCATACTTTTTTTGTTCAAGTTCCTGTTCTTTGGTAATTTTTTTTTCAATAGCATTTAAAACATCTTTAGGATAATTTACATCATCAATTATCACATCAAATATTTCGATATGCTTGCCAGCAATTCTATCGATTACGGCATTTCTTATATCTTTTCCGATAATAGGGCTGTTTTTCGATATTTGGGTAAATTGGTAAACTGCCACAATATTTCTTACAGATGTCCTAAATTCTGGTCTTACAATTTTTGCATAATAATCTGTTCCAATTTCAATTTGCAATTGGTATAGCTCATCTCTAATTGGCCTAATAATAATTGTAGAAGAAACATTTACCTGTAAGTCATCTTTTGTCATTACATCAACAATTTCTGTGTTCGAATCCCATTGGGTTGAATAAGTATATATATCATTCCATGGAAATAATATGTAAAAGCCTGGAAATAAAGGCTCCTTCTGAAGACTTACTTGACTGAAAGGTTTCCATGCTATTCCTATTTGACCTGCTTTGACTGTTGTTCCGCAATTAATTAAAATAGCAAAAAATAGTAAAAAGATAATAAATTTTATACTAGAAAA
>CANGZW010000075.1 GCA_947458405.1 Leptospiraceae bacterium
ACCCCAATTATCGCAGTAGTGTCATCAGTAGTATAGGGGAATCGGTGTCGAAACTCGGGGACGTGGACTTTGGGAAGAGCCTTTTTCAGGAGGCGGTGGAAGTCGCCCGAGGGATTGAGGATTCCGAATATCGCAGTAGTGCCCTAAGTAGTATAGGGGAATCGGTGTCGAAACTCGGGGACGTGGACTTAGGGAAAAACCTTTTTCCTCTGTTGGTGGAAGTCGCCCGCAGGATTGAGACACCTAGTGATCGCAGTCATGCCCTCAGTAGTATAGGGGAATCGGTGGCGAGACTCGGGGACGTGGACTTAGGGAAGAACCTTTTTCCTCTGTTGGTGGAAGTCGCCCGCGGGATTGAGTCATCCTATGATCGCAGTCATGCCCTCAGTAGTATAGGGGAATCGGTGGCGAGATTCGGGGACGTGGACTTAGGGAAGAACCTTTTTCAGGAGGCGGTGGAAGTCGCCCGCAGGATTGTGCGTGCTGATTATCGGAGTTATGCCATCAGATGTATAGGGGAATCGGTGTCGAAACTCGGGGACGTGGACTTAGGGAAGAACCTTTTTCCTGTGTTGGTGGAAATCGCTCGCGGAATTGAGCGTGCTTATCATCGCAGTAGTGCCCTAAGTAGTATAGGGGAATCGGTGGCGAAACTCGGGGACGTGGACTTAGGGAAGAACCTTTTTCCTGAATTGGTGGAAGTCGCCCGCAGGAATAAGGATAGTCGTGCCCTCAGTAGTATAGGGGAATCTGTGGCGAAACTCGGGGAAGCCGATCTCTCCAACCAGCTCCTCCCCCAAATCCTTGAAATGGGCTATCAACTAAAAGTTTCCAAAGAAAGAAAAAATGTAATACAATCCATCTCCAAAGCCACCGCCACTTTCGGCTCCACCACCTCTTACAGTTTTTTTGAGACCAACCACGAGTCCCATCCCGATATTCCCGATGTGGTGAAGGCTTATACAGAGGAGTATCGTAAGATTAGGTGGGAAGAGCCGAAGTCACAGGATTTATTTTCGTACTACGTACGGTCTTTCGGATGGGTTCCGTATGACGGGGAGTTTACCAAGAAGGGAGCATATGACGTGATCAGCACATTGGCAAAACTCGGGAAGATAGACGAGGCGTTGGAGGCTGGTAGGGGTATCGGGATGATAGCGGAGGCACCCAAGGAGACGTTTGAATCGGAGCTGGCAGAGTTGGATCGATTGCTTGCGGAGGAGGAGATAACCAGGAAAGTTTATCAACGACAGTTGGAAGAATTGAAGGGGAAATATGGGATTTGATGGGTGTTGTACCTCACCCCCGATTGGTCTGTAATTGAGATACGTACTCGAATTGACCCCTCTCTCCACTGCTTTGGTAAGGATAAGCAGTAGAGAGGGAGTAACAGGTGAATAGTAAACTTATACTGGTAAAAATAAGATTACCCCTCTCTGTTGCGTCTCTTTTTCAACGCAATGGAGAGGAGGTGTATGCGAATATGTAACACAAAACTGAAATATCGGGGTGAGGTACAATTGATCTAAAATTATAAAAAAAGTCTTGGTATTCCTTCATCCTAAACAGAAAAGTTCGGTGGATCGAGCGCCGTGATGAGCCTGTCGAATTATGCTGGCGTACTACATATAGGCTTTACTATTATTGGAAAAATTCTTAGTAAACAAGAAAATCGCCAGTGTATCGAGACCCCAGATTTTCAAAATTGGTTACGTATTTCGGCATCTCGACTTGTGGTGAGCTGGGTCGAACCATACTTCCGCGAGAAGATGCGTTCATGGTTCGATACGCCACTAAACCAATAGTGGCTACTCACCACATCGCTCGATGACCGTACTTATTAGTGTTGTATTACTAATCTCTGTTCTTGATTTTTAAATAGGAATGGAGTGGTGGTGTAAAATAAAACGTAGTATAATACTGGATGATGGTATGAATTACAATTGATCTAAAATTATAAAAAAAGTCTTCCTATTCAGACATCCTACACAGAAGAGTTCGGTGGATCGAGCGCCGTGATGAGCCTGTCGAATTATGCTGGCGTACTACATATTGGCTTTTCTAGTATTGGAAAAATTTATAGTAAACAAGAAAAATCGCCAGTGTATCGAGACCCCAGATTTGCTAGAATGGTTTCGTATTTCGGCATCCGACTTGTGGTGAGCCGGGTCGAACCATACTTCCGCGTGAAGATGCGTTCATGGTTCGATACGCCACTAAACAAATAGTGGCTACTCACCACATCGCTCGATGACCGAACTGGTTAGTGTTGTATTACTAATCTCTGTTCCTGATTTTTACATGGGAATGGAGTGGTGGTGTAAAATAAAACCTAGTACGAAACTGGAATGATGGTATGAATTACAATTGGTCTAATATCTATAAAAAAAGTCTTGCTATTCAGATATCCTACACAGAAGAGTTCGGTGGTCGAGTGCTGGCGTACTACATATTGGCTTTTCTATTGTTGGAAAAATTTTAAGATAACAAAAAAATCGCCAGTGTATCGAGACCCCCGCGCAGACCCAAGAATTTACAATATCCCATTTTCCTTAAGCTTTTCTTCAGTGAGCTCTGTAATATCTTGAATCTCTAGAACAGAAAATCCTTTAGCTTTCATCTTCCTGGCAGTTTCGACTGCTTTATTCAATTCACCCTCTAATTTTCCCTTCAACTCTCCCTCCCTATAAGCTGACTTCATTCCTGTATTATAGTCCCATTCTGCTTTAAGGCGATCTTCATAAGCCTGGCGGGTCTTGGGATCCTGAGAGAGATATTCTAACTCGGTGGTGGCTTTTTCCATCATAGGATTTTTTGAAATCAACTCTTTCAATGATTCCTCCTTTAGATTCTGGGCTTCTCGGAAGAGATAAACCCACTTTTCTAGATCCGAATGAAGACTAGAAATTTTCTTTCCAATCTTTGGTAGTTCTATTGTGTGCATTTCTAAAACATCTGTCAAGGCGATTTTGCCAGTTTTTACATCGAGGATTCTGAATCTTGTGTGAAATTCTTTTGAATATTTAATTAATTTGAAATTTAGAAAACTAATGGAAAATACTTTAGGAAGGATAGAATACTCATCTCCTTTAATTATACTACCTGCAAAAACTTTTGCCCAATAAAGGACAAGTCTTTCCGGTAAAAAAGGTTTGGGAGTACCCTGCATTTCTATTAGAAAACTGCGACCCGATTCGTCGGTAGCACGGATATCCAGGATGGAGCCCTTTTCTATATCGGTGGATTTGGGTAGCTCGGGATTTAGAATGGTGATCTCTTTGATTCTTTGCAATCCTTGAAACGTGGGAAATGAATTGAGTATATCCAAAAGAATATCTGGATTTTTTACTAAGAGGGCCTTGAAAACGAAATCGTTGTAGAGAGGAAGTAGTAAACTCATGAGTATAGAATATATGTATAGTAGTATTTATGGGAAGAAAATATTTTAGGAGTTAATTATAATTTACACTGTTTCTAATCAGATTGTTTTTATAAATCCAGTATTTCGATTAGCAAAATTCAACCCAATTAAGTAAACTAAAAAATGTAGTACGTGTATCTCATTGTCTTTATTCAATGAATGAGCTATTCATTTGAGTTTGGAAGTCAAATTTCTTTAATGTGGAAATAGAATTAATAATATCCAACAAAAAGGTGTATTTATACAGACAAAGCATTTAAGGTAGAATTGTTCTGAAAGAGTAGCGTCAAACCTTATTTTTAAATGAATATGCGGAATAGAATTATTATTGTATCATAATAGGTATTCAAGCCAATTGGAGAATATTCTATCATTTATATAGAGATAAAAACTATCTAGAATTATAAAAAATACTTGTATTAATAATTATTTTAGAATATATTTCAAAAGACTATACACATTTATAAAAAGCCTATGAAACTAAATTTAATTTATATATTAATTATTATTCTCTCTCACTGCTTTGTTCTAAATGAAGCAGGAATGAATGCTTACAATGATCTAAAAGGATCAGAATCCAAAAAATTGATTGCAAATGCTATTCAAACTGCGGAATTAAGTGCTCTCAATATATATCTTGCTAACAATGGAATGAGTGCGGGGATTACTGCTATTGCGTCTCTAGTTGTGGTCAATGGACTTTTAGCACAAAAATTATATCCCTATGTTTCAAAAATAGAAGATGGATCTTATTATTCAAAAATTTCCGTTCTACAATGTGTGGAGGATATAAAAACAAAAGGAGCTATTTCTTTGGGTTTGAGTTATAGTGAACTTCCTTCTTCGGGATTGGGAGGACCTCTTAGAGATGCGGCATTATTACCCGAGTTTGCCTCCTGTGAGCTCGAAAAATCGGAATCTTTTATAGGTGTTCCAAAGGTGATAGATTTATGAAAAAATTAAGATATAAACTTCCAAATTATTTGCTATTCTTATTTTTATTAGGTATATTAGTAGCTTGTAATACGGAAATTCAAAAAAAATCATCCACTAATTTTCTATTGAACGCATTGATTGCCCAAAGCTGTGTGAGTTTAAATGATTGTTTTGATAGATATGCCCGTACTACAGATGAGGGTGCCAATTTTCAAGTATATTCTTCAACAGGTGTTAGGGTCTATTCGAGAAGTCAAACCTTAGATTACTCAACCTACAAACCAATTGCCTCGGGGTCCAAGTGGGTCACTGCCGTAACGGTCATGCGTGCTATTGATTGTGTGGCGGGGACTTCCACTGCCTCCTGTGGGATTCTAACAAGTTGTAATACGAATGGAGCTATTACTCTTTCCACTACAACATCTAATGCCTTAAGCTGGACGGGAACAAAGGGAGATATCACTCTCAGGCAGTTACTCTCCTTTACTTCAGGCTTAAATGCAGGGGGGACAAGTGGGGCGGGGCAGGCAAGTTGTATTTCAACTCTTCCCTCCGGGGCAGGGGATACAGAAAAAGATGCCTGTGCCAATTCTATCCGTGACTCGTCATCTGGAACTCCCGGTCAACTTTTTCAATACAATTCGAATCACATGGCAATTGCTATGAGAATGCTCGAAAAAAAATGCAGCGCTACCTGGTCTCAAATATTTACTGCGGCTATTGTAACACCTCTCGGTTGGGACTCTTCACAGGCTATTTGGAAAGGTAATTTTCAATCTTCTACCGTAACAACAGATGGAAGTATGTCGGGTGCCTACGGATTGACAATATCCTCTGAGCACTATATTCGAATGCTGAGTGCTTTACTTCGTAATGGAACAGCGAGTAATGCTTCGGGGGATGTAACTGGTTTTTTAAGCACTAATTCGGTGAGTGAAATATTAAATGATCAATACAATGGGGCAACAATTGGCTATTCGCAATTTGCCGCATTTGGATATAGATGGCAGTATGGACTTGGAAATTGGAGATTTTGTAGTACACCTTCCGTTCCCGCCACTTGTGATACTGATTTACTTTCTCATAGTCTCGGAATCAATGGATTTTATCCTTTTATTGATAGAAATAAGGGATACTATGCTATATTGGCAGTGAATAATTTAGGGGTTAAAAATAGCGTTGCCCTTTTACCTGCCACTGCAAATTCTCTTTTTTTTGTGGAGACAGTGCGCTCTTATATTAATGCTCTCTTGGGAAAGTAAATGTCATACATATAATGTTTAGATTGATATTTATTCTAACACTTTCTTTTTTAGTGGTTACTGTGCAGTCCCTTGGCTCTGAGTCGCAATCTAACGGGGACTGGGATTTAAACACTTCTTGGATTGTAAGTCCAAAGCAGGCAAAAACTATTCTCACTCAAAAGGGGAGTATTCTTTTGGATCCAAGAAACCTAATTCGAAGAATGCGATATTCCCTTACTGATTCTAAACCTGTCAATTGGCAGGACTGGTCAGAAACAAAGTCACCTCACAAGGGAAATCTTTTACCTAAAGAGAAGGGTAGGCAAATTCTTCAGTCCCTAAGCATAAATGAAGATTCCTATATCATTGTAGTGGGAGCAGGTAAGGATGGATGGGGGGAAGAGGGCAGGATTGTCTATTCACTTCGGGAGTGGGGTTTCAATCGATCATATTGGGTCGATGGAGGTGATACATTTTTATTAGCAGAAAAATCAAAAATTGATAGTTTGTTACCTTTGAAATCTACTTATTCGATTTCGAGTTACTCCATCTCAAGAGAATTGCTTTCTCAAAATTTAAAAAGTCAATCTCTATCAATCATTGATACTAGAGAGAAAAGAGAATTTGATGGATCGACTCCTTATGGGGAAAACAGGGGAGGGCATATTCCGGGAGCACATTGGATTTATTTTAAAGATTTTTTAACATCGGAAGGAAAAGTAAAATCAAAAGAAGAAATTCATAAATTATTAATAAAAAATAATATAAAAATAGAGAATAATATTGTAACGTATTGCACGGGTGGAGTTAGATCTGCATTTGTGACAGGGATATTAATTTCTTATGGTATTACTTCTAAAAATTATGCTGGCTCTATGTGGGAGTGGAGTGCAGAAAATGAGAAGGATTTTCCTTTGGATAAGTAATGAAATTCTAAATTTGTAATTTTCATAATTATTTCTTTATTCAAATATCCGACTTAGTACAATAATACCCCCCATAATAGGAATAGAATCATTTTTGGTAAACTGAATTGTTTCTAAATATCCTGTAGCCGTTGGATTTTTAAATACTTCAACCCTCTCTGATTCAATGTCTACAATCCAGTATTCCTCAACTCCTGCTCTAGCATATTCTAATGCTTTATTTCTGTCGTACGAGAGGGAACTGAATGATATTTCCACAATGAGTCTTGCGCTACTTGGTTTTTTGTGCTTATAGTCTTTGAGATTCCCTCTGATAACTGATATATCAGGCTCTAACTCGGATTCACCTATAATCAGTGAATTTTCATTTTGAATAAAAAATTCCAAAGGAAGAATTTTACGAATTTCTTCAGTAAATACATTTTTATAAAAATTATGCTCAGAGCTTTTTTTAATTTTATTTATAATTATTCCTTTGAATAGCTCTGTATTTTGATACCGGTCGGGATCTTTTTTACAGAGTTCCCAATAATTTTCTAATGAAATGGGAACGATTGCTTTTCTAAATTCAGGTATATCTAAAACTTCCATATATAAATTACAATACATATAGAAATTGTTGTCAATTCAATATTTCCTTGAAAAATTGAGAATTTATTCTACTATGTAATAATAACTCATGATGCCTATTTAGTTTTTCATACTCCATTCTTCTACGATGTATTCACCCACATTTTTATCTTTAAATTCTAGACCTACGAGATAAATAATTTTTCCCTCTTTTAAAAAACCTTCGTAATACTTTTTATTTTTTATTTGAGTTAGGGCTTCTTCTTTTGTTCCATTTAGTTTGAATTCTAAAATATAAATAGATTTACTATTAATCACTACATCAATTCTGCCAATATTTGTTTTTACTTCTGCTTTGATCTTCATACCTAATAAGGAAAAGATTAAGTAAAAAATTGTTTGGTAGTATTTTTCATTCGCTACATGCAGATCATAGTCTATATTGGAAAAAATAGTTCGGAGATGAGAGATACAAAGCTCGAGGTCATCTTTTTGTATGGCAGAAATTAGTTTTCCAATTAGGGAGGCAGAGTAATCTGATTTATCTATTTTTTTTAAGAGATATGCAAAAAATGCCTGTTTTACTTCAAAATTAGGGAAATCTAAGGTAAAGAGCATGAGCTCTTTGTCATAAACTTTGATTGTGAGGTACCCAGTTTGGAAGAGAAGGGGTGTAAGTTTAAGGCTATCGACCTCGTAGCTTGAAAAAGATTGTTCCTCTACCTGTATTGGTATATCTATGATATCATATTCATTCTTTAGGAGTAGCTTAATGAGAAATTCGGGAGTGCCCGTTTCAAACCAATGGTGTTGGAATTTTTCTGAATCAAACAGGAGAAGGGTAGAAAATGGATTATAAACTGTAGTACCTTCTGTTGAAAATAAATATCCATTGTAATGAAATCGAATTTTAGAGATCGTACTCTCAGAAGTGGTATTTTCCTTTAAACTTATTCTTTGTATATACTCAGGAAAATAAGATAGTAACTCACTTTCCGTAATACCAAGCATAGCCGAATATGAATCTCTCATAGAAATATCAGCTAAGTGATTGAGATTACTAAAAACTCCCGCTTTGGAAAATTTACTCACACCTGTTAAAAGTAAAAATCGAATGTAGGCATCATTTCCTTTTAGAACTGTAAAAAATCCCTTCATTATCTCTCGCATTTCTTTAGCTTTCTCTGTATCTTCGAGATGATCGATGATTGGTTTGTCATACTCATCTATAAGTATCACAACTTTTCCGAGGAGAGATAATTTTACGATGAGTTCCTGAAATTTTTCATAGTAGTACGTTCTTTCTAGGGTAACTCCATAATTCTTAGCAATTTCATTTAGTTCATTATGTATAAATTCAGTGAGGGCTTCTTTTGTTGCTGCCTTTTGTTTGCTAAAATCGAAACGTATGACGGGGTATTTATTCCAAGGAAATTCGGAATTATAAATCCAGAGATCTTTAAACAATTCCTTGTTTCCTAGAAAAATTTCTTCGAGGGTAGAAAGCATTAGGCTTTTACCAAACCTACGGGGACGGGATAGGAAGTAGGCACCTGATGCATTTTTTATTAGGTTATAGAGGTATTCTGTTTTATCTATGTATAGATAGCCGCCTTCGATTAGATTTCTAAAAGTTTGGATACCGACGGGAAGGGGTTTCATTCTAAGAATAGATTGGGATATGAAGAGTTAATGTCAAGGAAATTCTGATAAAGCACTGTGGAGGAGCGGTTTCTTAGACTCTATGTCAAAATACTATTTTGTAGTTTTCTGTTTAGAAATTTAGAAAAATATTATAAAATTAAAATTATGAAAATCATTCAATTCTTTAAGGAAAGGTAGTGTACTTATAAAAAAAGATTTGAATTTATTTATTCTTATGCTAAACAAGTGGAAAAGAACAATAAATGAGTCTTAGTGTAAATGAAGAATGCTATTTAAATCAATCTAAATTTAATATTGAACCTTTTCTATTAGAGAAAGACCCAGGTCAGGAATTGTATTACAATATAGTTCGAAAAATGACTCCCGAACAAAAAATAGCAAAGGTTTTAGAGTTAACTGAATTAAGTCGTAAACTTATGAGTTTTTGAGCTATTTTTAAAAATAAAGGAAATTGAAAAAATAAATAATTAAATATATAATAAAAAATTATATTACTCTTATTAAAATTTAGATAAATTTTGAACCAAATCCACAATAAAAATAGATCCATCAGTCTTCGGTTCATACTTCAAATCACCCCCATGCTCTTCTACAATCATCTTGGACACATAAAGACCGAGACCAATTCCTTCTCCTCTGGACTTAGTTGTAAAGAAAGGAGTGAATAGTTTGGGAAGAAGTTCATTTGCTATTCCGAATCCTGTATCTTCGAAATGTATGGAAAGTGAGGATTGAACTTTTTCATTTGATGAGTTACAAGTGATACGAAAAGTCTTTTCAGGACTTGTGTACATTGCCTGAATTGCATTGAAAATAATATTTTTAAAGACCTGCTGAATCTCATCTACCACACAAAAAATCTTATACTCAGGGGAGATATTTTTTTCAATGGTGACAATTCCTTGAATATAGTTATTATAAACACTTAAGGATTTATCAATCAATTCGGAAAGACTGATCTCCCGGGGTGTTCCGCGTATTTCCGTTTTTAAATATTTTCGGAGAGAAAAGATCACGCGGGCAGATTTTTCTGTGGAGAGTTGGATGTTTCTCAAGGAATTCTTCTGAACGGAAAATAGAGATACATACTTCAAAATTTGGAGAATTTCTGCTTCGGAAAATGTATCTCGCAGTGAGATGTAATACTCTTCGAGCCAGAGTTCAGTTAGATATTCTAAGAGTTTTTCTTTTATGCTTTCATTTTCAAAGGGATGATTTTCTAAATAACCATAAACCTTCTTTTTTCTCTGACGTTCTTCTCGACTTGTAAGATTTTTTTTGTTATTTTCTGATTTCTTTTGTAGGTCTAAGAATGTCTCTAGTGTTTCTGTTGTGTTCTTTTGGAAAAATCGGGGTATTTCTTCCAAAAGTTTAGCTTGGTCCATCTCTAGAATTTCCGCACTGGAGCGGATGGCAGCCAGGGGATTGTTGATCTCATGGGCTACTCCCGAGATGAGCTGCCCCAGAGCGGCTGATTTTTCGGCTTCTACCAGTTGAGCCTGTGTATCTCGTAATTCAGTGAGGGTAACTTCGAGTTGTTGTTTTTGGGTTTGGATTTCTTTGTAGAGATTGGAGCTATAGATGATCCCTGCGAGTTGTTCGGCTAAGATAGAGAGTTGGTTGATTTCCTCTTTAGTGATGATAAGCTCTTTGTCGCCATTAAACAGGTCAAAGTACCCTATATTTTCTCCTTTTAAGATTAAGGGTAAAATTAAGATGGATTTCAATTGAAAGGTTTCCACTACTATTCTTTCTTCTTTTGGGATTCGATCAATTCTCATTCGTTTTACGTAGAAAGGTTGATTAGAAGCAAAAGCTAGAGAGTGAGCACCTTTAATATTTCGAACTGGAATGGGGATGGAAAAGATAAACTCTCTCTTTTTTAAATCTTCCGGAAAAGTGAGATACACTGTTTTTGCTAAGTTTGAATCTTTTTCTGCAATACCGAGACCAAAGTGTTCAATGGAGAAGTTTTTTTGAATATGTTTGTGAATTTTATCTAAAATGAAGTCCAAATCCGAGCTTTCATTGATGGTTTTAATAAATAGATTTAATTCCTCAATAGATTTATTTTTAGCTGAGAGTTCTAGTGTTCTCTCCTGAATTTTTAATTCCATGGATTGGTAGAGCCTAGCATTCTCAATTGATATAGAAGCCTGATTCGATATCATTTGTAGTACATTTAAGCGTTCTTCCGTAAACACATGTGAACTATTTGTATTTTCGAGATACAAAATACCTTTCATGCTTCCCTTGTTGAGAATGGGAAAACAGAGTAGGGAGGCTTCTTTAATATGCTTAAAATAAGGTTCGTTCTTCCATCTATCGTCTGTCTTCACATCTCCCAAAAGCACAGACTCGCCTGTGCGTTTTATATAGGAAAAAAGAGAGTGGGGTAGATTGGAATCTTTTTCAATAGGAATCATTTGGTACAACATGACTTCTCTATCTTCTATGGAATATTCAGCCTCCAAAAAGAGTTGATCCTGTTCTAATTCAATCAAAACAGTTCTACTTGCTCCCGCATTTTCGACCAATACTTTCATTAGTTTTGAGAGAAGGATATCCATATTACGCTCTTCGGCTAAGGCAGCTGTAGCTCGTAGTACAGAAGTTAAGTCTATGCTTCCACTCTTTTCTGTTCTTGTGGAAGTTGAGCCTGAAAAGGATATTTGTTGACCGGAGCTTGAAATAACGTCTGATGTATATTGGGGATAGAGTTCTCTTACATGTCTAACTTTTGCCTTTGCTCCGCAGAGATCATAGTAGTACAGAGATGTTTGGAAATACTTTTTAGCCTGCTGGATTCGGTTTTGTTCGAGATAAAAAGCTCCTGCAAGTTCAGCACAAAGTCCTGCGTCTAGATTGTATTCATTTTGTATGGCACTTTCTATGGCAATGTCGTAGTACTCAGCGGCTTCCCAAAATTCTTTTTTGTACTTCGCATATTCGGCTAGGATGAGATTGTATTTGTGTTTGAAATTAGCGGGATTGATTTCTGACCAGGTTTTGTATTGTTTGATGTAAGTATCTAGATCTTTTAGGAGGATATTAAATTCCTCCTCTATTATATATAATTTGACTTTAAATATTAATAAGCAAGAAACATATATATTATGGGCATAGTTAAGTGTGTTTACACCATAATCTTTATACTTCTTTAATTGAATGAGAGATTCATAAGAATCAAAGTAATCATTAAAAAGATAGTATATATACATTTTGCTTGTATAATAATAATAAATTCCTATTTTGAATTCACTCTTTATTAAATAATCTATAGTACCAGACTGTGATTTTATTACATTTTCGAAATCTTTCCAAGTTTGATCTTTCTCTAAAAGAAATTGGATATATGAAAAAATATAACTAAAAGAAAAATAAATATTTTGTGTTTGTTTAATTTGTAAATTTGTACTATAGAAATAAAAATATTTCATTATTTCTCTTAGATCAGTAGCGATTATAAAATTTATTTGAATAGAGTTTAAAATAATTGAAGAGGTACTAACAATATCTTTTACATAAGGATATTTAACAAGTGAATTCATCATAAATTCTGATGATAATTTAGAATGTTGTATCCAATTATTTATAGAAAATCCATTTAGTAATGGAATTTTTAAACAAGTCGAGGAGCTAGGAAATCTTTGTGATAAATTTCTGCCTAAATTGCCATAAAGATTAGCATTTTTATAATTACCTAGTGACGTTAGAACTATACCATATGAAGAAAAACTAAATGCTGATTCAATTGATAAACCATAAGTGAGAGTTAATTCAATCATAATTAAACTAAACATAGTAGAATATAAAGGAAGTCTCCAGTAAGCTGATGAAGTGGTATTCATCAATATTTCCATAACTAACTTAATCTCATTATTCTCTAATAATGGTAATTTATATAAAGCATCAATTGAATAATTCTTTAATTTTCTATGTATAAATTTGTAATAAATTATTATATTATTATATGTTAGATTAGTACTTAACTCAATACCAAATATATTCAAAATTTCACAACAATTTATAATAGTCTTCTCATATTCACCATTTGCTGTAAGACATTCAATCTTTAAATTATAAAACTTAGCTTTATGAAATTTCGTAGTACAATATACTAAAAGTTCGTCAACCTTTTCATTTACCTCTGAAATTCTCCCTATTTTATAAATATTACTCAAATGCTCAAATTTAAGATTGAAACTCATTTCTTGAGAACTTTTCTCATTTAACAAAGAAACCCCAATTCGAAAATATTGTATTGCAGGTTCATACGCAAAAGACTCTCCAGCCTTACTTCCCGCCCTATAATTCAACTCAATCAATTCTTCTCTCTCTTTTAAACTCAAATTATCTTCAATCCCAAAGTTCAAATGATTGACAACTTCAAAAATATGAGATTCCAATTCCTCTGAATTTAAACTTTTAAGAAGTGTTTTCCCGAGTAGTACATGAATCCTCTTTTTATCTTCTTCCGTTAAAAGAAAATTAGCTGCTTGTTGAATGCGATCATGGATAAATCGATAGGAAGTATCTTCCAGTTTTAAATTAGTATCATTATGTACTACTTCAGCACTACGATAGGAACTATTCTCGGGAAGAATAATTCCATCGCGAAGAGATTCCTTAAGAGCTAAGGCAGTTTCCTGTATGGACTTTTGAAATCCGAAAGAGAGCAAAGACATAGAAAAATTAGTACCTATACAAGAGGCTATTTTTAAGATTTCAATAGAAGTGGCAGAAAGATTTTTTAGTCGATTCGCCACCAGTTCTACAACATTCTCAGTGTACCCAGTAATCTTGATTTTTTCCAAATCATAAGTCCATCCCAATGAGGAAGAATAAGAGATACAACCATCCAAGTAGAGAGTCTTCAAAAAATGTCTTACAAAAAATGGATTTCCCCCCGTTTTTTTGTGAACCAATTCGGGTAGCTCAGAACCCACTTCTTTGTGAAATGTGTCACAGATCATTCTCTCTATGAAAAATTCCATAAGGGGAGTCAGTGTGATTTTTAGAATGGAAATTCCTTCTTTCTCTAAATTTTGGACCATATGGGTAAATGGATGGAGAGGATTTATCTCATTGTCCCGATAGGCTCCCAGTAAAAGGAGATGGTGGGTTTCTTTGGATTTTGTGAGCGTCTCCAAAAACTTTAGGGTAGGAGAATCCGCCCATTGTAAGTCATCCGCAAAAATGGTGAGGGGATGATCGAGAGTGGCAAAGACTTCCACAAATCGAAGGAGAGTGCTTACAAAACGATCCTCTGCCTCCTGAGCGGAGAATTCGGGTATGGGAGGAGGAGTGCCAGTGATATGGAGTATTTCAGGAATGAGTTCGGTGAGAAGTGCAGTGTTTGGACTGCATGCTTTGAGAATTTTCTCTTTCCAGACATTGACATTATCTTCTTTTTCGGTAAGGATTTGCCTAATTAGACCTGTAAAAGCCTGAATAAGCGAAAAATAGGGAATATTTCTTTTGAATTGGTCAAATTTTCCTGATAGAAAATAGCCCCGTTTTTCAAGAATTGGTTTGTGGACTTCATTGATGAGAGCAGTTTTTCCCACACCAGAATAGCCTCCAATCAAGACCAGCTTGACTCCACCATAGGGCTCTTCTGATTCTCTGTCATACTTCTTAAAAGGAGATTCTGCAATACGATGAAATGCCTCTAAAAGAAAGCTGACTTCCGCCTCGCGTCCATAGAGCTTTTGGGGAATAATAAAAATAGACTTGGATTCCTTTTCTCCCGGGATAAATTCAATTGGCTTGTTTTCTTTCAAAAGTTCTAGGGCGAGACTCAAATCATCGAGAAGTCCCTTGGTAGAGTGATACCGATCTTCTGCATTTTTGGAAAGTAGCTTTACGATAAGATTTGAAAGTGAAAGAGGGATCTCTTTATTTACTTCAATTGGTGGAAGGGGTGAGATGGCTATATGGGCATGCACAAGTTCCACCGAGTCTTTTCCTGTAAAAGGGAGCTCACCCGTCAGTAATTCATAAAACGTGATACCTAAAGAATAGAGATCACTTCGAAAATCAATGCTTCGATTCATACGTCCCGTCTGTTCGGGAGAAATGTAAGACAGAGTTCCTTCTAATGTGTGAGGCTGAACGGGAGCCTGTTCCTCGGAACTTAAGAGAGACGCAAGACCCAAATCTATGAGATACACTTGATTGGTAGTTTGACTCACAAGTATATTGGCGGGCTTTATGTCTTTGTGGATAATACCATTCTCATGAATGTTGGATAAATTTATTGTGATGGAAATTGCCAATTCTAAAAAGAGAGAAAGAGTTTTGGACGAGGAATTCCAATAGTCCAAGAGGGGAATTCCCTCTACATCCTCCATCACCAATGTAAACCCATTTCCCTGTTTCTCAAGACCCAAAATAGGAACCATCCCTTCTAGGGAAAATTTCCTTGAAAGTTCATACTCATACTTGATTCGTGTTAGGTCTCTCTGGGAGGGAAACTCGGATGTTTGGGACTTTAGGATGACGCTTTTACCGTCTGATTCCGAAACGGCTCTGGAAACGGTTACCCGTTCGCTTTTGTATAGGATTTGGTGGGAGTGGTAGAGGTTCATGGTTGATAACTAACGTAATAGAATATTGGTATGATTGATTTTGTCAGTAAATTTTTTTATGATTTTTTAGGAGAATGTTATTTTCATTATTAATATTCTTTTATTTAAATTAGGGTTACTTTTATATGAGTAGGTTACATCTAGATTTTTTCCTACCAAAAGAATAATTATAAATTAATTATAAAAATTTATAATATTGGAGTTCTAATTCTAACAAAATTATGATCGATAGTAGTAAAGGATTTAATTAATTTCAAGCTATTTACTTCTTGTAAAACTTTGGTTATATGAATGTCTACACTTTCATCTACCACAAATTTCAATTATGCCGCCGATGATATAATTTCATTTTTTAATACTAATGTTGCATAAAGTAGACAGGCTAAAATTGACTCCTTCTTTAATTTAGGATAGGATAGCAATATCTGTTCTATTGTTTCACCCATAGCTAATTTTTCAAGAAGTAGTTCTACAGGGATTCTAGTTCCTTTTAAGACTGGTTTTCCAAACATAATTTTAGGATCGCTTCCGATATAATCATTAACATTCATAATATTAAATATATAAATGGAGTTACCAAAATTTTCAACTGATTTTATTTTTTAAGAAAATATTCACTAAGTCATAAAAATTATATCCATTGTGAAGTTGTAAAATTTCAACTAAATATCAAAATATTAAACAAATAAGTTCTAAACTCCTAAATTGATACTGGTATCCTCAAGATAAACCTCGAGCCAATTTCCAAACTTTCATACTCCAAACTTCCCCCATGTTCTTCGAGAATGGTTTTAGATACAAATAGACCGAGCCCAATTCCTTCACCTCTGGATTTGGTGGTAAAAAAGGGTGTAAATAGCTTATGTACTACCTCTTTAGGAATTCCCGTTCCCGTATCCTCAATTGAAACTTGGAGGTAGGACCTGGAATTTTCGGTGAATTCTTTACTATTGATTTGTACTACTTTTTCATTGCTTGTGTACATTGATTGAATTGCATTGAAAAGTAAATTTTTAAATACCTGTAAAATTTCATCTACTACTAAATTGATGGTAGGATTGAAGTTTACTTCTTTTTTGACAGTTATTATTCCATTGATATAGTTATTATATACACTTAAGGATTTATCAATCAATTCGGAAAGACTGATTTCTCGGGGAGTTCCGCGTATTTCAGTTTTTAGAAATTTTCGGAGAGAAAAGATCACGCGGGCTGATTTTTCAGTGGAGAGTTGGATGTTTCTCAAAGAATTTTTCTGAACGGAAAAAAGGGATACGTATTTCAAAATTTGAAGAATTTCCTCTTCGGAAAATGTACTACGCAGAGAGCTGTAATACTCTTCGAGATAAAGCTCTGTTATATACTCGATAAGTGAGTCTTTGAGATTAGTATTTTCAAAGGGAAGAGTTTCCAAAAAAGAATAGACTTGTTTTTTTCTCAGACGTTCTTCCCGACTGGGAAGATATTTTTTGTTATTTTCTGATTTTTTTTGGAGCTCTATAAAAATCTCAAGTGTTTCGGAAGTATTTTTTTGAAAAAAGCGCGGTATTTCCTCCAAAAGTTTGGCTTGGTCCATCTCTAAAATTTCAGCACTCGAACGGATTGCCGCTAGGGGATTATTGATTTCATGGGCAACACCCGAGATGAGTTGACCGAGAGCAGCAGACTTTTCTGCTTCTATGAGTTGATCCTGGGTTGTCCTAAGCTCAGTAAGTGTAAACTCTAATTCCTTTTTTTGAATTTGAATTTCCTGATAGAGATTGGAACTGTAGATGATTCCGGCAAGTTGTTCAGCCAAAATAGAAAGTTGACTGATTTCTTTTTTAGTGAGAATAAGATCTTCATCTGACTCATTGAATAGATTTAAAAATCCAATGTTTTGTTTTTTTAAAATCAGTGGTATAATGAGTATATATTTAAATTTACACATTTTGACAATTTCTCTTTCTTCTAATGTGATTCTATTTGTCATACCCGCTCTAGTTAATAATGGTTTGTTGGTATTGAATGCGAAAGTATGGGCACCTACTTTACCTGTTATTGGTATTTTAATTGAGTAAATAATTTCTTTTAATTCCTGTTCATGTGGATAAGAGATTCTAATTGATCTCGCGGTTTCTCCATAAGTATCAACTAAACCAATTCCTATATGTTTAATATTATAATTTATTTTAATATATTCATGAATAATATAGAAAATAGAATCGATACTATGGGATTCATTTAATTTTTTTATAAGGGAATTTAAGTTTTCGATGAATTTTTTATTTAGTTCTAATTCATTTTTTTGAGATTGTAGCTCTACATAAAGATTGGTTCTATGAATAATTCCAGAAAGTTGTTCTGCAAGAATAGAAAGTTGGGTGATTTGAGAATTTGTAAGATTTAATTTTGTACCACAATTAAATAAATCTATATATCCAATATTTTTTTCCTCTAGTACCAATGGAAGAATTAAGACTGAAGAAATATTGCACTCTTTTATGATAATCTGTTCTTCGGGAGTCGTGCGATGGGAAGATAGTTTTCTAATATAAATTGGTTTATTTGCTTTAAACGCAAAGGCATGGCCACTTACAACATCTACAATTAAAAATTTCATATTTTTAATTTTTTCTTTTATTCCACCACTTAAGTTTACAGAAGACTCAATAAACCTTGCATACTTATTCGATGAGTCTACCAAACAGAGTGCATACTCTTCGATATTAAATTTAGATTGAATATATGTGTGCACTTCAGATAAGATATAATTCAAATCATATGATTTATTAAGTTTTTTTACAAAGATATTTAATTCTTCTATGGATTTTTTTTGATTCTCTAATTCTTTATATAAATTAGAACTATAGATGATACCTGCAAGATTTTCAGTAAGAATAGAAAGCTGATTTAATTGTTCTTTGTTGAGAATCATTTCAGTATCTTGATTTGATAGATCAAAAAATCCTATAATTTTTCCATTTAAAATAAGGGGTAGTATTAAAAATGATTTAAATTTACAAAGTATAGCTATTTCTTTTTCTTCATTTGTAGTACGGTTTAGATTTAATTTTTTTATATAAAAAGGTTTGTTGAATTTATATGCAAATGCATGTGCTCCTGTAGTGTCTACAATAGGGACTCTAATTTTATGGATAGCATCGCGTAAATCTACATCGGCATCAAAAGATGTTTTTACAAATTGAGCGATCTTTCCAGAAAAATCAACTAAACCAAGAGAATAATGTTGTATTTGAAAAGTTTTACTGATATATTCATGTATATTATTTAATATTATTTCTAAATCAAAAGATTCATTTATTTTTTTAATAAAAATATTTAGGTCTTCTATTGATTTTTTTTGATATTCTA
>CANGZW010000076.1 GCA_947458405.1 Leptospiraceae bacterium
TCATCTGTAAATGCTCCTGATAGATGAGGATGTTCGAGATATATTATTCCTGAAAGTTTTCCCTGATTTAAAAGTGGCATACAAAGAATTGACTTTATTTTATTCAGTACGATATATTCATCCCTAGAGAATTTTTTTTCATTGGAAGCGTCTCTTATAATAAGTAGATCTTTTTTTGCTTCCACATAATGTAAGATGGAAAGGGGTAGTTTTTTGGACTTTTCCACTGGAATAGACTCTAATATATTCAATGATTGAGTGTTGATATTGTACTCCGCTTCAATATATAGAGATCCTTCTTTGTATAGCATTAGGATTCCTGTTACCGCTCCTGCATTTTCTACGGTAATTTTAATTAATTTACTGAGGAGTTCATTTAGTTGTATCTCACCACTGATAGCCTGTGTTGCTTTAATTACAGAAGACATATCTAAGTTATTTCCACTATTTGAAGAAGTTGTAGAGATAGTGCCCGAGCTTATTGTTCGATTCAATACTGCAGAAGATGTATTACTATTTTCAGATGTATTTTCTAATTCAAGAGTTTTTTCTAATTCTATAATCTCTTTGTATTTATAATTCATGAGTATATTTTTATTTTTTGCCCTATATATATTAAAATAATAATAAGCATCCGATAGATACGGTTTTGCAGGTTTCAATTTATTTTTTTCAATGAATAGTCGGGAAGCAAGCTCAGCTACTATTCCCATATAAAGATAATTTCCTGACTTGGAAAATAAGGCAATTGCTGAGTCAAATAAATCTAAGGAAGCTAAGAAATCTCCCTCAATTCTTTTCTTTTCTGCAAGAATCATCTCATATCGAGGTAAATAATTTTCAGGACATGAATTTTTCCATATTTCGAGTTCCTCGAGATTAGAATTTAATAACTTAGATTCTTTACTATTTATATCTTTCAAATTTTCCGGATTTAACCTACATAAGAGAAGAGACTGTATTACTATAAATTCAGAAGTTGGTAGTAATCCTTGAGTTTGCACAGTGATTATGAATTCTTGAGCTTTGTCAAGATATGCTTTTGAATCTGTAAAACGATCCAAAACATAAAAAGCAAATGATTTCATAATATAAAATATACAGAGAACTTGAATATTTTTATGCATGTTACATCTTTCGATATACTCTATTTCTATCTTTTCAAGTTCTTCGAAGTTTTCACTTGTACTTAGATTTTTTAGAATAAGTTCTCCCCCTTCGAGTAGATCAATTGCCCACCAATTTTTTCTACTGCGACTAAAAAAGAGCGACCTTTTTATGAATTCAGATAATTCATTCAGTTGTATTCCCCGAAAGAACATGCAATACATATTGTGCCCAAATGCATAGGCAGAAAATTGTAAATTACTAGATTCCACCCCCACATTGTAGGCATTCATGTAGTCAAGAGAGGATTGACTGAGAGGACTCACCCAATGTCTTACAGAACTCCCTATCATTAAATAAAAAACACTCTGGGAGGAAGGAGCATGAAACTTATCAGCCATCAAACGAATCGCAAGATCTCCAAATTCTTTGGTCCTGGCATAATCCTTTTTGACAAATCCCAAAAGTCCGCCAAAAGCGGTGTGGCTATAGGAAATTTCAGGTACGTTTCCATATTCTATAGTAATATGTACTACTTTTGCCACAATAAATCCCCAGAGTCTCTGGTGATACCTATAACAGGGAGGACCCATTGTTATTAATAAATTTACAGAAAGGATTTTTTCTTTGTCTGTCATAAGAGGGAGATCATAGAGTGAATCAATGCTTCTATTTCCTATCTTTTGGAAAATTGAGTCTATTTCTAAATCACGTATCACTTCATAATTATCAGAAGGCAAAGTAATCCCTACAAGTTCCAGTGCGGTTCTGCCCAATGCGATGGCTTCATCATAATTTGCTAAGAGAGTATTTTGAACTATGAGTGATTGGTATGCACTGGCTTTTTGAAAAGGAGTTTTACATTTTTGAATCGCAGTTAGAATAGTATCCGTAGATTTTTTGAAATTTCCTAATATATATTCTATTTCTCCTTTTAATAGATAAAACTTATAGCTAAGATCAAAGTCTAATTCCCAAAGTAAATCCTTATAATTATACTCTACTATATTTTCATATCCTATATTTAGGAATAGTATAGCACTTTCATAGGCAGTAGCTTCTTTGGATTTAAGTCCTGCTAGATAATTAATTTTAATATGGGAAAGTCGTTCCGAGTCCGTTTGTAATTTGGGGACAGACTCATTCCAATGATCTGCAATAGTAAATATTTTATCTTCCTGGAATTGGTATTTATTAAGTAAATTAAGTCCTAATTTATAATGGTAGTTTTGTTTTTCATCTTCCGAAAGAAGTTGATAAGATGCCTGATGAATTCTATCATGAGAAAATTTGTAAATATAATTATTAAGAGAATCAAGTGAACTCAATGAAGTATTTTTGATTGGTAGGATATATCCATCTTGCAGTAAATCATTTAGAACTTCTTGGATAGAATCTTCTTTAAAGTCTGTCCCTTTCAAAAAATAAATTGATTCTAAATCAAATTGATTTCCTATACAGGACGCAATTTTTAAGATTTCTTTTGTATCTAATGTAAGCTCATTGATTTTTTCTTTTAATAGATCAACCACATTTCCGGATATCCTAAATGTAGCCAATTTATCTTCTTCAATAATCCAATTTCCATCATCTCCTATATGTAGTATTTTATTTTTATAAATATTTTTAATTAGTTCAATGGCAAAAAATGGATTTCCATTAGACTTTTGAAATATAGATTGATTGAGAAGCTCGGTCGCTTCGTCATCAGTATTTAGGGAATCCTGAATAAAATGGTAGGTGTCAGAAATTTCGAGACTTTTTAGTATTACTTGTACTACAGAAACATCTTCTTTTTTAACTATTTCGATAAATGACATTAGTTTATGGTTTGCATCTACCTCATTGTCACGATAGGCTCCAATGATTAAATAAGTTCCATTTTTAACTATTTTTAATATATTTTGGAGAAGAGCTAGAGAAGCAGAATCTGCCCACTGTAGGTCATCAATAAAAATAGTGAGGGGATGTTCTTTGGTATCAATGATTTTCCAGAACTCCTGAAAGATTTCTATAAACCTATTTTGTGTTTCTGTTGGATTTAATACCGGAACGGAAGGTTGTTTACCTAGAATATATTCAAGAGATGGTACTACATCAATTAAGACTTGTGCCTTACTACCCGTTATTTCTAATATTTTTCTTTTCCAAATTTCAAGATCCTGGGGTGATTCGGAGAGCAAATACTCTACAATAGAATTGAATGCCTGCGTGATAGCAAAAAAGGGTATATTCTTTTGGTATTGATCAAATTTTCCGGATACAAAAATTCCTTTTTTTTCTGTAATACTAGAGAAGAGTTCATTTACAAGCGATGACTTACCAATACCTGAATATCCTCCAACTAAAAATAAAGATGGTTCGCCTGCACATGCATTCTCAAAGGCTTCCAAAATTTGCTTCTCTTCTTTTTCTCTCCCGTATAATTTTGTTTTAAATTTTAGTTCTGTACTTCTATCCTGCCCACCAATTTCAAAGTTAGGTATGCTTTGGTATTTCATGAATGAATCAAGACACTTTTCTAGATCTTTCTGTAATCCAAAAGCTGAAATATACCTATCCTCAGGATTTTTGGAAAGAAGTTTTAAAGTTATATCCGAAAGGATTTGTGGAAGCAATGGATTGACTTTGATAGGAGGATTGGGGGCTACAGCAATTTGCATGTGAATAATTTCCATAAAGTCTTCGCTTACAAAAGGAAACTTTCCATTTGTAAGGATTCTGTATAAAATAATTCCTAAGGAATAGAGGTCTGTTCTTGGATCAATTCCACGATTGATTCTTCCTGTTTGTTCGGGTGCAATATATAAAAGAGTGCCTTCAATTTTATTCAAATGTTTAAATTCTGAAGAAAATGAATAAACCTTAGATGAAATACCGAAATCAATAATTTTGATTTGGGAAGTATTATGTATATACAATATATTTGATGGATTTATATCTTTATGAACTATATTTAATTTATGAATATCAATCAGACCTTTACATATATTTACAAATAATTTTAATATTTTCTCAACATCTCCGTAAATCAAATCTAACTGAGACTCTAAACTTTTAGCCTCTATGTCTTCTATTACTAAATATTTTTTTGGAGTTTGAGTGGAAATTTCGTAGGCTTCGATAACATATTCTGAATGAATCTCTTTCAATAAATCATACTCATTTTGTAATTTATGAATCTCTTCAGAAGAGGGATGCTCTGAGGGAATTACCTTTAAAACACAGGATTTTTTATCTTTATTTTTAGCTTTAAATAAATTAATATTTTTACCTGTATGAAGGTGCTCGAGTGAGTTAAATCCATCTAATTCCATAAAAAATATATCTCACTACTAAAAGTAATTAATCAAGAAAAAAAATTATTTCTTTTTTTATATTTGGAATTTAATTTGGAATTTTATTTAAATATACCCAACTAAGAATTTATGCCCATAGGTAGTATCACAGTAAATCTTGTTTTTCCTACTTCAGACTCTAAATACAAGGCACCCGCATGTTTCTCCAATATTTTACCGATGATATGAAGACCCAGTCCTGAGCCTTCCCCTGCAGGTTTAGTTGTAAAAAATGCCTGAAAAATCTTAGTACGTATCTCCGGGGAAATCCCAGAACCACTGTCCTGGATAGATACTGATACATACCCACCTTTGTACTCTGGGTTTCTTTTGTCTATGTCTGGTTTTCCCTCTAGATTTGTAATGCTTTCTATATCTATTTGGAGTGTCCCCTTCTCTTCCATTGCCTGTATTGCATTATGAATCAGATTTGTCCATACCTGATTGAGTTCATCGGGAAAACAGAGTATTTGTGGTACATTATCTCCGTAATTTTTTATAACCTCAATTCCATATTTGATTTTATTGTGCAGAATGATGAGTACCGTCTCCATTCCCTCGGTGAGATCCGTTATTACCATTTTTTCATTTTGGTCAAAGTGCATAAAAGATTTAAGACTCTTGACTATTTTAGAGACTCTCTCTGCAGAACTTTGTATAACGCTAGATTTTTTTCTGATTCCATGAAGATCATTTGCAATACTTAGATACTTCTCTAATTCGGGATGATTTAGAATTTCTTCTCCACGCTCTAAGGCTTCCACAAGAGCTAAATCCAGGATATAGTCTGCCATAACCTCTACATTTATTTTACCCTTCTCTTCCAAAGCGGAAATCACCTTTTTGCGTAGTACCCTCGCTTCTCTGCTAGAAATTGCCGTTTTTGGATCCTTGGATAGTTCTAGAACTGAGATAGCATTTTGCAAATCACTGATCGTAATATGGCTCAAAGTAGGATTTAGTTTTTGTATAAGTCCCCTGAGAGATTCCAGAATATTTTCCGAATTAGCCTTAATCGCTCCAAGAGGTGTATTGATCTCATGGGCAACACCCGCCACCATAGTGCCCAAGGTAATCATTTTGTCAGACTGAACGAGTTGTTTTTGGGAGGCTTCGAGATCGAGATAGGCTTTGGTAACACGCTCTTTGGTATGTTCGAGTTCCTGGTTTAGATAAATAATTTCATTGAGAGCTTTTCTAGCCAAGTCTCTTTCCTCAATCATCTTATTCTCTATTTCAATTGCGATAAGGTGATAAAACAATGGGGATAGGATCTGTGCAATAAATACAAAAAATATATTTTGAATATACATTAATTTTACTTCTTCATTACTTAAACTCATATAATTTATACTACTGTACTCAATAAATAATATTATATAGACTATTATAATTATAAAAGGTGAGATTATTCGCTCCCATAACTTTTCCCAAGGATAAAATTGAATTATATGAATTAAAAGAAAAATATGGTAAGAAAATCCAGCATCCCAATTAATATAATTTAGTGTGAGGTAAAAATGAAATATGAATTCTATATTACAAAATAAAAGTACCTGTATTAAGTAGCCTCTAAAATGAAAATATGTAAGAGTAATTATAAAGAAAAAACTAAAAATATTATAAACAGATAAAATATAAAAATCAAAATAATAAAATAAAAAAATCCAAAAAAAATGAACAAGAGATGCTATTGGCAAAAGGAGCTTTAAATAGGAAAAATATCTATAGAACCTAAAAGATATATACTCAGGTTTGTCTATAATAAAATTTATATATTTATTTATAATATTCATTTAATTCTCTCTAGAATTTAAATTAGTGAGTGCTCTACAAAATTATTTACTATATTTGATAATATAAAATCAAAACTATTCCTACTCATAGATGAGCTTCTTAATTGTATAAAGTCTCTATCTAATTCCAGAAATCCTAAAAAAGATCTCTTCTTAGGAAAGGGGTTTTTGTAAGAATACAATACAAAATGAAGCCATGTTAAAAAAAGTCAATTTATAAATATAATATCGAATTATATATCTTTTTATCATGTATTTGTAAGCTATACATTCAAATATTTCCTATTTTAGTTTAATTCGGAATCTATTCTATTTAATTATTCATATTTGCAAGGAAATGTTTAGTTTTAAAAAATGCCTGAAAGATCTTAGACCTTTTTAAAAACATGCAAGCTATTTTTTTGAATTACTCAAAATCATAGCTTGGTCTAGCTAGATATTACAATTAATTTTTCATGATTTCTTTTAAGATTTCCCTTCCTCCGAGAATTTTCATGGTTGTAGCTAATCCGCCCATCATGGCTCCCGCAATACCAGGGGAACCGCCCGCATCCGCCCCCGTTATATAGAGACCGGAAATGAATGTTTGTATTTCAAACCAGGGGGATTTTTCTTTATTGTATCTCTCAGGAACACAGGCAAGTCCGTAAATTGCCCCATCGGGATGGGAGGTAAAATGCTCATTTGTGATGGGCGTGGAAACTTCAATGTATTCCACTATATCCTTAAACCCGGGAAATCTTTTTTCAATTGTCTGTACTACAATATTAGCAATTTTTTCTTTAAAAGCCGCGTATTCTTCCCCTCTTTTTTTCCAGGGCAAGTCTTTCCACTTTTCAAAAAGGGAATAATCGGTAAATGTAATCATATCTGCTGTGTGATTTTTTGCTTCAGGGTCTTTTAAGCTAGGAAATGAAATGTATAAATTTTTAATATCTCCCGATGACTCTAACCATTTATTTCTATCATTAAAATTCTCCTCATGATCGGGGGAGCTAAAAATCCAATAGTTTTCCCCTTTAAAACCAAGTTTCGCAGGACTATCCGATAATCCCATATATACGCATATACTGGTTGCCATTTTTTCTTTTTTGTAAAAGCGGGATAGGTCTTCTTTGAATGAGACTGGTGTTGATTCGGGGATTAATTTCATATAAGTAGGATAGGATCCCACACCCGAAACAATCACGGGAGCAAAAAAACTTCTCTCTTCTTTTTCGCCACGAAGTGCTTTAGTTTTTACACCAACTGCTTTGCCATCCTGAATAATTACTTCTAAAACCTCAACGGAAGAGATAACTGCTCCACCAGTAGATTCAATGATGGGCTCAACATTGTCAAATATTTTACCAGCTCCACCCACGGGATAAAATCCACCATTTAAATAATGTACTACGAGAGAGGCATGTACTGCAAACGTACATTTTGACGGAGGCAATCCATAATCCCCCCATTGGGATGCTAAAATTGCTTTTAATTCAATATTCTTAAAATTATAATCAAGATAATCTTTTAAAGTTAAAATATCTTTATCTTCTGTTTTAATTTTTATGGAGTCCAAATGGGGAGGTGCAAATTTTAACATCATGGATTTTCCAAAAACGGCGGATGCTTTACGAATATCCTTAATATAATTATGTATTGCAGAAGTTTCTTCTGGAAATTGAGAGATTAAATCACTTTTAAATCTCTCTTCATCTCCATATAGCTCAAATGTTCTATTGGGATACACAAACTTTTCGAAGGGCTCTGCCATTTTATTCCATAGAACTTTCTTTTGTGTGATTTTATCCATCAAGGTTCGCCCGAATCCACCCTTATGCATATCACCCACATAGTGAATCCCAACATCCCAATGAAATTTGCCCTGCTTTCTACTAAACGCATGAGTGTATCCACCGGGCTGGAAATGTTTCTCTATGACTAAAACTTTTTTATTAGCATATTGTGACAATAGACTGGCTACAGTGAGACTCCCCATCCCCGAACCGATACAAATCACATCGTAATTATCGCTTAAAACTTTATTTGGCATTGACTTTTTCTCCTAGTTAAATAATGTGAACAGTGAATACATTCTCTTTAATCCAAATAATTTAAGAATGTAATAACTGTCAATATGAAAAAAGACAAAGATAAAATGACTTATCATCATGGAGATCTAAAGAGGGTTCTCTTAGAAGTAGCAATTTTTCTACTACAAAAAGAGGGTTACCAATCTTTAAGTCTTCGTAAGATTGCAAGATTAGCAGGAGTATCACAATCTGCCCCCTATAGACACTACGATGACTTAGAGGCACTGTATGCGGATATTGCTTCTGAAGGATTTAAATTATTGACCGCTAAATTAAAAAAAGTGAAAAGTAGGTATGCCAAATATCCCCTACTTCAATTTAGAGAATCGGGTATTGCCTATGTTGAATTTGCAATTAAAAATCCCGACCTATTTCAAATAATGTATGGAAATCAAATTCTAAGTCATTCCAAATATGAATTTTTAATTCAATCAGAAGAAGAAGCCTTTCAAATATTAAAAAATATACTATTAGAATGCAAAGAACAGGGACTTATTAAAACCAATGAAATTGAACAGGCTTCCATGTCAGCCTGGACAATGGTACATGGGCTTGCTGTATTACTAGCAGGCAAGCAAGTGATGTTTAGAAATATTGATCTGAAAAATGCAAAATCCATCACGAAAGAGATGATTCAATTTTTATATACTGGGCTAAAATAAGAGAGCAAAAGAAAGGTATATTACTTGAGTTTTTTAGAGTTAATTTTAAATTATTCTAAATTACCGATTTATTATGAAAATCCCATTTAGTTTCCCATTACTTGTATTATCAATTCTCCTATTCTCAATTAATACGTTATATGGTGATGCAACCTTTAAGATTTCTAACCTAGATTTAAACAACAATTTGAATTCAGAATTTTCGGGAGATTGGCAGGTTTCTACCGAAAACATAGATCCAGTAGAATATTTTATCGCCTGGGAGAAAGGGATTGAAAAAGTATCGGATTGGAAAAACTATTCAATACCTGGGAACCTCTCGAGTGTATATCCTATTCCGTTTCCTAAAAATTTTAAAGTCATTTTAAAAAAAGAAATATTTCTTCCTGATAGTTGGAGCTCCTCTCACTTTTCGATCCGCCTCGGTGAAATCAGTGACAGGGACAATACATACCTAAATGGAGTTTTGATAGGTTCCTTGGGAAAATTTGATCAAGATTCTATGCAAGGGGAAAGAATCATCAGAATATATGATATACCTACACATTTACTTCGTAAAGGTGAAAAAAATTTAATCCTCATAGAAGTTCAAAATTATCATACTTTTAGAATGGGTATATTAAATGATAGAGTCGAAATTGCACCCAGCTCGATTCTTTATAAAGATTTTCACAACGAAGAAAATATAAAATTATTTTTTATATCTTTTTATTTGACCCTCGCCGGAACTTTTTTATTATTATATCTCCATAGAAAAGAAAGAGTATCTTATCTCTTTTTTGCTATTTTTATATTTAGCTTCATAATATATTTATTACAGCAACTAGAATTTATTTATCATTTAAATATATCCTACCATTTTATTGAATATTTTACCTATATATTTACCCCTATATTATTTCCATTATTTGCTCAATTTATATATAGATATTTTAATTTTAAATATAATATTTTTCATAAATTAATGGATTTAGGAATGATTGTAACCAGAATTATTTCCTTTTCTTTATGGGACATACGTATTCAATATACTATATTTGAAATAGGTGTAGTACCTCTGTATCTAGGATATATTTGTTTATACTTTTATTGGATTTTAAAGCGTGCTTTTGAAAAAAATAAAGACGCAATATATATGGGATATTCATTATTCCTGTTTATAGGTTCAGCTATACTTGATATTTTTTCTACCTTAGGTTTAATCACTATCCCTAAACTATCAGGAATATTTTTCTTTTTCTTTGTAATCAGTCTTGCCTTTATTTTATTTGTGAATATCGAAAAAATGAGGAAATATTTAGAGAGTTTAAATGAGCTACTCGAAAGGAAAGTTTCTAAAAGGTCTGAAGATTTAAATAATTCACTCAACACACTAAAAGACTTAAAAATTAAAGAAGATAAAATGTATTATATTTTGGGAATGAATTTACAAAGTTCAGCTACTGAAATAAAAGATATATCTACTCTCTTAATGAAATTGGACTCATTAAATTCTGAAGAAAGAATAAGTCTTATAAATATAGTACATAAAAGAGGGGAAGAATTATTTATCTCCCTAGAAGATCTGATTGCATGGACTAAAATTCAAAGTGGAATAATATTTGTTCATTCTGAAAATATTCCCCTAAAAGAATTAACTACTCAATCAATAGGTATGTTAAAAGAATATGCTATTAGAAAAAAAATAAAGCTCAGTTTTGATATTTCCGATGAGCTTATTTTTACTGATATAAGATTACTTGGATTTATATTAAGAAAAATATTTTCTAATGCAATACGTTTTACTCCAGAAGGAGGATTGATTTCTGTTTACAGTTCCAAAGATGATAAATATATTTATATATCTATTGAAGATAATGGAAAAGGAATGGATGAGGATAAATTAAATAAAATAAGGACTGCAGTTGATTATGAACCTAATTTAAGCGATATTTCCTCAAGAAGTACCGGATTAGGTATGGTAATTTGTAATAAGTATATAAATTTAATTAATGGGAAATTTGAAATAACAAGTCATCCTAATAAAGGTACCAATGTAAAAATCTGTCTTGTCAATACTAATAGATAAAATATATGGAAATAGATAATCTCAAACAAAGTCTAATAAATAATTTAAAAGTAGATGTGTATGCCAATGGAGAGGTTATCTATAAATCTGGTGATATGTCTAATAATAAAATATATTATATTATAGAAGGAGATGTATCAATCAGGAGGGATGGTTTTTCGATAAGTTTTACTAATTCATTAAAAAGGGGAGATTTTTTTGGAGAGATCTCTATCATTAACAATGATCCCAGGAATGAAACTGTGGTGGTTAATTCGGATATTGCAAAAATTATTTCACTTACTGCAAGAGAACTTGAAAAGAATTTATCACTCAATAAAACAATGTTAAAAAAACTTTTAGAATGTTCCAATAATAGATACAATCTAGCAGTAAGTTATTATCTCCAAAGAAATACAGATGTTCCTTTCATTGCTGTAAATCAGGAACTGATGGCAAACATGCGAAGTAAAAATATAGAAATCACAGAAAGGATTCACACACCAAATAACATCAATTATATTGAGAAAGACACTATTTTTAGAGAGAATGATTTTAGTAAAGGTAGCTTTTTTATACTAGAGATGGGAGAAGTTATTATCAAAAAGAAATACAGTGAAAAAAGAGAATATCTCTCAATTCTTACTTGTTACAAAGGAGATATTTTTTCTGAGCAGTCTTTCTTTGGTTCGGAGTATAGAAAAGAAAGAGTGATCGTGACAAGCGAAAAAGCTAAGCTAAGGGAAATCAATAAAATTGCTTTTGAAAATTTAATAAATTATAGATCAGAATTTTTTCTAAATTTTATACAAAATATAATATGGAAAGCCTATATTTTAGAGCTTAAAATAGAAACTATATGAAATATAAATTTACAAATCAGTTTTTTAAAATAGTTTCTATGTTTTATTTCCTAATTATGATTTCTATATTTATAGTCTCCGATCTAAAAAGTGAAAGTGTATTTCGTATAAATAATTTGGATATTTCTAATGAAATTAGTTCAAGGGAATCAGGAAACTGGGAAGTTACATCAGAAAAAATAGATCCTAAAGAATATTATCAAAAGTGGAAAGAAGGGATTGAAACTGTAAAAGATTGGAAACCATATACCATTCCAGGAAATCTTGCTGATACATACCCCACTCCTTTTCACAAAGGATTTACTGTATTTATCAAAAAAGAAATTGTACTACCAAAAGATTGGAAAGCCACCCATATATCTCTACTTATTCAAAGGATTTGGGATAGAGATAGGACATATTTTAATGGAGAAAAAATTGGTGGATTAGGTAGATTTGATAGTGATACAGTAGAGGCATCCTACTTATTTAGAATTTATGATATTCCCAATGAAGCTCTTCGCAAAGGAGAAAAAAATTTAATTCTTATAGAAGTTCAAAATTATTTAGATTTTAAGATGGGTATTTTGGTAGATAATATAGAAATTGGACCAAGTTCAGTCATCTACCAAGATTTTCAAAATACTGAAAATTTAAAATTTTCAATCTATACAATATATTTTACATTTTCTATTTTGTTTTTCTTTGTTTATTCTTTTCAAAAAGAAAAATTAGAATATTTATTTTTTGGATTATTCAATTTATTATTTGCGTTGTACCAATTTACCCTTTCCCAAAAATATACAGACTTTAATATTCCATACATTTTAATTTGGCACTTACCTTATTATTTACTCCCCTTTGTATTTGTAACTTTTTCCCATTTTTTATTAAGATATTTTAACTTTAAATATTCTTTATTTCATAAACTTTTAGATGGATTTATATTTATTCTAACTTTGTACATCTTATATTACAGAGATATTAGTACTAATATAATAGTATGGTCAAGACTTCATATAATTGTATATATTTTATATTTATTCTTATGTTTATATTTCATCTTTATAAGGTCTCGCGAAAAAAATTCAGATGCTAAATTGATGTTAATCTCTTTTTCCTTATTAATTCCCAGTGTTTTAATTGATTTTTTAATAAACTTGGGAATTGTACAATTTCCATTTATAACTTCACCATTTTTCTTTTTTTTATTTAATTCAAGTTTAGCTGTAATACTAACAAGTAATATAGAAAAAATGAGAAAAAATATCGAAGATTTAAATTTAAATTTAGAAAATAAAGTACTACAGAGAACTCAAGAGTTACATAAATCTTTGCAAAATATTCAAAAATTAAAAGCAACTGAAGATAATTTACATTTTATTATTGGAGTAAATCTTAAAGAAACGGTAAATGATTTAAGAGATTATGCTGAAATACTATTACAATTAGAATTTATAGATTCTGATGTCAGACAAAATGTTATCAATGGTGTCTATGCAAATAGCGAAGAATTATATTTAACCTTAGAAAATCTAATATCATGGACTAAGATACAATCAGGAGATTTAGAAGCTCAGATAGTAATGATCTCATTAAGCGAATTGTTTCAAAAAAGCATAGGTAATTTAAAAGATAAAAGTATCCGAAAAGAGTTAAATCTAAAAATAGATATAGGTGAAATACAGATTAATTCGGATCCGAAGTTATTATCTTTTATACTACGTAAAATATTTTACAATGCCCTTGAATTTACTCCTGAAAAAGGAAGTATTACAATTTCAGCATTTATAGATGGTAAAGAATTAATAATACAATGTGAAGACAATGGAATTGGAATTGAAAAAACTAGAATTCAAAAATTAGAAAACGAAATTGAATTTGATAGCAATGATGATTTTATTACAAACAAAAGTACGGGATTAGGTATGAAAATTTGCAATAGATATATAAAAACACTAAAAGGTTCTTTGAAAATCGAAAGTGAAATCGGCAGAGGAACAAAAATAACAATTCGACTGCCCCACATGGTTTAAAATATTTCATACTAAATTTGAATATTATCCTAATAGCAAATCTTTAACGCATTTAAAATACGTGAACATCCGAAAATATAGCAATTCTCATAGATACAAAATAATCCCAAGGAATTTAGGCTTCAATAAATTAAAAATAGATATAAATCATTGATTTAAATGAGGTAAACTCACTAAATAATTTTCAAATATTCAAATCTATATTCCATTAAAAAAACAATTGACCTATATAAATATGTCACTATTGTAAATATAGTTGACATTCTTTAAAAGTTTTATTAGAATTAAAATAATTATAATATTTTGAATCGATAATAAAATTAAAATGCAGATCATCCCTTTAGTCTAACTTATTAAATTTGGAAATAAAGAAATAAGGAATTGTTATATATATGAGTCAAAATCTGCTACAATCCCGAAAAGCCAAACTTGTATTGCAAAAAGTACAAAAAGTAGCTAAAAAAATCCAAACAATTATTGAACAACACTACTCCATTGATGAATGCATTGAATCCATTAGAGAAACATTAGATCATGAACTTGGTGCGGATGAATATTTTGTAATTGTAGATGAAAAAAGTTATGGATGGGTGCATACAAATAGACTTAGAGAAGGTATTATATTTTCTGATGAAGTTGGATTCAAATCTGCAAAAACTATTTCACCCCTACTACAACTTTATCCCCGTAATACGGGAGAATTATTAATTGATGCTACCTGTCCAATTGGAAAATTAAAAACAGGTGAAACATTAAATCTCAGACTAGGAAGATTAATCCTCGAACCTTTTCTTATTCCCGCTATTTATGGATTAGGATTCATCCCATCTCTTTTCACTCTTATTTTGTCTCTAATTATATTTGGGTTTGATACGTCTTTACTAATCTCGAGTTTTATTTCATTACTAATTGGTGGTGCTGGATCTTTTATCCTCTATAAAAAGTTAAGTATCAGAATAAATCAATGGCAGAAAGTAATGAGAAAAGTATCTGCAGGAGATCTCAGGGTGATGAGTAGTGATACGGAGAGAAATGAATTTACCCAAATTGGATTTGAACTTAATAAGGTTGTAATTGGAACCAAAAATATTATTCAAGAAATTTCATCAAGTGTGAAAGTATCTAATAGCGTTAGTGAATACCAAGCCAAAGAAGCTGGGCAGTTGGCAAAAATATTCAGAGAGATGTCTGACATGATGAATAAAATTCATTTTGGTACAGAAAATCAAATGGGTTCTCTCAACAAAACTTTAGATATGATCACCTATATGATGAATGAAATTCGATTGATGAGAGAAAATCTACTACATGCAAAAGACTTAACTAAAGATGTAGTGGAGTATTCGAATAAGGGCATACGGGCAATAGAAGATTCAGAAGCTCAAATGAAATTAATTAAGGTATCAATAGATCACTCTATTGCAATTGTGAAAAAGGTTGCCGATGAAACAAATAGTCTTATCGATAAAGTATCCTCAATTACTAGGATAGCCAAGCAAACAAATATGCTTTCACTCAACGCATCAATTGAAGCCCATAGAGCAGGCGAAACTGGAAAAGGCTTTGCAATAGTAGCCGAAGAGGTTGGTAGCTTAGCTGAAAGTACTACAAAATTTGCAAAAGATATTCAAGAAGCACTCCAATCAATGAAAATAGAGGCTACTCTTGCCGTAAGTAAATCCTTAGAGAATGAAAAGGCTATCGAAGAAGGGATTAGAGTTGTTGATATCGCAAGAGAATCCATTCATCAGATGAAGTCTGCTAATGATACTAGTGCATCACAAGTGGAAGATGACTTTAATTTGTCTCTAAAGTTATTAAATGATGGAGAAGAAATCGAAAAAATAATCAATCATACAACAAAAATAGCTCAAGAATTCGCTCAAATAATGATAGCTGGAACAAATAAAATGGAGACTGAATCAAAAAGTATAGATAAATTAGCGGAAGAAGCCAGTAAACTCTCCGATCAATCTAAACTTTTATTCAAGATTGTAAAAAGATTTGAGATATAATAAACCATTAATTAAAATTATTTTATATTTAGTTATATTAATTCAGTTTGAAACTTGTTTTGATATATTCCAAACAATAGAGATAACCAAGGATAAAGTTTTAAAAAGCTCTATTAGAATTAAGATATTCTTAAAAAATGATAATAAATCCGTAGATATTCCAATTAAACCCCTAGAGCTAAAAGAATACCCCAATTTAAAAAGTAAAATAAACAATATTTCTAATGAATATTACAATGGTTTTGATTCTCATATTTCTATTCCCATCAAAGATTTAACAACTCCTGTAATTATTAAAAATAAAGATTTTCCGATTTTACCTAGCATTGACAAATACGGACAGCTACTCTTTCCTTTTGTAAAAAAAGATCAGATTGAAAAAGTTGAAAATGAGAGCGAAAAATTAGCTAGAGGAATTTTGGGAATGTACAGTTATAAAATGTATTTCCCCGGAGAATGGAGACCAAAATCAGCTTTACTAATTAATATTTTTACATTAAATAAAGCTAATCTCGAGGTTACAGATTTTGGAAGCGGATCGTTACTTGATATTCCATTGTCTTATATAGTAGATAACTATATACTTATTCTATCTCCATTAAAAAAAGTAAACACTTCAGAAATAAAAAATTTAGCAAAAAAACTTACAAAGAAAATTAATAAAAATGAATCCCAAGCAGTTGAATCTCCTCCCCAAAAACTCGATGATAAAAAAGCTGATGATAGTGAAGAGGACGATGATGATTAAATTTATTCAAATTTCATTGAAAGCTGAATTCTTTTTCTTTCTTTATCAATAGATAACACTTTTACTCTGACTTGCTGATTTAATTGTAGTACATCTGCAGGTGAATTGATAAATTTATTTGTGATATTTGAAATATGAACTAGTCCTGATTCTTTAATCCCTAAATCCACAAAAGCTCCAAAATTAGTAATATTATTTACGATTCCCGGTAAAATCATTCCTTCTTTTAAATCTTCTATACTTCTTATATCCTCAGAAAATGAGAAAGATTTGGCTTTTTCTCGGGGATCTAAGCCGGGTTTTGCTAATTCATTTATAATATCCTGCAATGTCGGTAAACCTATTTCATCTGTGAGATATTGATTTATTTTAATTTTCTTTTGAAGAGACTTATCTTTTAAGAGAGTGGGCATATCAGTTTTTAAATCTTCAGCCATTTTCTCAACTATTGAATAGGACTCGGGGTGTACTGCACTATTGTCTAGAGGATTTTTTGCATCAGGAATTCTTAAAAATCCAGCACATTGTTCAAAGACTTTTTGACCCAATCTAGGTACCTTCAAAAGCTCTTTTCGGGATTTAAAATTTCCATTCGTTTTTCTAAAACTCACTATATTTTCTGCAAGAACGGGTCCGACTCCCGATACGTATGACAGTAAATGTTTACTGGCAGTGTTGAGATTGACCCCGACTAGATTTACACAGCTTTCCACAACCATATCCAAATTTGATTGTAACAAACTCTGATCTACGTCATGCTGGTATTGTCCTACACCTATGGATTTAGGTTCAATCTTTACCAATTCAGCCAGTGGATCGAGAAGTCTTCTTCCGATTGAAATTGCTCCCCGAACTGTTACATCTTTGTCAGGAAATTCTTCTCGGGCAACCTCAGAAGCAGAATAAATAGAGGCTCCAGATTCATTTACTATGAATACTTCTATTTGTGTGGAACTTGTAATACTTTTAAAAAAAGCCTCTGTTTCTCTTGAAGCTGTTCCGTTCCCAATTGCGACTGCTTCCATTTTATATTTCTTGATAAGGTCTAAGATTGTTGCATGTGATTTTTCGACTTCATTTTGGGGAGCATGGGGATAAATGGCTGTATTGTGCAATAGATTCCCCTGTGAATCCAAACAAACTACCTTGCAACCACTCCTAAATCCGGGATCAATACCAAGAATTCGTTTTTGTCCGAGAGGAGAGGAAAGTAATAATTGTCTGAGATTTCCCGAGAAAACCTTAATTGCTTCCAAATCAGCTATTTCTTTTGTAGTGCTACGAAATTCTGTTTCAATCGATGGATGAAGAAGTCTTTTATAGGAATCTTTGATTGCTAATTCTAATTGTTCTTTTGTTTTTTGGTTGGATTTATTTTTTATTATTATAGAATTTATTTTATCAATAGATGTATCACTATCTGGTGCTACTGAAATTTTAAGTATTTCTTCATTTACTCCTCGAGTGATTGCTAAAAATCTATGTGATGGACACTTATTAAGTGGCTCATTAAAATCAAAGTAATCCTTATATTTAATTCCAATCTCTTCTTTGCCTTTAATTACCGATGATTTAATACTGGCAGAATTTTTATAAATATTTCGGATCGCATTTCTCACATCTTTATCTTCATTTATTTTTTCAGCTATAATATCTCTTGCCCCCTGTAATGCATCTTCAAGAGATGTAACCCCTTTTGCCTTAGAAATAAATTTTTTGACTATTTCTTCTAAGTTCGTATTGGATTGCTCTAAGATCAAGTCTGCTAGTGCTTCCAATCCTTTCTCTCTAGCAATACTGGCTTTTGTTTTACGTTTTGGCTTATAAGGAAGATATAGATCTTCCAGCTCTGTGGAATCGTATGTAGAATTGATCTTATTTTTAAGTGCAGGGGTTAATTTCCCTAAGTCCTCAATTGTACGTAGTACAGTTTCTCTTCTTTTTTCAAGTTCGGTCAGTTTATTTAATAGAATGGAAATATCAGA
>CANGZW010000077.1 GCA_947458405.1 Leptospiraceae bacterium
AATATTCTTTAACTGTCGAACAATTAACTGATACTAAAAGAATTAGTAAGAATATTATTTTTTTCATGTATTCTTTCTCCAATTTTATTATACCAAAATTAAATCTGTACTTCATTTTACAATTAAAAGTAATGCTCTTTAATTTCTTTTCTATCTTTAATAGTCCAAATTTTCACTTTTTTAAAGTCCTTTCCAAATAAATTTGGACCTTTGTATGACTCTAAAAAATCTATTCTCAATTTATGCTCCGGTTCATTATTAAAAATTTCTTTGGATATATTTTGCTCGTCCCATACATCCTCAATTAGATAAATTTCTTCATCTAATTCGAAGGACTCTTCTCTTATTTTATAAAATTTATTGTAAAATTCAATAATTCTTTTTGTATCCCCAGTTAAAAACAATAAAAGTCTATCCCTTATGAGCTCATTTAACTGTTGGATGGAGTAAAAATTAAAAATAAAATTTTCCCACTTTGCACCGTATATATTTAATAAATCATTTTTAATACCATTTGATTGATTTTCAATATACTCATTTAATTTATTCTTGATTTTAGTTAATATTGAATTGTCAAGGTCTATTAATAAATATTTGGATAAAGCAAGTATTGTAATAATATATATATCATCTATGCTAAGATAACCTTCCAATTTTTCTAAAAGGAAAATTTTTATTTCATCTTGGGTAACTTCATAATCAAAATTATAATTTAAAATAGAAACATTTTCTAAATAATAAAAATTTATATTTTTAGTGATATTTAAAGAGCTTTTTATATTTTTAATCTGTAAATCTAATGCTATTATCTTCTCATTTGAAATTTGAGTATATTGAACTGTATCAGATTTATTAGCTGATTCATTACCCAACCATTTATAAAATTTTTTATTATTTGTATATTTATGTAATTTTTTTTGAATTTTATGGTATTCATTGGGTATAAATTCTAAAAAGAGAGATTTTTTTTCATTTGTTTCCCCTTCAATATGACTCAAGAGGTTAATTATTTTTTTTTGAAGTCTAGATTTTTCAACAGCAAGTTCTTTTAATTTTTGTATATCTTCATCAATGAAACTAATAGATCCATCATCTGAAATTTTGGATTTAAGAGAGAATAATTCTTTCTGTAAACCCTTCTTATTGGGATTCAAATTTGCAAAAAGTTGTAAATCTGAGAGAGTTATAAATACCTTATTTGATGTTTTTATATTTGACATAATATAAGTTTTCCAAAATTGAGAGTCAATGAAATCGTACTACTTTAAATAGTTTCAGATAAAAATCTACGTCTGTTACTTTATGAGTCATAATTAATGGGTATGGAGACTTGCCAGTATTCATAATTGATTTTCATGAAACTTTTGCATAATAAATGATTTTTGTCAAAATCATTTTATAAAAAAAACTATTTTTCTCCTATAATCAAACAGAAAAAAATATTATTTGATATAATTATTACGATAGATAAAATGAAATCATGCTAGCAAACGATAACGGATATTTTCTACTCCCCAGAGGTGGATACCTTGTGGAAACATCAGAGGGTAATATACAAATTGGTTCCCCTCCAGAAACAATAAAAGACACTATGGCATCCAATAAGACACCATTGGTATTTGTGCTCCCAAAGAGATGTTTTCACATAGACAAAGGGATATCAGTAGCTGAATTAGAATTTCCCATCTACTATAATTTCTTTTTTCGGGGTGGAAAAAAAACATATATAGTTTGTACAGCAGAACAGAGAGATCAACTCAGGATAGTTTTAAGTGAATCTTTGATGGGACCTGCAGAATTGGATTTGGCTTCTGAATTTGAGGATGGTGAAAATTCTTACGGTTTTCCTGATATAAAGAGAGAAATGGCTTATTTTAGAAGTTATAAGTCCATGGATGATGTTGTAGAATTCTTATTATTTGACAACAATGGTTTTCTTAAATTTGGAAATGTAGAAATTCATCTGTTGGAATCGGATGAGTTTAAGATAGTAGATATAGACAAAACGGTAACCACTCCCGGTTATGTGCGTTTTAATTTTAAATATGATATTGGGAAGCGTATGGAAGAACCATACCAGCCACCTATTATGGGAATTACATGTCTTGGACCTTCCCATGGTTTTGATCCAAATGACAACACATCCGGATTTATAATATGGTTGAATGGGATGGGTATTATGGTGGATCCTCCGGTAAATTCTACTGAATGGCTCAGAGAGTCAAATGTAAGCCCAAAATTAATAAATTCTATTATTTTAACCCACTGCCATGCAGATCATGATGCAGGAACATTTCAAAAAATTTTAGAAGAGGGTAAAATTAAAATTTATTCCACAGTGACTGTTATGGAATCTTTTTTAAGAAAATATTGCTCACTAACAAAAATTCCCCGTAAGGATATAAATGATCTATTTGAATTTATCCCCGTTGTAGTCGGAAGTCCGACTATTATCAATGGGGGAGAATTTTATTTTCATTATGCTCTACACTCAATTCCTTCGATGGGTTTTGAGTTTTTCTTTCAAGATCAGTCTTTTTATTATACCAGTGATCATTTAAATGAACCGGATTCTCATAAAAAAATGTTTGAACTTGGTGTTCTTTCTGAAACTAGGTATGATTTTTTAAGTAATTTTCCATGGGATCGAAAAATCATTTATCATGAAGCCGGGGTTCCTCCCCTTCATACCAAAATTAGCTATCTCTCAACCCTTCCCCCTGAAGTTCAAAAAAATATAACTGTTTATCATATATCTAAAAAAGATATGCCTGAAGGAACCCACCTTAGGCTAGCAAAGTTTGGTATTGAGAATACACTCTATCCAGAGGTAACTCCTCCCCGACATTTGGAAGCCTATAATTTGTTGGAACTCCTTTCTCATATAGATATATTCTCAGGTTTCCCTATCGAAAAAGCAAAAGAATTTCTCCAAATTGTTAGAGAAGAACAATTTAAGCGGGGAGAGCTAATTTTTGAAAAAGGTAGTCAGGGTGATAAATTTTATATCATAGCCTCTGGAAATGTTCGATTTGAGGGTTTAGAAAACGATCCCACCATGATTAAAAGATATGGTAGATATGAATATTTTGGAGAAGCTTCCTTAATGGAAGATACTCTCCGAAAAGCAAATGTCTTTGCAGATACAGATTTAGTTTTAGTAACCATTGATAAAACTAGATTTTTACAATTTATAAGAGGTTCAAAACTCCATGAAAATTTGATTAAACTTAATCAGATTAGAGATACAAATACCTGGAGGATTTTGACTAGATCAAAAATTTTTAGAGGTCTGACAAGTCATCAAATAACCCAGTTAGAGCTTATCTTAAAATTAGAGGCCATTCCTAAAAATACTCCCTTGATTGAAGAAAATATAAATTTTGAAAATGGTTATATTTTAAGTTTTGGTATTGTAAATGTACTACAAAATGGTCATAAAATTAAAGATCTAAAGGTTGGTGACTTTATAGGAGATATCAATCAGCTCATCAATAGTATCCCATCTTCTTATACCTACATGCCTGAGGGATATGTGGAAATTAAACCAATTTCCGCTAAAAAAGCAAAAGAAAATCTATTAAAAAATCCTGGTATTTCTCTTGAGACTCTGGCAGGGGAGAAAATTAATATCAATCCATCCGCATTTCTTATCGAGGAAAAAAAGAGATTTTATAAGGGATTTATTATTAGAAATGGAAATGTAAAAGTATTCCATAATAATATACTAATAAAAGAATTACTATCGGGTGAGTATGTGGGTGAAATATATATGCTAACTAAACATTTACCTTCTACGTATAATTTTATTGCGGATGGTGGAACAGAATTATACCATTTTACCGATGAGGAAGCTATTGAGTATATCAAGAGAAACCCTGGTGTTTATATGAAATTAAATTCAGTTTACGATTAAAATTAAATTTTTAATTCCATATTTCTTTTAATCGATTATCTCTCCCACAGTTATATCTGTAATACTTGTATCTAACAGGATTTTTAATATAGTAGTCTTGGTGATACTCTTCTGCCAAATAAAACTCTTTAGCTAATTCTATTTCTGTATAGACATCTTTAATTTTCTTTTTTACTTCTTTGAGCGAATCTAAGGCTTCTTTTTTTTGTTCATCATTTAAATAAAATATAGCCGATCGATATTGATCACCCGTATCACAAAATTGTTTATCTTTTACTGTGGGGTCAATATTTTTCCAGAATACTTCTAATAATTTTTTGTAAGATATTTTTTTGGGATCAAATGTTACTTTTATAACCTCAGCATGTCCTGTTATACCTGCACTGACCATTTCATAGGTTGGATTGGGTGTTTTACCTCCAGAATAGCCTGATTGTGTAGAAATAACCCCCGGAAGGGAGTCAAATGGAGGTTCCATACACCAAAAGCAACCACCCGCAAAGATGGCTGCTTCTTGTGAAAATAATCCTGTAGAAAGTAATAAAAATAGAAGGATAGTCCCTCTCATTTTTTACCCTCTAGTTGGAAAATCAGTATAATCTGCAAATTTAGTAAAGTTTACAGGATCTCTCTTATATCCCAAGAGTGCATCTAGAGTTTGGAATCTATTCATCCCCATACTTACTTCAATATCCTGACCTGTAAATTGAGCAGGACTCTCATACCCACAAGAATGGGCAAGGGAGATCAATTCTTTTCTAAAACCCTGTAAAAACTTAGCTGTTCTTTTTGCCTTGTCTTGGGGATCTAAACCAGCTTCCAACCAATAGTTTTGGGTTGCGACACCGGCAGGACACTCATCTGTATGGCATTTTTGAGCCTGAATACATCCAATCGCAAGCATAGCCTCTCTGGCAATGTGGATTAAATCACAACCCATTGCAATAGCAACCACTGCACGATCAGGAAATCCTAACTTTCCAGAACCAATCCAAACGATTCTTTCAGAGATTCCTTCTTTTTGGAATAATGTATACACTCTTTGAAAACCAATTTTAAATGGTAGGGAAACGTGATCGGCATAAGTCAAAGGAGCCGCGCCTGTTCCACCTTCTGACCCGTCTATTGTGATAAAATCGGGTCCCCTACCTTGGGTTTTGATTTCATGGGCTAAATCTTCCCAAAAATCAATATGACCAATTGCACTTTTTATTCCCACAGGGAGTCCGGTGGCATTTGCAACTTTTTCAATAAATTCTACTAATTCTTTTGCATTAGAAAATTCGTTGTGAGCATTCGGTGAAATACAATCCTTGCCCTCTTGTACTCCTCTGATTGCCGCGATTTCTGCATTTACTTTCTTAGCAGGAAGAATTCCACCCTTTCCGGGTTTTGCACCCTGAGAGAGTTTGATTTCAATGAGTCGAACAAATTTATGTTTTTCAACTTTCTCTTTGACCATGTCCAAAGAAAATTTTCCTGAGGCATCTCTAGCACCAAAATATCCGGTTCCTATTTGCCACATTACATCTGCACCGCTCTGATGATAGGGACTGAGTCCACCTTCACCAGTATTATGATAAGCGCCTGCCATTTTTGCTCCATTGTTTAGGGCTGTTACTGCATTTTTACCTAAGGAACCAAAAGACATTGCAGAGATATTGATAATGGAATAGGGTCTGAATGGGTATTTTCTTTTGTTGTATGCTCCTATAACCTTGAGAGATGGAATGCAGCTGGGATCATTAGCATATATAAAAGACTTTGATTCTGGATAGGGAAATGCTTTGTGCTTGATAATAGGATATCCTGCATCATAAAGCAATTCTACCGTTCCAAAGCCAAAATTACTATTTTGACCTTTCGCAGTTGAATAAATCCAGCGTCTTTCCGATCTGTCAAAGGGTCTTTCTTCTTTGTCATTCGCTACCACATACTGTCTTAGCTCGGGACCGATTAATTCTAAAAAGTATCGCAAGTGTCCCACTATTGGGAAATTGTGAAGAATCGTATGTGATTTTTGATTTACATCCCTAACGAATACATAGGTTAAAAAGAAAAATATTCCTAATCCAGATGTATATCCAGGATTTTGTTGAATCCAGTTCCAAATATTATCCATATTTTTTGTCCAATTTTGTCTGATATTAAAATGATTATAAATGAATATAAAATACATACAGAAAGAAGGCAACAAAAAAGATTGAATCTTTATGTATTTTTTAAATCTTTATAATATATCGGAGAAAAGCTAAATGGAAGAGAGAGTGTTAACCCTACCCCTAGAAAAAAATTCATTTCAAAATATATATATCTCTCCCCGGGAAATAAAACGAAATACTGTAGTTCAAAAAGTTGAATCAGAATTAATTATAAATTCCGAAATTTCAGAAACGGAAAAAATAAAAGCTAAAATATTCACAAGGGAGCTAGAGGATTTAATCAAAAAAGTTGCCTCCAAAAAAAAGGAGCTAGAGAATAAAGATAGTCCCATTGCAGTCATACCAAAAGGCAAGGAATTACTTTTTGACTATATTTCTCTGGCATATACCCAACCCGATAACCAGAAATTAATCTCCGAAATACTCATCATGATATTTGAAACTTATAATATAAAATCCTTTATTTTGAGTAATTTTAGTAATTTCTCTGGAATGTTTGAACCAATTTACAGTGGTGGGATCCTGGATATAACCAAAAAGGGATTTCAGATTCATAGTTCCAATCCACTGATTGAAGGTAAGAAAAATACTTTGATAGTCAGAGATATTAGGGTAATAAGGGAGAATGTTTTTTTTGAAAAATTCTTCAAAGCTGAGAATCTCTCCGAGTGTGAGAGTATAACTTTTTTTAATTTTGATATATTTCATAATCCTTTTTTGCTGACCATTTTAAATTTTAAAAATAATTCCAAAGAAAACCATATTTTTGATGAAGTTAAAATTTTAGATGAACTAGAAGCTCTTTTCCCTATTTTTAACCTAAACAACTTTAAAGAAAGAGACAAAACGATTGAAACTTTAGACCTCACAAATCAAATAAACATCTACTTTAAGCAAAAATTAAACAATTCAAGCAATAAAAATATATATATCAACAAGGTAATAATTACAAATTATTTTGCGGCCTATGATAGAATAAAAAGAAAAAATGAAATAACTTCAATCCTCCAAAATTCAATTGAAGATGATGATATTATTTTAGAGTCAATGTATAACAAATTTTTTATCTTAAGTGAGAAAAACTATAAAAATCAAATTTATGAATCTTTAATTAAAAAACTCGGGAATGAGAATGAATTTACCCTGGAAACTTATAAGTATCCTGATGAAATTAATAATATTTATCTTTGTTTTTAATTCTTTTGGTATTTTTTCTATTGATAGGAAAGAAAGAGTTGAATATAGAAAAAATATTATTAGTGGTTACAACAATAAACAATATAAAGAAATTATTCCACTTCTAGAAAAATACACATCTATGTTTCCAGATGAAATTTTATTTCAATTGTACCTGGCAAAATCATATCTTCACTATAATAATTTTAGTAGTACAGATGATTTGAATAAAGAGGAAATATTTAAAGTTAGAAATTATTATTCTAAATCTACTGTCTTATTTTCCAAAGTGTTACCAATGATAGAAGAAAAAACACCACTCGATAAAAATCTTGGAGAATGGTATTTTTATTGGGGTCTTGCAGAAATGTTTAGCGGAAGAGATGAATTAGCTATAAAAAAATTTATAAAATCTTCAAAACTTAAACCAAGCATAAAAGAAAATTATTATAATTTAGCACTTATAAATGAAAAATTTAATAATCCAAAGGATAGTGACAGATATTTTCTATTGTATAACAAACTAGTTGAATTAGAAAAGGAAAAATCTATTGAAAAGTAAAATAGAAAAAAGATTTCAATTGCTTTTATCACCAGAAGAATTAGATGATCTGAAAAATGAATCAATAAAGAGAAACATAACCGCATCCGAACTATTGAGAATTGGTCTTAGAAATGAAATTTCAAAAAGAACTAGTTTGGAAAGATTAAATGCCCTAAAAGAATTGAGTAGTCTCAATTTAAGTGAATGAAAATTTTAATTTCCGAAAAATACCTTAGTAATTTACTAACGTCTGGAAAAAAAAGAAAATCAGAATTGGAATTAATCTTGGATAATTTAATAAAAAAAAATAATAAAATTTTCATCTCTATTGAAACTATCAAAAATACTCTAGACGATTTTTCTTTTTCTAATTCAGAAAAGATAATTCAAAATTTAGAGATAATTTGTGATACAGTACTACAGTTTAATCTAGAAATTTATAAGTTAAGTCTCAATCTTAAAAGTTTAAATATAGAATACTCAAATGAAAGGGCAACTGCAAGCTACTACGGATTGGATAGGGTATTAGATGGGAATGGGACTTTAATACCTATCATTGGCTTCAGTTCGGAAAGTGACCATAATTGATTTTGAAGGTAGACTTTTTTGGTCTTCTCCTGCTTCCGTTTCTTCTTTTCCTAATGGATACTTATTATTTAAAGCAGTAATTTTAAAATAATATGTTATACCAGATTTTAGGAATAAGATATTTCTATCCTTTGAAAATTCTGAATTCACTTGAATTAAATTGTTATTCAAACATCCCTCTAACTTCATATAATTCTTTTTGACCTTTAATTTAATTGGTTCATCTGAATCTAAAGAGGATTTGGGGATACCGGTAATTTTATTTCCATCCATACCAAATTTAACGGTCGCAACCATTCTTTCAGGTGTTACTCCATAATGAATAATATATCCACCACCATCAATAACATCTGCTTCATGATTAGAATTCCAATTGAAACAAACTTCCGGTGCATTGTGATTTACTGAGACAATCCTAAATCCAGAAGGAGGATTTGGAGGGATTGATTCTTTATAATTCAAATTAAAATGACTCAAACTGGGTGAAATTTCACCATCATGGTTTGAACGCATTACAACTTTCCATTGAAAATAATTAAAATAGGTACTTTTTTCTTTTTCTGAAAAACTATTTTGATCATAAATATTCCAAGGGGGACTCGGATTATCTTCTTCAAAGGGATCCTCTGAAAATCTGTAATGTACTTCTAAGTGTGTTCCCACAGGCTCAATTGATTTATAATTAATTGATAAAGGTAAGGCATGGGAAAATTTTGTTCGTAACACTTTGGATATAGAGTATCCTCGAATTTGATTTACCTGTTTATTATCCATATCAAAAGATACTTCTTGGTATGGAATATTCATTTTAGATGCAATAGGTAATACTCCTTTTCCTATCATGAAATTATCTAATTTTCCATAAAAGTCTTTACCAATTACCAAAGGATTGGTGTCATACTTATGAAATCCCGATAAAAGTGGGGTTTTATCTGTATTACTTCTAAATGCACGAATACTGGCTTTTTCATCCCCATTTTCAAATAATTTCCCAACTCCCAAAGCAGGATCGAGAGTTATTAAAACATGAGTCCAGACTTTTGAATTAAGTTTATCTGTGCTTTCGAGTGTGTAAGATTTTGTTTCACTTTCGGTGTAAGAAAAGAAATTATGAAAAAACACTTCTAACTTATTATTAATAATTTTACATTCAATTCCATATTTTTTTCCACCATTTAAATAACTTTTTGAAAACACATTGGAACTCTGCTCTAAATCCCCTGGCATAATATAAAAAGAAAAATAAATCGGAGTGGAAATGATTGAGTTACTCAAAACCTTACCCGCACCCGAATATACCCTTATCTGACTTTCTTTGGTTGTGAATGCCGCATATCGCTTTCCAAAGGGTGAATTACCATCCACAGGGGAATAAATAGATTCTCTTACATCGTAATTATTATTTTTATCTTTTAAATCTCCAGCCTTTTTGTTTTCAAAATCCAGGAGTAATTCAGCACTCCGAAATTTAATTTTAGAGAGTTCAATTTTATCTTCTCTTGGACCCACCCTGGTAACTTTTACTTTAGATTTTTTCATCTCGTGAAATGAATTACGAGTTCCCACTCCAAAACCTATTTCATCTGAACCCAGTGATTGAAGATTTATAAATGTATTTATAATAACTAAAATTAAAAAATTCACATAAAAAGATTTTTGAACCATTTTCATTTATTGATTATCCAGAAGTTGAATTCTATTTTCATGTCTTCCCCCTTCAAAAGGGGAATCCATCCATTTTTTTATGATACGGATAGCGAGCTCTGTTCCCAATATTCGTCCACCGAGAACAATAACATTTGCGTTATTGTGACGTTTTGCCATCTCTGCTGTAAACTCATCATGACAGAGTGCCGCACGAATGCCTTTTAAACGATTTGCTGCAATGGAAGCTCCGATTCCCGTACCACAAAGGGCTATCAAGGTTTGGAATTCCCCATTTAATAATTTTTTACAGGCTGAATTTATAATAACGGGGTAGTCAACGGACTTTTCATCATTCACACCCAGATCCAAAATATTGATTGAAGGGGAGAGGGCATCACGGATAGCGTTTTTTAGGTGAATTCCACCATGATCAGAGACTAAACCTACAATTTGTTCCATTTGATATTCTTTTCCTATGTAACTATCGGCAGTCTGGAAATTTTGCATAAGTTGAAAAACCAAATGATTAAATTTAAGAATATTTTTAGAGTGAAAATATATGAAAAATAGGATTTATTTTCTGGACAATCTTAGGATTTCTGCGATATTTTTACTAATTTTACTTCACAGTGCCATTATTTTTACAGGTTGGAACTGGCATTTGAGTAGCAAAAAGGATTCGGAAATTTTTCGAGTTTTTTGTTTGTTTGTCCATGAATGGAGAATGCCCCTACTTTTCTTTATAGCCGGCTCCTCCTCTTTCCTTTCTTTGAAGAATAAATCCGAATTTGAATTTTTAAAGGATAGAGCCAAAAGACTTTTGATTCCCCTCTTTTCGGGTATAATAATTCTGGTTCCACCACAGGTTTATATAGAAAGACTTGATAGATTTAGTGATTATATCTCTTTTTATCCAAATTTTTTTAATGGGATCTATCCCGAAGGAAACTTTTTTTGGCATCATTTATGGTTTTTGGGATATCTTTTTTTATATTCCTTTATTTTGTATTTCATCTTAAAATATAAAATTTTAAATTTTGATTTTTTGGAAAAGAGCCTTCTAAACAATAAAATTGAACTTAATTTAAAGTATCCTTTAGATATAATCTCCTATATACGAATTAGTTTTCTAATTATCTTTATATTGTTTATAGCTCAGGTAATATTGAGGCCCTTCTATTTTAATGATACGCATGCTTTATTTAATGATTGGGCTAATTTTTTTCACAATTTCTTATTTTTCTTATTGGGATATTTATATTCAAATTATAATTTATACGATTACTTTGATTTGAGTATAATTAATAATTTTATTTTAGGAGTACTATCTTTTATTTTATTATTTTTGCATTATTACTTTAAAATTGAGTACAACTATAATTTGAATTTATATGAGAATATAATAATTAGATTTTTCTTAAAAGCAATGATGGGTTGGTTTTGGATTGCTTTTTTTATAGGATTATTTATGAAATTTTTTAATTATTCAAATGATACACTAAAGGAATTATCAATAGCTGTTTATCCCATATATTTAATTCATCAGACTATAATAGTAGTAATAGGATATTATATAATAAATATTGATATTAATATATTCTTACAATATTTAATTATATGTATAGTTACTATAGTTTTGAGTTTATTGTTTTATTTTTTAATACTAAAAAAAATATCTTTTTTAAGAATATTCTTTGGAATTAAGTAACTGAACCCAGATGCATTTCTCCAAACTCGAATGTGGGTTGAATTCCCGGAAATGCCCAATACGAGGTAAATTCAGAAGATGGAGAAACTCCAAAAAAATCATGGTTTTCAATATACTCACCCGCGACCTCTTTTTCTAGAACCATAGATATATACTGTTCAATTGAAGATTCTTGTGTATTTCCATTTAGAATGACCTCGGAACCCGTTTGAAGGGCATACTCCCGAACACCCTTAATCTTTGATCGAAGGGGAGAATAATTATCTGCACTAATTCCATTTTCAGAGGAAACCAAAATACCTTTGGGAGTATTTACAACTAGAGAATGATTACCCATTGTATGACCCGGAGTTTTTAATATAGCAACTCCCTCCCCTATAATTGTACTCTCATTTAACTGTAAAACTCTCTCCATTGGAATATTTCTAACACCACCCGGACAATACCAATCACTTTGGGAAGGAAGAAGACCCTGAACTGATATCCACTCCTCTTGCATTACCAATAGTTTTGCATTGGGAAAATAACCTGGATCATGTCCATTACCTAACCATTTTCTTAAGTCTTGTGTATGCAAATGATCAAATGAAATATAATCAATTTCTTCTGGGGATATATTTGCAATACGTAAAGCATCAATTACATTTCGAATGATTGGAGCAATCATCATTTTTCCAAAATCTTCAAAAACTCCAAATGATTTCCCCAGTCTATGAAAGAAGGGTGTTTCTTCATTTCCATCAAGATCTGAAGGGGAAAACAATAGAGTCTTTTTTTTCCCATTTACAAAATATTGTACTACAAACATTTTATTTAAAATATGCAGAAAGGGGGTTGGAATATTAACTGTATTGTTAAAACCATATTTAACAGGGTAAGGAACTCTCACTAAATTAAAGCTCCTGTAGTACGGAACTGTTCCACTTTCCAAAACTTTTTCTCTGAATTTTCTAGCTATTTGTTTCAGTGAATTCAATCTTGTCATGGGAGGAGAGTTTTTTGAAATTGAATCAAATAATTCAAAGCTGATAAAATCTTCCTTTTCTGTTAGTGTTTCATTAGTACTATTCATATTACTTCCCCTTTTATTTTATAAAATGTATCGTGATAAATCCCTATTTTCAACAATGTCTTTTAGTCTAAAAAGCACAAAGTCCCTATTAATTGTAATTATTTTTTCATCCGCAGGTAAATCTGGTGCATTGAAACTAATCTCTTCCAACACTTTTTCAAGTATAGTATTGAGTCGTCTAGCTCCAATGTTTTCGTTTTTTTCGTTTACTTCAAAGGCTATTTTGGCTATCTCGTCAAGCCCATCTTCTGTAAATTCTAATTGCACTCCCTCCACTCCGAGTAGTGCCTGGTACTGCTTCATCAGAGAAGATCGGGGAGCGGAAAGAATTTTTTTGAAATCTTCCATTCCCAATTTTTCTAATTCTACACGGATGGGAAATCTACCCTGAAGTTCGGGAATCAAATCAGAAGGCTTGGACATATGGAATGCCCCTGCCGCAATAAATAAAATATGGTCTGTTTTTATGGGACCTATTTTTGTATTGACTGTTGCCCCCTCCACGATTGGAAGTAGATCTCTCTGCACTCCTTCCCGTGAAATATCCGCACCGCTTCGATTTTCTTTTCCGGCAATTTTATCTATTTCATCAATAAAAATAATACCCATTTCTTCTGTACGACGAATCGCTTCTCTATTGACCTTTTCTTGGTCCAAGAGTTTTTCTGCTTCTTGTTCGTTTAGTATATTTTGGGCATCCGCAATGGTTACTTTCTTCTTTTTTCCATCTTTTTTATTCATTAAGTTTCCAAATAAACCCTGCAATTGATTATCCAAGTCTTCCATATTGGCACCACCAAAAACTTGCATCATAGGAAGTCCGGGATTAGAGGGATGTATGTCAATTTCAATTATCTGGTCATTCATTTTTCCACTGCGTAACTTTTTGCGCATTAACTCTCTTGTGTTTAGATAACTTTCTCTTCTTTCCTGGTCTTCTTTATCATTTTCAGAGTTAAATCCAAAATTACTTTTATTTTTGGGGGGCTCGGGAATTAAGATATCGAGAATGGCTTCTTCTGCTCTTTTAAGTGCCTCTTCTTTTACATTATTTCTATATTCGGTTTTTACCAAATTGAGAGAAACACTAGATAAATCCCTTATCATTGACTCCACATCCCGACCTACATAACCAATTTCAGTGTACTTCGTTGCTTCTACCTTCAAAAATGGAGCCCGATATAGTTTTGCAAGTCTTCTGGCAATTTCTGTCTTACCTACTCCCGTGGGCCCAATCATTATGATGTTTTTTGGATAGATCTCTTCTCGTAATACAGGATCAAGTTTTCTTCTTCTAGTTCTGTTTCTTAATGCTACTGCCACGGCACGTTTGGCATTTTTTTGACCGATTATATGGGCATCTAGCTCTTCGACGATTTGACGGGGAGTCATTTCCACTTCATCTGTGAAATCTTCTGATATTATTTGTAATTCATTTGCTGTATTCATATTAGTTCTTCTACTATAATATTATGATTAGTATAAACACATATATCTGCTGTGATACTCATTGCCTCTTTTACGATTTCGAATGGACTGAGCTCTGTATTCTTGTAGAGTGCCCTTGCAGCACTTAGGGCATAATTTCCTCCGGAGCCTATTGCCAATACTCCATCATCGGGAGATATCACATCACCCGTTCCACTCACAAGATAGGATTCTTCTTTGTCGGCAACAATAAGGAGTGCTTCGAGCTTACGAAGCATTCTATCTGTTCGCCATTCCCGGGCGAGCTCTACTACACTTCTTGAAAGGGCACCATTGTAGGTTATAATTTTTTTCTCAAATAACTCAAACAAAGTAAAAGCATCTGCGGCAGATCCTGCAAAACCTGTTACAATTTTATCCTGGTATATCTTTCTAACTTTACGGGCAGAATGTTTCATCACTGTTTGCCCCATGGAAACCTGTCCATCTCCGGCTATGGCAACCTTGCCATTTTTTCTTACGCAGAGAATTGTGGTGGATCGAAATATTTTTTCACTACTCATCTTGTTTCAATTTTGCGTGTGGATGAGCTTTTCTGTAAACCTCTTTTAATTTTTCTTTGGAGACTGTTAAATAAATTTGAGTGGTGGAAAGAGAAGTATGACCCAATAATTCTTGGACATATCGAATATCAGCACCGCTATCTAAGAGGTCGGTGGCAAAGGAGTGTCTAAATTTATGGGGAGTGATTGTTTTTTCCATGCCAATTTCTCTCCTGTACTTTTCTAAGATATAACGGACACCTCTTGTAGTTAGACCTTCTCCCTTAAAATTACGGAAAATAAAACCTTCCCTCTCACTATTGTAAACATTCGAATATTCTTCTAAAGCGGATATTGCTTCTTTTCCGAAATAAACGTATCTCTCTTTATTACCCTTTCCCAAAATTTTCATTTGTGATTTATCCGAGGAAAGGTTTTCCCATTTACAGGTAATGATCTCACTGACTCTCATTCCAGTTGAGTAAAATACCTCTAAAATTGCCCTGTTTCGAGCTTTTATGATGGGGTTTTTGTCCTCGGTTTCCAGTGCGGTATTTTCTAAAATTTCAGTCATTTCTAAGGGACTAAAATTTTTTGGAATTCGTTTTTTAACCTTAGGAAATTTAACAGACAAAACGGGATTTTCGGGAATTATTTCATGACGGAATAAATAATTATAAAATGTACGAAGAGAAGAGAGTTTTCTACTCTGGGTTCGTTTTTCAATTTTTTCTTCCATATTTAATTTTGCAAAATAAGATCGTAGTACGTATTGATCAATATTTAATATCTCGATACTTTCCGCCATACAAAAGGAATAAAAAAAGAAAAGATCGCCCAAATAATTGAGTATGGTGTGTTCCGAATAATTTTTTTCGACGTACAGATATTCATAAAAACCTGTTGCATATTCATTCCACTTTTCAGGGATTTCAAAGTCTTTTTTTGACTTTTTAAAAACTTTATCGAAAATTGTAGTCATTTAGAGTGCCGCTGTGACCATAAAATAAAAAATAGTTGCAATGGGTTTAAATGTATAACGGGAATAGATATCAGTTGAAGTTATATTTTCTCTGGTATTTTTTAAGGCATCTCCCCCATATAAAACACTCCCTCCAGCTATAAAAGACACTCCATCCCGCCAGTAGTACATCCAAGTCAAATCTACTTCTCGGTAAATAGTTCTTCCTAGATAGCTTTTATTGGAGTAAGAATTACCCGAACAATTTTCGGTGGAGTTATTTACTGTTGCAGAATTAACAGTACAACTTCCTGTAGCACCAGTATTGGCATCACCGGAGATGGCGTAATAGGCATCTTCCCTTTTGTCTTTGTTATTGATAAATCCTGCCAAAACAAACCGTCCTATACTACTATTATAGGAAAGATTTACAGAATAGGATCGTAAATTTTTTGTCCCAATATTTTCCGATTGGCCTGCAAAGGAGTTCCAAATCGGAAATACAGAAAATCTTGGACCCGGAAGAGTTTGGAAAGTGGAAGCACTCCCGTCATTTCTATTACTGTCCCCACTAGCATTTAAGTATTGAACCCCTGCCCTAAAATTCTCAAAAAATGTGTACCCCGTTTGAAATACAAAAAATCTACCTGCATATTTTACCCTCTCGGTATAATTGCTTGTACCTGTCGTCTCGTCTTTAAACTGATCCCAGCTTGCATAGATTCTCTGTCCGTTTAATCCCGATTGACCTGCAAATTCAAAAGTGTAGTCCCAGTAATTTCCTTTGGGTAAGTTATTTCCACTGGTTCTATTTGTAATACGAACACCATTTGTAATTAAATTATCATATTGTCTGGATCTGTTATTTGATATGACATCATCATTTGTTAACTTTTCACCTGTATAGCTAGCAGTTTTAGGTATATATTTTTTAAGCACATCCAGACTATAAAAATCAACCAAGACAAAACCAAAATTTAAAGTGTTGTAAACTCCATACAAATAGCTATCATCTAAATTACCATTTTTTCTTCCATTTGATGTGAGAATTCCATTCGGACCATCCTGACCCGCAGATGTTTTTACACCAAAGGCGGAAATATTTAACATTTTGTAGTCAAATACAAATCGAACCCCATCAAAAGATAAACCATTTGTAGTCCAATTGGCTCCCCCTATCATTCTTTGGTCTCCAAAGACTAAGATTTGTCTGCCAATAATAGCCTTTAGGGGTATTTCGGGAGATTTTAAAATCATAAAGGCTTCTCTGATATCTGTATTATTTTGTACTACAGTTTTATTGGTTAGGCTGGGATCTACAAGTGTTGCAGAATTACCAAAATAATACTGTCTATCTCCTGTTTGTGCGGGTGTACTTCCTCCCCAAAGTCTGGCATCCTGAAGGGTAATTTTCATGGTTAAATAAGGGTTAGGGTCGTATAAAAACCACAACTGACTAGCCTGCATTATTCTTGAAACCTCATCGGCTGTTTTATTACTAAAATCCAAATTATGACGCTCTTCAAAACGGGGTCTTATCATAAACCCCGCCCGAAGATTATCATTTAACCATAAATTTTGATTATTTCTGAGATACTTTTGGTGTTCGGGAATTAAGAGAAGTGATCTCATGCTCTCTCCATCCAAACCTTTTTCTTTCATGGGAGATTTGTATGACTCACTTACAGTTATATTGGAATCATTTTTAATAGAACGCAAAAGATCTTCGGATTTTTTTATTCTTGCTTTATTTTCTTCTATTTCTTTTTCTAAGTCTTCAAGTTTCTTTGCTGTTTCTAAATTAGTATTTCCTGATTGAGAAAATATTGAAAATACTAAAAAAAAATATATAATAAATTGCATGTTATCTCCAGATTATTTAAAGATCTTTCTTATTTTTATTATAAAAAATTTTAACTTAAATTTAACTTAATTATATTTTTATGTTTTTTACTATGAGTGAAAATTCATCCAAATCTCTTTTAATGGTCTTTTTTTTCCAATTAAAATAATACTTAAAATTAATATATGAGTAAAGATTGAAATAATCAAACCTTCAAAAATTCCCAATTTAAACACAACTAAACTGCAAATCATGGATAATGTTAGTTCATATTTTCCATGTTCTTCGGCAACTTTTACTAAACCTAAAATCATTTTCCACGCTGTAAATAACATAATTACTCCCAATGTATATTCAGGTAGAAAACTTAAAATTTGTGGAAATATAATTACTATCAAAATCATTCCAGCTGTAAAAAGATTTGAGAGCTTTGTATACGCACCTGCAAAAGCATTTGTAGAGCTCTTAGCTAACCCATCCAAATTTGTCATACCTCCAAATAAGGATGATCCCATATTTGCTATCCATATTGCAAGTAAACTGTTATTTGTATTACATTTCCTTTTTAGTGGATCTAATTCTTCAATAGCGGCATTACTCATGACCTGTTCAATCACATCAATGGATCCCAACATAAGGGAAAATCCAACCATTTTGAATATAACTAACGAACCAAACTTTTGAATATTATCGAATAAAAATGGGATTTTAATCGTAAAATTGTATGAATCAACTTTAATAACTGGCAAAGGTACAAAGATCATGCTAATAAATCCAAGGGATATAGTTATTATATAAGGTAAACCGGGAGATATCTTATTATATTTTTTATATAAATAAAAGAATATAAATAAAGAAGATAAGGATAAAAACATTAATATTAATCGGGAGTGGCTAAATATTCCCTCTGAATTATTTATTATAGTAT
>CANGZW010000078.1 GCA_947458405.1 Leptospiraceae bacterium
CAAGGAGACCCACAACCATGAACCCAAACCCCATATCCTTCATCGAAACTCTCTCCCAAACCGAAACCGATCCTTTCCGCAAACTCCACAAACGCAAAGACCTCGGAGAAGTGCTGACCAAGATTCCCTGTATGATAGCACTATCCCATGCACTCTCCAAAACAAAGATTCCTGCCAAACTAAAAGCGGTGATGCTTGAAAAACTCAAGGCACCCTCCATTGGAGTCTGGACACAAATCCGAAATGAATTCACCGATTCCCCGTCATACAAAGCAGAACTGACTCCACTATTTGCTGAGCTAAACGACAAAGTAAAAAACATTTTCAACCAAACCATGGCTGAGGTGAGAAACAAATTAGCCCATGGAGCTGATACTCAGGAAGCTACTGTCAAGAAGTACGGGGGTGAAATGGAAAAACAAATCAAACCCTTATTAGAACTTTCCTTCTTCAAAAACCTCGAATTCAAAACAGAACCCCTACCAGATGAGCTCTCCGTATTTCACAAAGTATCCTGCACAGTAAACGGTAAGACATACGACCTATCACCCTTTGTATACTTCAAAGGAAATTCCGTACTACTTTTCAATGGGTATGACACTGACTTTGTGCCAACCTATGTGCACTATTCCGAAAGTGCCACCATGCTCCGCGAGCCGCTTTTAAAGGAAGTCTATCGGGAATTTCTTCCCATGCGGGAATGGCAGGAGAATCCTTCTACCTATTTCTTTGTGCGAACTCCCGTGTATGGCAGACAGCATTTATTTCGGGAGGATCTACTTGCTGAGGTGATTGACTGGTGTAAGACAGGTTCCGAATCAGTGGGGTATATTGAGGCGGTGAGTGGAATGGGAAAAACGGGATTTCTCGCAAAGGTCATCGAAGAGATTTCGAGTGCAGAGAACTTACAACCCGTAGAATTTTTCTTTGAATCGGCAAAGGACCACAGCACAGTGGAGTTTTTTTAACGCTACTTTGTAGAGAGAACCGATGAATACATCAATTTTGAACGAACCTCCACAAATCTCATAGACATCTTCAAAGAAACCATTTACGCTATGCAAAAGAATGGAAAAACTGTTCTCTTTTTACTCGATGCCCCCGAGAGAGCCCCTAAAGAAGTACTACAACTATTGGATGTATTACTCTCCATGGGAGGAAGGATTCTTCTCACAAAATCTCCTGCGGTAGATCTGTATGACAATTGGAACACTTCCCACAAGACATTTTCCCTACCCATTCTAAACGAAGTAAATTTTGAATTTCTCTACAAAGAAATCCTCGGAAAACGCGAATTCAAAAACCCCACCAAGATCGAAAAAATCAAGAAAATTGCCATTTCAACCTCTGCGGGAAATCCCCGCGTCATACGCTTATGGCTCGGAAGCATACGCCAGGACAGAACAGGACTCGGAAAACGTCCCCTCGAAATGATGCCCGGTGAATTGCAAAACTATTACGAGAGTGTCTTCAAAAGTTTCAGTGACCGTCATATGAATATGACTCTCATCTTTGGAATCCTCTTCTTGCTGACCTATTCCAAAGAGCCTTTAACAATTTCCACAATGGCAGAAAAACTCGGCACCACCACCGAAAACATAGAAACCTGGCTCGATCCCGTAATCGATTTTGTGATACCGCATGAGAACGGATACACACTTTTCCACAAAACCTTAGGTGAATTTTTGCGATTGAAGTATCCCACACCGTATTTGCTCGTGATTAAAAAGAGTGGGTGGCGATTTACGGAAGAGAGAGATTATATTAAGAGGAATTTGGCTACGTTTTAGGGGGGAGTAGTTGGATAATATGTACTACAGTTTTAGGCTAAATCTTATAAATTGTAATACTTAAATTTTTTTAGAATTAGAGATTGTGACTTTCAATTAAAAGAAATACTCAGATTTCAAATGAAATTTAAAATGAATCTATTAATAATTGATTCAAAAGCATTTTGATAGATAGTTGACCGTGAGACATTTTGCCCTGAAAAAAGCCCCGCGGAGCGGTCTGGATTTTATGTGAAAATGCCCTTACCCGGATTTCTGATTATAAATCTGGGAAATAAATAATATAGAAAAGATTTAATTTATGCTTCCTCTATTTTTTCAGCAGATAGACCTGTGATTTCAATTATTTCTTCTTTGGAGAAACCTCTAGCTTTGAGTTTTTTCGCAGTTTCCAGCGCTTTTTTTTGCTCTCCAATCTCAATGCCTTCTATTCTGCCCTCATCTCTAGCAGTATCTATCATCCCCTTCGACTCCCAGTACCCCAAAAGACTTTCTTGGTATGTATCAAATTCAGATCTATTCATGGCACCGATTTCTGCAATTTGGAATGCTTTTTCAAAGATGGGTTCTTTTAGGATTGTGGGTATTGCATCGAAGGATTCCAAATTTTTTAGAAAGAAGCACCATTTATCAAAACGGGTTTCGAGTTCGGTTTCAGTTTTATTAAATAATGGCATCTGTAAAAATTTGAAATGTAATTTTTTGTAAAATACTTCCCCGTCTTGATCTTTTAATTGCACATAACGCTGAAATTTTTTTCTCTCTTCTTCTTCGTCATACTGAAAATCTAAAATTGCTATAAAATAAATTGGTAGGAGCTTAAATGACCAATCTTTTCCTACTTTAGCCTGTTCTTGAATTGGAAAAGTAACATAAAAGATCGACCTATCTTTAAAATACTCCAGCTTTTCTTTCTGCATCTCAATTATGAAATTTTCACCATTTGCCCCTTTGCAATGTATGTCAAAGATTGCTTTGCGTAAAAAAGGGAGGGGAGGAATGCTTTCTGAATTTTTAAAATGGAGTTCCTGAATTTGGTGTTCGGGTGGTAGTAATTGATTGAGAAAGTCTATAAGGAGATCCCGATTTCCTTCCATTCCGAACAATCGTTTGAAACCATAATCCGTATAGGGGTTTAGGTATCGGGGAGATTTTGGTTCCATGTGTAAAGAGTGAAAGAGAAATTATGGAATGCAAGTGAAAATTTTTTCTTCTGATTTTAGAAATTGTTACTTTTTAGTTGGATCTAAACTTAAAAAATACTGCCAAAATCTAGAATGACTAAAAATCTGGGTTAAATGAATTATTTTCTAAGTATCTCCGGGATTCCAGGCTCTGGAAAAAGTACCTTAGCAGACTTTTTATTAAAAAAAATACCTGCCGTCCACATCTCATCGGATATGGTGCGAAAGGAATACTTTGGGGATTCTTCCCTAGCTGATCTGCGATACAAAAAACCCCTCAAGTCAGCAGTGATTAAAATTCTCGATTTAGTCTCTGAAAACAATTTCTTAAAAAAAAATAATATCATCTATGATTCCGTTCAATCCGATCCCAATATATTTATAGGTCAGGAAAAACTCTGTAGTACATATAAGTATCAATACATTACAATTGAACTTCTTTTTTCCTATTCCACCCTAAAAAAAAGAATAGTAAATCGAACAAATGACCCCTTTGCATCCGAAGCCGACCTCTCAGTCATGACCCGATTCTGGAAAGAAAAAATTTCTTTTTATGGATTGGATGAAACTATGAACGAGTTTGAGATAATTGAAAATATTAAAAATGAATACCTAAATCAAAAAAATAGTTCGAGAATATCTATAAAGATTTGTGAAAGTAAAAATCGAGACTTCGAGATTATTTGTCTTAAAGAACCTCCTAAAATCATTTGGGATGCATTAAAAGAGTTTATAAATTTAGTTTGAATGTTTTTACTATCGTAAATGAAATATTACTAATAACTATTTGTTTACTAAGGAATAAAGAATGAAAAAAAGATTTTTTTTAATTATGCTATATTCTATAGTATTTAATTTACAGATAAACTCCCAAGACATAAAAGATTGTCTAAATTCTGATTACAGATATTTACTACAACGGGCATGGGATGAGTCCAATAATATACAATTTGTAGAAAAATCTAATGTTTATTTAAAAGAGCTCTCAAGAATTCAACCAGAGTGTAACAACTTTATAGTAAGAGAAATCGAACAAAATAATATCAAGAAAAATGCAATTAAATATATCAATACAAACACTTATCCATTTTCATTTGCTTTTTCTAATTTCATGAGAAACCAAAAAGAATTCACAGATGGAATTCAAGTTGCAATAGACGATGGAGTTTCCGAATTAAAAACAATTATGGAAAAGCTCACAATAAGGGAAGGGCAAATTCCTATTCTAATTATTGTTGAATTCGAAGATAATTCATTAACAGAAAAAATAATATCCGAGAAGAGAGAAAAGTATTTTTCATATATTTTTAAAAACTTAGAAGGAATTTATTATTATGCTACTTACAATAGAATAGAGCATAATGAAATTTTAGAGGATATACCATTAAGTAATAAAATTTTGGAAGAAGAGACTCTAGAAAAAATTTATAAAAAAGTTATGAGTATAGATTCATGGAATAAATTATTTATAATTAGACTAACAGAGAAGAAAATTCTTAAAGATCAATCAATATATAGTTCAATTGATAGTAATAATGAATATGACAATCAAAAATTTATTACAATGGATTTATTTAAAATATCTGAATCTTTAGACCCCACAAAAAAAATTCATTCCCATCTATTAGCCAGTGCAGATGTGACAGGGGTCAGAACTGACTATTATTATTATAAATCAGCGATTCTAGTATTTATTGGAACAATTATATTTATTATACTATTCTTATATTTATTATCTCTAAAGAGCCAAATAAGATTAGAAGACTATTTCCAAAAAGACTCAAGTAATATTTGGCTGCATTACTTTGGAATTATCTTTATAAATGCTATTTTATTATTCATAATTACATCTTTTCTTTATCCATATAATAGATTTTTTGAAAAAATTATTGGAGAATGGTTAGAAGTTTCTTCTAGGTCATCCTTGGCACTAATTTCATTGAGTCTATTTTCATTACTATTATTCTATTTAGTATTTAGTTATATATTAGCGAGTAAAGTTTTAGATTCCTATTTTTTACTTAAAGAAATATATGGTCTTCCTCTTCTTTTCGGTATGAGTGGATATGGTATTGTACTTTCAATAATTTATAAAATTTCAGTGTTTGAAAATTTATATAGTATATTTAATTATTCTAATCAAAACTATTTTTATATAATTAATATAAGTTTTTATTCTATACTTTTTATCTTCTCTTTTTTTTCTATAGGCTCGTTGGTTCAAGAATATCTTAAATTAGATTCTATAAATAAAAAATTTTATTTCTTAAATGAAAGTTCTTCATCTAAGGGCAAGGAAAGTGAGTTTTCAATCAAAGTAAAAGAAAATATTCTAACAATTAATTTATTAAAATCAATTTCATTGATTTCCCTTTTGGGATTTTTAATTTATTTAGATTTCTTCTTAATTCAAATCATGAAATCAGATATAGATAAGTTAGCTAATTTATGGAAGTCTATCTATTTAAATATTCCATTTTTTTTATCATTTACAACTTTTATATTTCTGAAAATTAATAGTAAGGATTTTAATTTAGATGAACAAAAATATTTCTCTGAAATTGATTATGAAAAAATCAGGGATGAAGATGAATTTAAACAATATTTTTTATCTCAGAATGATGAATTTAGATTTAAATTTGATGACATTAAAATTAAACAAAATCATAACTTTATATTCATAAATGGTGTAGAAAGATCGGGAAAGAAAGAAATAGTAAGAAAAATTATCAATCAATTTAAAACGAAAACCAATTTAAAAGTAATTAACCTCAATTTTGCCGAAAAATTAGCAGACGAAAATGAATTGAGTAAATTTATAGAAATAGGAAAATTTAAAATACCTGAAATATCTGTGATACAAAGGTCTAGAGAATTTGGAAATAATTTTCATGAAAAATCAAAAAGTCCATTATTAAAAATTATTGAAAAGATACCTTTTATTGGAGAACCCTTAAAAATAATTATTTCCTCGGATAAAATTTATGATGAGAATAAAAATAATGAAGACTTAATAAAAGATGTTAGTAAGATCTATATTGATTTTATGAAATCATATGTTAGGAAAGAAACACCTAAAAATAGCATCGCTCTAGTTATTGAAAATATTCATTGTTGTAATGAACCCTCTTTTACTATTCTTTTAAATTTATTAAATGAATTTAAAATAGAAAAAGTTGAGGAAAATGATAAAAATAAGGATAAAAATCAAGGTAAGGATAAACTTAAACTATTAGATAATGCAATTAAAAAAAATATCTTTATTATACTTACAGGTAAATTAGATTCTGACTTCATACGAGAAGATAATATTAATATAGATTTTCTAAAGATTTCAAAAAAGTTTAAAAACAAATTTAAATTAAATTTAAATTTTAAGGCAATTTATAATTTTACAATCTATAATACGAAGGGACTTAATTTAACTGACTTCAAAAAAGTAATGAGAGATAATTATTCTTTTGCACAAACAAGCTTTAACGATTACTTTATAGACAAAATCTATTATACTCTTAAAATTAAGGATTTAATTTATCTTCATGATGTAAATTTAACTCTCAGGCACATTTATAAATACAATAGAACATTATTCGAATTTGATCCTTCAATTAACAAAATTTTTGTAAAAGAAATTATAGATGTAATACATTTACATCCTGATATTATTTTAAAAATTAGTGAAACTATAGAGCTTCTTACAAAGGAGGAAGAGCATTTTGTTTTAGCTACAACTCAATTGCATGATTGGTTTACGCTAGAACAAATTTCTTATACACTTGGACTGAAAGAGGATAAGCTTGAATATTTACTTTTCAGTATAAGTGAAAAAATTCCAGAATTATATATATATAAAGATAACAAATATTTTCGAATCAATAAAAAAATTCGTGAGTATTTTAAAACTGAAGTCCTTTCTAAGTATCCTGATGGTTCTATTAGTGATTTAAAACTTAATCTTTTTGCAAAGAATTTCATAAAAAATTATAATCCTCAAAAATTTGAAACAATAAATGATTTAAAGAAACTTTCATTTTTCTCCTTTTATTTGGATGATCACAATGAAATTTTAAAGCTAAATAGTTTTTATATTCGAGAGGCATACTTTAATGTATCCGATCGATTAAAAGTATTTTCTGTTTTAAAAAAATTAGATAAAGATATAGTATTGAATTGTAATGAAAAAATGAAAGACGAATATCTTTATCTCGTATCCATTCATTATTCATATAAAAAAAGTTTTAGCGATCAAAGTATCTTTAAAAATATAAATAAGATTATCAATAGTAAAGGCAATCCCAATCCAATTAAATTTTTATCAATTGTATTAATGAATTATACTTTCAAAGATCAATTAGATCTCAGTAAAGGAAAAAAATATTTTGATAAAAAGGTTGATAAGGTTAAACAAAACCTATTTCTTAATTTTAGTAATTTAATAAAATTTAATAATTTAGAAAATAGATTAATAATTAAAGGATGGATAATTTTTTTAATATCCTATTTTACTAAAAACTATTTAATTTCTACTGATAAAATTTATAAAAATATTTACGAAGAATTAATTAAATCAGTAAAGGATACCTTACCGATTCAAAAAGAAATCGATGATATATTATTTGGTAAAACAGATGAAGGTTATTTTATCTCACATAAATCAATTCATGAATATTGTAACCAAGAAATTAATTTGATTATTCAGGAACATAAAAACAGTAATTTTAATCAAGATCAAAAGTACATTCAGACTGATATGGAAATTCTAACCAAGGAATTAGAACATATTAAAATCAGAATAGATAATACACATTTTGAACTGTATGTGAGAGACTTGCCAAATTATGGAAATATAAAAAATGATACATATTTAAAATCTGATATGGAATCAAAATTTAAAACTAGTATACAATTATCAAAAAAGTTGAAAAATCTTACTGGCTTAGCAATCACAGAAAATCTATTTTCTTATTATTACTATTATTTTAAACAATTTGAGAAAGCACTAAAACACAATGAAGAATCATTTAAGAGAAATCAGGAAATTAAAGATTACAGTGGAATGATAAATTCTCATGAATCAAAAATCATGATATTAAATGAATTTTTAAAAATGAATGAGAGGGATGATTTAACAAAAAAAGTTAAAATTACTTCAGATGAATTGGAAATTTTTAAAAGTCATAATCCTATCAAAGAATTAAAAAAAGACCAAACATAATTATATTGAGTACTAAAAAAAAAATTCTAAAAACTCTCCATTTAGGGAGTGGAGGACCGTCCGGGTTTCTCTTCTTTTTTGGAACCTTTTTTCTGCTCTTTACATAAAGAGAAGAAAAAAGTAACAGAGAGATTTGATATTAAAGAAGAAATTTAATTAAAATAGAAATTTAGTCCTTTAGCGTTAAAGGTAAACTCGCTGAGTATATACTTTTATACATAATTTAATAATTTATGTCAATAAAATATCATTTATTTAAAAATTTATGATTTTATAAGTTTAATTGATCACTTTAAAAACTATTCAATACCTTTTTTCCATAAAATTATCTAAAATAGAATCATTGAATGGATTGATAAATTCTTAAAACTGTAAATAACTATAAAAAAACTAGTCGAAACCCTTCCTATATTAATATTTTTAATGACAGTGAGATTTATTTATAAAATTCTAAATTATATCTCAATATAAGAGAAGAAATAAAATTTAGCAGGGTATTGTATGAAAATTCATGAGTATCAAGCCAAAGAGATTCTGAGAAAACACAATGTCAGAGTTCCTTTTGGAGTTGTTGTAGATAAAGTAGCAGATGCCACAAAAGCATACGATGAGGTGGCTCGTTTTTCTAATATAGTTGTTGTAAAAGCCCAAATTCATGCTGGGGGTAGGGGTAAGGGCGGAGGAGTAAAAGTTACTAAAACAAAACCCGAAGCCATGTCTGCTGTTGAGACTATCCATGGAATGCAATTAATTACCCACCAAACGGGCCCTGTTGGAAAGAAAGTATTAAAAGTGTATCTCGAACAGGGAATTGATATCGCTAAGGAGTACTACATCAGTCTTCTTCTTGATAGATCCCTTAAAAAAACTATTTTCATGGCTTCCCAAGAAGGGGGGATGGATATAGAAGAGGTAGCTGAAAAGCACCCAGAAAAAATAATCAAAATTGCAATAGACCCCGGTGTTGGATTACAACCCAATCAGGCAAGAGAATTAGCCTTCAAATTAAATCTTCCCGCTGAATCTATGAAGAGTGCAATTAGCTTTTTTAATTCATTGTATGATGCCTATATGAAAGAAGATTGCACCATGCTAGAAATCAATCCACTGATTCTTACCAAACAAAATGAAATCATTGCAGGGGATTGTAAGATAACTCTCGATGAAAATGCTCTCTACCGTCACCCTGATACAGAAGCCTATAGAGACAAAACAGAAGAAGACCCCTTAGAATTAAAAGCTAGTGAGTACAACCTAAACTATGTTAAACTAGATGGAAACATTGGTTGTATGGTCAATGGTGCTGGATTAGCAATGGCAACCATGGATGTTATCAAATACGCAGGGGCAGAGCCCGCTAACTTTTTGGATGTTGGTGGTGGGGCAAATGTCAATACAGTTAAAAATGGTTTTGAAATTATTCTAGGGGATCCAAATGTAAAAGCCATTTTTGTAAACATCTTTGGTGGTATTGTAAGATGTGATAGAGTAGCTCAGGGGATTGTGGAAGCGGCTAGATCGGTGAATATAAAAGTTCCCCTAATGGTAAGATTAAAGGGAACCAATGCTGAAGAAGGTAAGAAAATTCTGAATGAATCCGGTTTAACAATTGTTGTGGCTGATGAACTTTCAGATGCAATACAAAAAATTCCCCAACTTATAAAATAAGGATAAAATATGGCAGTCTTAGTTGATAATAATACAAGAGTAGTTGTTCAAGGTATCACAGGTAAAGAAGGTTCCTTTCATACTTCTCAAATGATTGAGTACGGAACAAAAGTAGTTGCCGGAGTAACACCCGGTAAAGGTGGACAGAAGAGTGAACATGGTGTTCCTATTTTTAATACATTAAAAGACACAATGGATAAGGAAGGAGCCAATGTTGCGGCTATTTTCGTTCCTCCTGCTTTTGCAGCAGATGCCATCATGGAAGGTGTTTTAGCTGAAATTCCATTGGTTGTGTGTATTACAGAAGGGATTCCTGCTCATGATATGTTAAGAGTTTGGAGTGTACTACGTAATTCTAAAACCAGATTAGTAGGTCCGAATTGCCCTGGAGTTATTAGTCCTGGTAAGTGTAAAATCGGTATTATGCCGGGATTTATTCACAAAGAGGGGACAATCGGAGTTGTTTCTAGAAGTGGAACACTAACTTACGAATCGGTGGGACAACTCTCAATTCAAGGCCTAGGACAATCCACCTGTATAGGAATAGGGGGAGATCCAATTATTGGAACAAATCATACAGATGCTCTCAAGCTATTAAATGAAGATCCAAACACAGAAGGCATTGTAATGATAGGGGAAATTGGTGGTACCGCAGAAGAAGAAGCTGCAGAGTACATCAAAAATTTCGTAAAAAAACCCGTCGTTGGATTTATAGCCGGTCAAACAGCTCCTCCTGGAAAAAGAATGGGACATGCCGGTGCTATCATTAGCGGTGGAATGGGAACAGCTATTTCCAAAATGAATGCAATGAAAGCGGCAGGAGTACATGTTTGTTTATCACCTGCTGACATCGGTGTTACAATGAAAAAAGCACTCGGAAAATAAGAATGAAAATTACTCTTCCTATTATTTTACTTTCAATTTTACTCTTTAACATTCCTATTTTTTCACAAAAAGGGGATGTTACCAAAAAAATTGAAAAACCGTCAACCAAACTCAAGCTGAGCATAAAAGAAGCAATCCAAAGAGCCATTGAGTTTAGTCCGGAAGTAAAAAATACCTCTTTTGAATTAGTAAAGACTGATTCTGGTTTTTTAAAATCAGAATCAAAATATTCATGGAGATTGATAGGGGGAGTAGATTCTCAGAAATCTGTACTACAGGATAACCAATTAAACTTCTTTACTGGAACAAAGACCTCTACAGATAAAATTAGTGGTGGTTTAGAAAAAGTTTTTAATACAGGAACTTACTTTAAGACAGAAATTTCTAGTACGAGATTTGACTCAAATGCATTTGAAGATCAATTTAAAAACATTGGAAGTGGGTTTAGTGGACTTGCTCTACCTCCTTTATACACAGGTGCAGTTACACTTACTCTAAGTCAGGATATACTAAAAAATACATTTGGAGTTCAGGATAGAAATTTCCAAAAAATATTAAAAAATCAAAGTGAAATAGGAAAACTCGATTTAAGTTTTAAACTTTCCACAGTAATTGTGGATACTCTTGTTACATACTGGACATCAATAATCTCAGAATCAGCCGTAAAAACATATGAACAACTCCTCAAAAATACAAAAGAAGTTCGAGATTTAACAAAACAAAAAGCAAATTTGGGTCTCGCTGAGAATTTTGAGATAAACCAATGGAATGCACTTTATAGCCAAACAGAAAATCAAGTCCAAAAAGCAAAATTAGAACATGATGAAAATAGAAGAAAATTAATTAGAATCTTAAATTTACCTCCAGACTCAGAGTTCGGCGAAATGTCTGATTTAAGAACAGATCTTCCATCAGAGATAAATTATGAAAGAGATCTAGAATATGCTTTTCTACATAGAAATGACTGGAAAGGAATGGCATATAAAAAAGAAATTGCTCTTCTCACACGAGAAAATGCAAAAGATAATGCACTCCCCTCTGTTAAACTAACTGCATCCCGTTCTGCTAAATCACAAACAATCATATCCCCCCAATATAATTTTACTAACAATGAGAATGGTGTTCCTTCCGCTAAGTATTACGATGCAACAGCTAATTTAAAAATATCCTATCCCCTTGGAGATAAAGGAGTAAAAGCAGAAATACGAGATGCAGAAATTTTGAATGCACAGGTAAAAATTCAAGAAGATGAAATGTTTAAAGAAATTACAGATGATGTAAGAAATAAATATGAACAGGTTGTAGTAGGGCACAAAATTTTAGAGAATGCAGAATTAACCACCAAACAATCAGAAGCGTATTACAAAGGTATTTATAATAGCTTTAGACTCGGAAGATTTAATGCAGTTGCGGTTAAAAATGCACTTGATACATATACACAAAATCAATTACAAGAAATTCAGGCTAAAATTAATTACAATATTAATTTGATGAGATATGATTTAGCTAAGAATGCTTTATTAGAAAGATTTGAAATTAATGTGGAAAAAATAGTTCCCGAATACTAAACAAATTATCCCATATTAATACAAATTTTTCCAAACTGAGATCCACTCTTTAAAGAACGAATAGCCTCTCTGTGTTCACTAAAAGAGAATACATGATTTATAATTGGTCTCAAATTGTTTATTTCAATAGCCCTAGACATTGACTCAAAAGCACTTTTACTACCAACCAATATTCCTTGAATTTTAATATTTTGCATAAGGATGGGCAGTAAATTTATATTAGCCATGCTTCCTCCCAATATTCCAATCAAACTGATTTGACCAAATGGCTTTAATGTCTTGATTGATTCTTCTAAAGTTTCAGAGCCCCCTACATCAATTACATGATCTACACCTCCCGTTAGAGATTTAATTTCTTTTCCCCATTTTGGATTTTTCTTATAATTAATGATGGTTGAGACACCTAATTGTTTGAGTTTTTCCTCTTTCTCTTCACTTCCACTGATAGCTATAACCTTAGCTCCAAAAAGACTTGCAAGTTGTATTGCAAATATTGAAACACCTCCCGACCCTTGCGTTAGAATAATATCACCGGGTTGTGTCTTACCAAATTCTGTTAATGCTGACCAAGCAGTTAAAGCGGCACATGGTAGGGTTGATCCTTCAATATATGTTAAATTGGAGGGTAGGGGTATCACACCATTTTCTGAAAAAACCCTATACTGTTGAAGGGTTCCCGGATTAGGTCCTCCCAATGTACTTCGAATCGACTGGGTATTTGTTGTACCACTTACCCAATCGGGAGCAAAGACTCCCATTACCTTATCACCCGTTTTCCATTTTATAACATCTTCCCCTAAGGCAATTATCTCTCCAGATGAATCACTACAGGGTACTAACGGCAATTTATAATTTGGATTGTATTTTCCTTCAATAGTTAAATAATCTCTAAAATTTAGAGAAACTGCATGTATTTTAACTAAAACCTCACCCCTTTTGGGGGTGGGGATATCTTTTTCAACGATGGATAGATTTTCTATTCCAAAGTTTTGTATTTCAACAGCTTTCAATGATTTAACTGATCCCCATATTTAAGGAGGGAGCACCCACTAAAATTGACATATTTCCATGAGGGTGTTTGTTTTCTTTCATCAGCTGATGGGATAGACCCGTCTCTTCAAATTTAAAGGTTCTAGATAATGCAGGATCTACCTTTTTTTGTATTACTAATTGATTTAGATCTCTACAATTATCATCATTTGCAAAATGTGAGCCCTGGAATCTTTTTTGACGCATCCAAAGATATCTTAAATCCATAGTAGCATTGAAACCTGTAGTACCCGCACAAATTACAACCATACCTCCCGTTTCACAAACAAAAAGGGATGTGGGAACTGTCGATTCTCCGGGATGCTCAAAAACTATTTGTGGATTTTTACCCTTTCCGGCAATATCCCAAATCGCTTTTCCAAACTCACGCGCACCCTTTGTCCAACTGGCAAAAACTTCAGGTTTATTTATATCAGAAGTAATAGCACCCCAATGTTTAAAATTATTACGATTAATAACACCAGCCGCCCCTAACTTCATACAAATTTCTTTTTTATCTTCTGAAGAAACAACAGCAATTGGAATTCCACCAGCCGCCTTGACAATTTGAATTGCCATAGTTCCCAATCCACCAGAGCCACCCCAAATGAGTACTACATCATCCTTCTTAACATCATTTGGTTTCCAATGATGAAGCATTCTATATGCAGTAGCGGCTACTAACATATAGGCGGCAGATTGTTCCCAATTCAAATGCTTGGGCTTTGGAAGGCATTGGTGAGCTTGAACCTTAGTAAATTGAGCAAAGGATCCCCAATTAGATTCATAACCATATATAATTTGAGAGTTTGCAAACATTGGATCTTTTCCAGCCTTAACCCATGGGTCATTTCTGTCCCACATCCCACAATGTATTACAACTTCTTCGCCTACTTTTAGATTGCTTACATCTTTTCCAACCTTGTAAACTATTCCGGAAGCATCCGAGCCTCCAATATGAAATTTCTCCGGTTCGCCCTTTTTGTTTCTGGCGGCGATTACATCTACCGGATATCCTAGAGCGGCCCATACATTATTATAATTCACTCCTGCCGCCATTACTGCCACCAAGACTTCATCATCTCCAATTTCTGGAACCTGAATTTCTTCTAATTTAAAAGCATCTTTTGGTTCTCCAAATTTTTCTGGACGAACAACTTGGGCATACATTTTCTTGGGAATCACTCCCAGAGGAGGAAGAGTCCCTAAAGGTACAATTTCTGGTATATCTGTCATAGTAAGTTCAAAAAATAACAACTAATCAAGATTTACTACACAAAAATTTTAGAGTTTTTAGAAATTAATCCTTCAAAAAATCTTTCAAACGAAAAAAATGTTTCCTTTGTTCAAAAAGAAAAATATTATGTCTCTAAGGAAATCGTATTGAAATTAAATAATGAACAATTAGAGGCTGTGCAAACAACGGAAGGGGCTGTCCTTATATTTGCGGGTGCCGGATCCGGTAAAACAAGAGTTATTACCAATCGAATTGTTAGAATGATTGAAGATTTGCATATTGATCCCAAAAGAATTGTTGCCCTTTCTTTTACAAATAAAAGTGCAAAGGAAATGAAAGAAAGAATTCACAAGATGGTGAATCGAAAAAGAACAAGGGGTTTAGAACTTTCTACATTTCATGCTCTTGGATTAAAAATCTGCAAGCTACATCTTGAGAAACTTGGCTACAAAACACCATTTTTATTAGAAACTCCAAATGACTTAGAAATTATAATTTCTGATATACTAAAAAAATATAAAATAGACCCAAAAATTTTTCCTATTAAACATATTTTATCACAGATAAGTTTTTATAAAAATTCTGGAAAATTAAAAACTGAGGATAAAGATTGGTCATTGGTTGTATCCAAGGTTTTTGAAGATTATAATGTAATTATGAAAGGTTTAAATGCCATAGATTTTGATGATTTAATATTAAAACCTATTGAAATTATGGAAAAATTTCCTGAAGTTAAAGAATCTTATAATAATAAATTTAGATATATAATGATAGATGAATTTCAAGATACAAATGAAGTGCAATACAAATTTATAAAATGCATTCTTGGAAATAATAAAAATTTATGTGTAGTAGGGGATGATGATCAGAGTATTTATGGATTTAGGGGATCTAATAAAGAATTAATATTAAATTTTGAAAATGATTTCTATAATACAAAAGTAATACATCTACTCCAAAATTATAGATCAACACAAAAAATTCTAAATATTGCAAATGCTTTAATAAAAAATAATCTCAATAGAAAAGAAAAATCATTATTCTGTAATGAAGAAGGTGAATTTATACCCTTAATCATTGAGCGAGAAAACGAAAAAGAAGAAGCAAGATATGTAATTGAACAAATTAAAGATTTAATTATTAAAGAGAAAATTAAAGGTCACAACATAGCAATATTATTTAGAACAAACTATCAATCTAGACCATTTGAAGAGGAATTAAGATTGAATTCAATTCCCTATAAATTGATAGGAGCATATAACTTTTTTGATAGGAAAGAAGTTAAAGATTTAATTGCATATATTAGATTAATAGCAAATTCAAAAGATGATCTATCTCTTATGAGAATTTTAAATTATCCAAAAAGGGGATTAGGTCAAAATACTCAGTTAAAGATTTTAGAAAAAGCAGGAGAAATAAATTCATCTGCATTTGAAGTTTTGTTAAGAATATGTGAAAATGTAGAATATATTCCAGAAATTAAAAGAAATGGTGCATCAAAAATATATGAATTAGTAAACCTAATCCAGAAGTACAATAAAGATTTTTATTCTTCACCGAAGATGAGTGAGGTTTTAAAAAACTTAATTAAAGAATTAGAATTTGAAAAAGAAATAAGTCTTGAAGAAGATGATGAAAAAGTTATAAAAGCTAGAATGTTAAATCTCTCCGAATTAGTAAATATGTTAACTTATTTTGAAATTGATTGGGAAGAGGATTCCAAGCCAACCTTATTTGATTTTTTAATGAAATTATCATTGCTAACGGATGATGATAAAAAAGATGAGAAAGAAGATTTACGGGTTCAATTAATGACAATGCATCTATCTAAAGGACTAGAATTTGATACAGTATTCTTGACAGGTCTAGAAGAGGGGATTATACCGAGTTCTCGCTCCCTCGATGAAATTGGAATAGAAGAAGAAAGACGATTAATGTATGTGGGAATTACAAGATCAAAAAATCGATTATTTTTAACAAGAGCAGCAGAGAGAAAAAAATTTGGTGAATCCATACCATCAATTCCTTCCCGATTTTTGGAAGAAATTGACTCTGAATTTATAATGACAGAAGAAAAAATTCTGGAACAATCAGGATTTAATTTCTTAGATGAGTTAGAAGCCCTTAAATTATCATAAATGTTTAAATTATTATACCCTATAATTAAATTTTTACTAAATAAGATTAGAAATAGTTTATTTGGTGTAATAAAATCCAGATGGATGATTAGTATTTTTATTTTATCCACCCTCATAATCGGATCAGTTTATACTGCGAATAACTTTTATGTATATCAGATGAAGAAAAATTATATTAATTTATCTGATATGAAAAAAGTAATTAATAATTATATTAAAGTTAAGTTAAATAAAGCTATTGAATTAGGTATAATTGATTTTTCACTCTTAGAAGGTATTACAATAGAAGATATTAAAATTTCCGAAGAGGAGGATTTTTCAAATAATAAATTATTTTTCGTTTCACAAAGAGTCGATATAAAACTTTCGAATTTTCTTTCCAATAAAGTTTATATTGATACTGTAGTAATACATAATAGTAAAATTGAAATTGATATAAATGAATTTAATTTAGAGAATTTTTTTAAATATTTCAAGGAAAGTAATTTTCCAAAAATTGAATTTAGAAATTTAACATTCACACTAAAAGATGGTAATAAAGAGCTTTTAAAAACTCAAAAGCCTATTCAGTTAATTATTTCTAAAAATTCTCAAGAAATTAATATTTCATTTGACGATTCCTATTTTAAAATACCATTTACTATGAGCTTATATGGATTAGGAGTTATTGATTCAAATAATAGATTAACCATAGATGTTAGATTTAATAAATTTCCTGTTAATAATTTAAATGGATTTATTCTTAATGTTTTAGGATCCGAAAGTGAAAAAGGAGATACAGAGGGATTTATAAGAATCTCTAAATTTAATCAGGAAATAAATATTGAAGGTGATGTAAATATCCTTAATTATACAGGAAATTTAGGCGTTATTCCTGGGATTGAATTTAATTCTATCTCTCTAAATACTAAATTTTCATATTTTAAAGAAACAGATGTAAATAAAAAATCTGAGATTTATTACAAAAGAAAAATCAGTAACCCAAATTTTCTATTTTCTGACAGTGTAGTAACTAATAAAGCTAATTTAAGAAAAATTCAAATCAATACAAGAGTTGAAGATTTTTCAAAATTAACTGATGAACTAATAATACAAAAAAATGACATATA
>CANGZW010000079.1 GCA_947458405.1 Leptospiraceae bacterium
AAAAGTATAATCCTAAAATTTTTATTGATAAATGCAATCATACTTCCTCTATTCTTTCTCATAATGTCTATCTTTAGAGTGATACAAGCTAACTGGTTATATGCCTCCTATCTTCCCATGTCATTATTATTTATCTACCATTTGAATTTTAAAAACTATGAAAAAAAATTATTCTTTGAGGGATTGATGATCGCTCTCATTTTGGATTTGTTTTCAGTACTTTCTATTCCAATTTCTAAGACTTTAAATTTAAGTATAGATCCATACTATATCTTAGGCACTCGAAATCTAGGTTTCCAAGAAATTGCAGCTGAAGTGACTCAGATCCAAAAAGAAAAATATCCTGATTCTAAAATTATCACTAATCGTTACCAGGATGCTGCTATCCTATCATGGTATTTACCGGATAAACCATTTACAAATTCAGTTAATATCCTCCAAAAAAATCAGTATAATTATTGGTATGACATGGAATACGGTAAGGATTACCTATTAGTTTATATTCAAGAAAAAACTTGTGCGAAATCATTTATCTTTTTCCAGCCAATTTTGGCTCAGATGTTTGAAAAGATAGAAGAATATCCAGAGAAAGATATCTATGTAGATGGGTATCTAGTAAAGAGAATGCAATTATGGTATCTCAAAAACTACCAAAAAAATTGGGCAGATGATATCAGTGAACTCTTGCAACACCAAATGGTTCAGGAAGGAATGGTTGTTGGTCTAAAAAATAATGAGGAAACAGAGAAGTTCCAGCGAGATAAAATGGATCAATTTTCAGGTATTGGTTTAATTAAAGGTTACTTAGAAAGGTCTGGAGAAATGGAATGTTCCTTTTTACTAAAAAAGTAAAAATAATATTACTTATAATCATTCTAATCTTCTTTACACATTGTAAACAAGGTAAGCTAAATTTAGCTAATATTACAGATTATAGAGAGTTTAATATTCAAGCAACAAAGGCTTCTTGCAAAAAAATTAGGGAATGCTTTGGGTATATTTACAGAACTTTTCCAGAAGAAATTGCAAGAAACTCATCTTTAGAAGAATGTGAAAATACAACTCTTAAAGACTTGGATAACAAGATAGAAGAACATGACTTAAAAATTCAAAATTTAGCTAGAGCTTGTTATACAAATATTCTATCTTCAGATTGTAAGACTTTACCCTTAATAATTGTAACTGATCCTAATTGTTCTCTCTTGAAAACTGAGATTAAAAAATTGAATAATTCCAAGGAATGAATTTTTTTTAATTTTAAATTTTGTTTAAAAAAAGTTTGTATATTAAGACTGAAATAAATCTATATTACAAAATAGTATCCTAAAGCGAAAAAATTTAACTTCGTTCAGTTCTTAATAATTATGTAATTATTGGCAAATAGTTTATCTATTCTGAAATTGAAAAACTAAATTAAATAAATATATTTTATTAAGTAAAAAATGTATTCATTAATATTGAAAATTAATAATATAAAGACAAATAAACAGAGAGATATTTAAAGAGTTTAATGCAGGAATTAGAATGAAAAAATTTTTAATTTTATTGAGTATCACAGTATTTTCAAGTTTTGTAAGTGCTCAAGAATTCTATGTTGATAAAGAATCCGGTCAAGTATTTACAAAACCAGGTCCTAATCGAACCAAGATGGATGAAGCCGATCAACCCAAAAAAAGAATTATTTCAGATTTCATTAAAGCCCCCTTCCCAGCTGGATTTTCTAATACACCTGAAAAAGCAGTAGAAGAAAAAATAACAATAGTAGGAAGAGTTCAGTTTCGGGGAGTTAGTGGACAACGTGATACTATTTGGTCAAATGGACATTCTGATTTTAATGCAGTTGATATGAACTTCAGAAGGGTTCGTTTTGGTGTTATGTACCAAGGAGCAAAATGGTGGGGAACATCTGTTGCTATCAGAATGGAAGATTTGGCTAATAGACCTTACACAGTTCAACAGAAAACTACAATTGAATATTTAGACTCAAGTAATACAAAACAATCTGCTACATTAGTTCAAGATGTTGCAATTAAGGATAATCGTGGTGGCTTACAAGAAGCAAATATATTCTTAAATCTTCCATTTTGGGGTTCAAGGGTAATTTTTGGACAATTACCAATGGCATACGCTAGAGAATGGCAACAAAGTTCTGCTAATTTAGTAACAGTAGAAAGATCTCATTTAACAAATACAGTTTGGCAGATGGATATAGGTACTACATTTGTAGTGCAACCCCTTGGAGAATTAATTGATAAAAAATATGAAAGATTTCTTCAAATCCAGGGTGGAATATACAATGGACACGGCTCCGGTTTAGAGGGAGCAGGGCGGAGTCAAGGCTTAACAAATAATTATAGTAATACAAAACCTTTATTATTGAGTCCAATGTACACATGGCGAGTTCAATTTCAACCACTCGGAGGACTTATTCGCGATGGAAAAGATGTGGGGTGGCATGAAGGGGAAGAAATATTCCAAAAAGATATGAAATTATCAATTGGAATAGGTGGATTGGAAACAAAAAATTTATTTTATTCACCGAGTTTAATGGGACCAAATCAACCAGGGATTAGAGGAGTAGATACGATTCAAACATTTATCACGCAAAATCAACCAGATAATGGATATGGATTGGGTGGATCATCTGCTTATGGAAACGGTATCGTAAGTAATATTCCAACTTCGGTTTCTAATCAATTATTAACTCCCACCAACATCCAAACATCTTTCAATAGACCTTCCTTTGGTTTAGTAGGTCGAACACACGACTTTACTTTTACAGTCAATGGATTTTACTTGAGCGGTCAATATTCACTATACTCTGGATCCGCATCTAAGCAGAATCGAACAGGTCAAATAACTATTGGTTATAACTTTAGAATAGGCACAGAATATAAAGTTTATTTAATGCCAGTACTACGAGCTGATTTCATCAATGGAGATTGGAATGTAGACCAAAAAATAGATGATAGAGAAAGATTTAAAACCTATTGGGTTGGACTAAATTTATTCGGTGATGGACATCTGTTGAAGGCACAATTATTTTATGAAGTATTTAGAAATAAATTGGGAAGCGATCCGGTTACATTTGAACCTAAAGCAGTAAGAGGAGATACAATCTATTTTCAATTACAAGCAACGTTTTGGACAGGAGCGGCTACAAAGGATACTTGGGTAAATTTACATGACTAAACTATATCTACTTTTAAAAATAATATTACTAATTAATATTATTGGATTTCCCTCATGCAGATCCCAAAAAGAAGCAGATGGAAATGGATTATTAGCGAATATCTTACTGAATGGAACTACGAATTCTGAGTATTCTTCTTTGGTATCGGTTGTTGAATTAGAAAGAATTGATTCTACTACATTTAAAGGAAAATGTATTGATACATTTTTAGGTATTACAACTTATCAGTTTTACGTTAATAATACCTATTTTGCATCAGGAAAATATGATACTGAAATTCGCAGAACAGCAACAACAACTAAAAAGTGTATCGATTTAGGATTTAAAGATCCAGGCGGGTATGTTATTAATTCTTCGGGAGGAGTTTCTTTTACAAGTTATGAGTGTAGCTCAAAAAATACAGCTTGTAGTGTTTCGACAATTAATCCATATTTTGGATCGTCCAATTCCAATCCAAAAGGAAATTTTGGAGCTTTTGTATTCTAATTGAATTTTCTTTTTTATAAACTAAAAGGAAAAAGCCTGTCTCCCTCAGAGTGGAGATAAAAAATAGATAATTATTGATATTTCTTTAGTTCGTAAAAGAAAAAGTTCTAAAATTAAAGAAATATCTGTCGTAGTTGGAAGTAGAGACAAATGTATAAAAATATTATTTTAGTTCTTCTCTTGAGTGTTTCCTTATACTCAGCTGATTCAAAAGACTCACCGATTGAGGTTTTCAAGAAACAAAGATTACAACAGGGTGAACTTCATTTTTCGAAGGCACAAGAATATTTTCAAAATAGAAAATTTAAGGCATCTATCGAAAAAGTTTTGGATTTTCTTTATGTTTATCCAGACCATCCTCAGACGCTAAATGCTATGAAATTATTAAGTGAATCCTATTTAATGGATGACCAAATTGAAAAATCAATTCAAGTTGACTTAAAGATTCATAGAGAAAATCCTATGATAGAAGAGGGTTTAATTGCATATTTGCAAGTTGCAAAGAAATACGTCAAAATGGGTAAAAAAGACGAAGCTGTTGACATTTTCGGATTTATCACTAAGCAAATGTTCTCAAAAAAAGTGGCTAAAGATGCGGAAATTGAACTCGAGCAGATAAAAATCCTTGATTCAGAAAACACAGTAACGGAAAAATAAAATTAAGATATTTATTCAGGTAAAATCCTGAGAAGAGAGTCGTTTCATGGCCGCTCCAACACCAAGTTTTAATATAGTTTCTTACAACGCAAATTCATTCATAATTGTGGAGGGAAAGAAAGATTCTCCCACTTTTTATATAGTAAGGGAAGGAAAAGTAAAAGTTATCCGAGAAAACCCTGTTGTAGGCGAAGATCCAAATACAGTCTTAGGTCCTGGGGACTTCTTTGGAGTGGTAGCCGCAATGAGTCATAAGTCTCAAATTGAAAGCGTAACAGCTTTGACTAATGTATCCTTAATCGCTGTAAATTATGATCAGTTTGGAACTCTAATTCAAAGAAACACTCCAGTGGCAATGAAAATCATTCGTTATTTTTCGATGAAGCTAAGACAGTTCAGTCAGACAATTGCTAAATTATCTTTTAAAAGTGGAGGTGCACCCGAAGACCTAAATCAGCTCTATAACATGGCTGAGCACTACTTTAATGAAGGTAAGATGGAGCATTGTATATACGCTTACCAGGCTTATTTGAAGTATCTTCCTCAGGGTAAATTTGTAGAAGATGTAAAAGAAAAATTAGAGAATTTGGGGCGTGAGCCAAACCTTCCCGACGTGGATGAAACTAAGTTAAATAGAAAGTTTGAAGACAATGGAGTGATCTTTTGTGAATACGAGCCGGGAAAAGAATTGTACATCATTCAATCCGGAAAAGTTCGAATTTCAAAAATCATCAATGACAATGAAGTTATGTTGGCAGTTCTAAACGAAGGTGATATTTTCGGAGAAATGGCTATTTTGGATAATAAGCCAAGATCCGCTTCTGCTGTGGCTTTTGGAGATGTCAGTGTATTGGCAATTAACAAGGCTAACTTTGAAGGGATGGTAAAAGCACAGCCACAGCTAGCAACCAAGCTAATCACACTCTTATCCGAAAGAATTTGGACAGCATATAAGCAACTCGCTAATTTAATGATTACAGATCCTGCAGGAAGAATAGCCGATACACTCTTCACACTTGCAGAAAAAAATAGAGCTAAAATTGGTCCTAGGGTTCCTTATAGTTTTGATATTGGTATTGCAGAAGTTTTAAAAATGGTGGGGCTAGTTGAAAACAGAGATGAGAAGATTGCTTATAAACTTTTTGAAAAGAATAAGTTTTTAAGAGTGGAAAGTGATGTGATTAAGACCTCAGATCTAGGCCTCCTAGAAAAGCTCGTGCAATACTATCATAAGATGTCAGTTAAAGATGATAAGATTAGGCGATAATCTAAACATTTTATTTATATGAAAGAAAGAAACTTAGCGGCAATAGATTTAGGTACTAATTCTTTTCATATCATAATAGTAAAAGTAAAAGAGGACGGCACCTTTGAGTCCTTGGGTAAAGAAAAAGAATCCGTTCGATTGGGGAGTGGCTCTGGAAATTACGAGGTCATCACTCCTGATGCTATTGAAAGGGGCATTAAATGCCTAAAACGCTTCAAAGGGCTTGCGGATATACATAACGCTGAAGTTAGAGCAGTAGCTACCAGTGCACTCAGAGAAGCTAAAAACAGAGATGTATTTCTAAATAGAGCTCTTGATGAATTAGGGCTTCATATAGAAATAATTTCAGGCTTCGAAGAAGCAAGATTGATCTATTTTGGAATCTTACAGGGTCTGCCAGTATTTGATAAAAAAATATTAATGGTAGATATCGGAGGTGGTAGCACTGAGCTTTTGGTTGGGCAAAAAGGGGAAATCTTTTTCGCTCAAAGCTTTAAAATGGGTGCTGTTCGTCTTACGGAAAAGTTTTTCAATGGAGATCCCGATCGACCTGCTGATATAAATCAATGCTCTTTACATGTAGAAGGTATGCTCGGTCCCATAAGGAGAGACATTGAAAAGTTAAATCCAGATATTATCATAGGCTCTTCGGGAACAATTCAATCAATTGCAGGGATGGTTATTGCTGATAAAGGTGATCCCCTGCCAAGATCTCTCAATAGTTATGAATTTACAGACGAGTCATTATTTAAAATACGTAATATTCTCAACGGAGCAGACACCCTAAAGAAAAGAACGAAAATTCCTGGTTTAGACGTAAAACGTGCGGATATAATTGTAGCCGGTAGTATTATCTTACAGGAAATTTTTAAACAGTTCTCGATAAAAAAAATGGTTATCTCTGACTTCGCTCTCCGGGAAGGAATAATTTATGATACAATAAAGAAATGGGAAGGCAAGGATGAAGGCCCGACGCATTCTCTTACCAATATTCGATTAAAGGCAATAAAAAGCCTATTCAATACATTTCCCTATGAGAGAGATCATGTCGAAAAAGTAGCGAAATTATCTTTAAAAATTTATGATCATTTAAGCGAGCTTCATCAATTCACTGGTGATGAACGTGAATATTTAGAAGCCGCATCCATGTTACATGAGGTAGGATTTGGAATCTCTCATAGTTCCCATCATAAGCATAGTTATTATATAATAAGAAATTCTGAGCATATGGTTGGATTTAATTTTGAAGAGATCGAAATAATTGCACTGATAGCTAGGTATCACAGAAAAAGTCCACCTAAACCCAAGCATATTGAATTCACTAGTATTCCTATGGAGGACCAATCTACTGTTAAAAAATTAGCAGGAATTTTAAGAATAGCAGATGGTTTAGATAGAAGTCATCAGGGAATTGTAGATGATGTTTCTTGTGAGATACAAAATGATTTAGTTATATTTAAGATTAAAACTAAGGTAGGAATTGATCCACACATTGATGTTTGGTCTGCACAGCAAAAACGGGATTTATTTGAGGAAATTTTTAGTAAAAAAACCGCTTTTGTTATTCTTTAGAGGGAAGTTGAAGCAGTAGACTGTCTTTTAATCAATTCTCTTCTTTCTAACAGTCCGGAATCTAAGGATTGTATAATTTCTCTAACTTTTCTAGTAAGATCTGAGCTCAATTGCCCATGGAATGAATCTAAAATAGTAATACAATACTGTAAAATTCTACAGTGAACTTTTAGTTTTAGATCTTGGTCATCTTTTAGTGTGCTGGAAATTAGTCTTTGAACCTCTTGGTACATAATATTAATTTCAGTTTTTGAATACTCAGCCATTTCAGGGAGTATATTTCTCTCTAAGCAGAAAATAGGTAGTACTTCTTTTGCATTGTTTTCCGAAGGCTGATTTAGTGATACCTCTAGCCATGCTGTGCTCATTGGTTCTGATTTTACCGTCTCAAATGGAAATAATTCAGGATATTGTAATAGAGTAGATCGAAATAGAATTCTACTTTTTTTCTCTTCTTTTAGATGATAATAGCATTCAGCTTTATAGAAGTAATATTCTGGAGGTAATTCAAAGAATTTTTTAGAATAGTCAATAAGTTCAAAAGAATTTTTATAATCACCCGACCGAACAAGATTTTTAATTAGCAATAAAAAGTTTTCTTTTCCAAAGTTATGAGCTCCTTCTTTTTGAAATCCAATTCTGAGTTGTGAGCAGGATTCCCCTATAATGCAATATACAATGGAATCAAAAGATGAATTGAAAGGATATTTTCGATTTTTATATTCAGCTTCAAAATTCTCAAATAATTGATTTAGTAGTAAGCCTCTATCTTTCCCCTCCGAGCTTAATAAAATTTTATCCAATCGATTATCCCAGAATCCTGAAATATAAAATCCTGATATATAATCAGGATTGCTAGGATTTATATCAAGGAGCTCTGAAAAAATTCCTTTGGCTTTTTCAAATTCCCCTTCTTTTAAATGTAAATTTGCTTCATCTATTTGTTCTTGCATGAAATAAAATTAATGTGCTGTCTTCTTATCATGAAACTTACTCAATTGGCGCTCTATTTTATTTTCAAGTTCATCGATACATGCATAAATATCTTTGTTACTGTTATGTGCATTGAATACGTTATTGTCAGCGTGTAAGTTGAAATTTGCTGTAATGTTATCATGTTCCATTTCAAATGTAACTTCACACGATATAATCTTGTGAACATATTTGGTTATACGCTCAAGTTTTTCATTGGCATACTCTTCCGCTGCGGCAGAATGATCCAAATGCTTCCAAGTATAATTTATTTTCATAATGCACTCCATCTCTCTTTTTTCAATATATAATTGAACAAATTACTATAAAGGTCAAGCGGAATCTCTAAATTAATGAGTCATTTAAAGGAATGTTCTAAAATAAGAGGAAGTTAGTATGAGATAAATCAGTTATTAATTTGATAAAATAAATTTACGGTTGAGACACCAAAATAGACAAAAATTATAGTAGTATTGATGTTTTATCTCAAGGAGAGAACATATGAAAGAGGATGATACAGAAAAAGAAGTAGGTATATATCATGAGCCCCAAATAAATTCCCTATTAGGTTACTATGGAAGGGACATAATTAAAGTACTTTCTAAGAATCCCAAAGAAATTTTTGTTTTTTGGGGAATATCTGAGGATTCTTTTTCAAAAATTAAGTCTCATTTTAATTCAAATCTAGAAGATATACATTATAAATTGTTGGTTCGATATTCTACCGAAGACAAGCAAAAAAACGTATTAGAAATTTACTTACCTCCTTTTACAACTGCCTATGTGATCAAGTTCGAATACCCTGTAAAAAACCTAAGAGTAGAGATTATTGCAATTAATTCTTCAGGCACAGTTTATGCTCTAATGCAATCTGCTCATATAAATATGCCTATAAATAAACCAAGCCAATATGTTCACCAAGATTGGATTCATCCAGAGTGGGTTAGAGAAGGATATATTGAGAAAGATAGGGAGAATTTTATTCTCAAATCATTTATAAACAATCCAATTATTAGAGAAGGAATTCCTCCTGAAATTGAGTTTTTACCGGTTTGGGAGTCAACTGTTATATTTGATGGATCTTCAGGATTGAGTTCGCATGTTATACCGACATCAATTCAAAGAAGAAAAGGAGTATATAATGAACATTAAAAAAGGATATCAATTAATTGTTCTCCATGCTCATCTTCCTTACGTAAGACATAAAGGATATACTCCTTCTTTTTTAGAGGAGAATTGGTTGAATGAGGCAATATGTGAAACCTATCTCCCATTGTTAGAAACATTTAGAAATTTAAAAAGTGAAAATGTTAATTTCAAGATTACAATGTCTTTTACACCTACTCTCGTTTCGATGTTAAAAGATACATATCTTCAAGAAAAATTTCTAAAATATATAGATCAATTGATTGAGTTATCTAATAAAGAAGTAAAGAGAACTACTTATGATTTACATCTAAATTATTTATCGAAGTACTACTTAGAGAGATTTGAGAAAATTAAATCAATCTTTCTTGAGATTGAAAAAGATATCACAGCAGGCTTTAAAGAATTCGTGAAGGATGGTTCTTTGGAAGTAATTACATGTGGAGCAACGCATGGTTTTCTTCCACTGCTAGAGAGTGAACCATCCACAGTCAGAGCTCAGTTAACAATGGGTAGAAAAAAACACAAAGCTACCTGGGGGATCGAACCTCGTGGAATTTGGTTAGCGGAATGTGGATATTATAAAGGCCTTGAAAACTATTTATCAGACCAAGGAATTCGTTATTTTTTTGTTGATAGTCATGGAATAAAAAATGCAGTTCCCAGACCCAAGTACGGTGTATATGCCCCCGTTGAAATTGGAGCAGGAGTTTTTGCTTTTGGAAGGGATCTAGAGAGTTCATCCCAAGTATGGAGTGCAGAAGAGGGATATCCTGGAGATTTTAATTATAGAGAATATTATAGGGATATTGGTTTTGATTTAGAGTATGACTATATTAAAGATTATATTCATCCTGATGGAATTCGACATAATACAGGAATAAAGTATCACAGAATAACAGGGAAATCAAATTATAAAGATTATTATCATCCCGATTGGGCAATTGAGTCTGCAGGTAAACATGCGGATGATTTTTTACAAAGTAGGATAAATCAGGCCATAAAATTTTTTGATTCTGAGCATCAATCAGCTGTAATTGTATCACCTTATGATGCAGAACTCTACGGTCATTGGTGGTATGAAGGTCCAAAATTTCTAGAGTTTTTATTTAAAAAAATTCACTTCGATCAATCTGAAATAATAGCAGCTCATCCTATGCAAATAATAGGCCAACTCCCCCGAATTCAAAGTGTGGATATGGACTTTTCAAGTTGGGGGGAAGGTGGATATGCAGATGTATGGCTAAACCCTAAGAATGATTGGATATACCCTCATGTAATGGAATGCTCTGTTTCAATGAATCAGATTTCACATAAGTACTACAAAACACAAGTTCCAATTCAAAGAAGAATTTTAAATCAAATGGCGAGAGAGGTCTTGCTTCTACAGAGTTCAGATTGGCCTTTCATATTAAAGACAGGAACTATGCCAGAATACGCTTCAAAAAGAGTACATGTTCATACAAACTTATTTTTAGAACTAAGAAGTATGTTAGAAAATAATGATGTTGATGAGGCGAGATTAAAGAAAATAGAGGATGAGCATCCTATATTTCCAGAAATAGAGTTTGAGATATTTAATTAAATAGAAGCTCTGATTTACCGCATCTCTATTTTTGCGATAAATCAGTCAATAAATTTAGGCTTTTGATCTATTTAGAAAGTAATTATCCATTTCGGTTACGAAAGGTTGAACTGATTTTTCATACTCTAAAATAGCCTGCACTGCTTTTTCATAAATACTCATTACAAGAGCCTGAGCAGCATCACATTTTTGTTCTTTTCTGAATGCTTCGATATGAAGAGTTTCTGTGATAGATCCATCTGCTTTAAAAGGAAGACATCCTAAGAGATTTTGCATTACAATTTTATCATCCCCAGCGACGTGAGACGGGTCAAATATACAGGGTAGTATAGTCTTTTTCTTAGCATGGGTAATTACATTAAAATCAGGGGTATTTCTGCAATATCCTTCTTTGATAAATAAAGTTTTTACTCCACGCTCGCATAGAACTATATCTAAATTTCCTTGATTTGCTATATACTCAGCCGCAGAAAACCACTCTTCAGATTCATTCCCAAAACCTCTTTTGAGAATTACAGGCTTCATAGTTTTACCAACTGCCTCTAGTAGTTCAAAGTCCTGAGCATTTCTGGTTCCGATTTGAATCATATCAGCATGCTTAGCTACTTCTTCAGCCATTGTATGATCCATTACTTCTGTGACATAGGGAATACCGGTTTCTAGTTTCACTTCATCGAGTATTTTAATACCATCCCATCCGAGCCCTCTCCAGTCAGTAGGTCTTGTTCTGGGTTTGAAGGCTCCCCCACGAATAATTATTCTATCTAAAACACCATACTTTTCACCGATAGCTTTTGCTTGTTTTGCAATTGTAAGTGTTTGTTCCAGTGATTGGGGGGAATCGGGTCCAACAATAAATATATGCTTCCCATTTCCAATTTTTCTAATGAGTCCATCAAGCCCTTTTACTTCTACAATTCTATTCGCCCTATGAACAACTTCCCCATTTTTTCCTGCACCTATACGGGCAATATTTTTATATGGAATGGAAACATCCCATATTTTTAGTATACCAGGGAGTTCTTTTACGTAACCTTCTTTTTCGGAAACTTTACGTGTATCACCAATAAAATGGATTGTATCACTAATGCCACCACCTCTGATAATTTCAACATTATTACCATTTTCGTTAGCAAGTTTTTTTATGATCTCTTCTGTTTCTTGAAACCCTTTCTCTAGTTCAACAATATCCACGATATACTCCTATATTCACAGGATAGAAACTCATATTTTCAGGTCAAGAGAAGAAATGAATAACTACAATGAAGAAAATCCAGAAGAGAAATCGTACTTTTAAAAATAACTCTTCCGGAATAGATTTTATATGGAGAATTTTTGGAGCAAGATTTTTATCTAATCTCATTATATTCAGAATTTTAACATAACTTTTGTTTATATATGAAAATACGTAGTCTATGAGTTTAGCTTTAGGGGAATAAAGTAAAGATTATTTGTTAACTAAAGCAGTATTTTCTAGAAAATACTTTGGATCTATATAGATACTCTCTACTTTTTCTTTATTACTTAATATGTTATTATTGGGAAATAAAGGTGCTTCTTGAATTCTAATTTCAAAGTGAAGATGAGAGCCTTCTTTAATTCCATTTTTACCATGGAGAGAATTGAATATTCCATTCGCATCTCCAATTTTACAAATTGCTTTTCCTTTTGATACTTTATCATTTTTGCCAACTAAATTAGATTCATTGTGAAAGTATCCGGACCAAAACTTTTCTAAGCGATAAGACTTATTTTTCCAAAATATTTCAAAAACTTTTCCTTTCGGAGCTATGTGTTCTATTAAAACAGATTTTCCCCAGCCGGATGGTTCCACAGGATCAAAACTATCTACAACATATCCATCATAAATTGCATAGGCAATATCCCCATGTCCATAAGATTCATCTAATTTACTTTTAGGATATAAGCCTAAATTTGTATCTATAATATCAAATCCATCTCTATATAAATTTATTTTGAGAAATTCTTTTAATTTCACCTTATCATTCCAAAAGGAAGAAGTTTCAATTGTAGGATTGGAAAAATTCTTTTGGTATAAGGCCAAGAGATTTGTTAAATCATTTTCTCCCTGTAAAATAGGCTTATTTTTCCATTTTTTTATGTAATCGATAGCGGTATGGTATTTTCTCGATCGATAAGAATGGTAATACATTTCATCACAGAAATTTTCTCCAGGGTGAATTATGTAATGATCTGATAATGGCTGAAAAAATATATCTTCTGAATATATAAAATTTAAAGAATAAAAGAGTAATACAAACATTGAAAACAATTTCATATAAAATTCATCCTTAAATAGTTATTGAATATTTGAATCTTTATTTATTTAAAACAAACCAAATTATTTTTTCCTTTTTAAATAATTTGACATGTTTCCAATATAGTGAATATTTGTTCTTATGAAATCAAAGACATCTAAAATAACAGAATCCGATCTTTCTGAAAACGGTGAAAATAGTAGTGAAAAGGAGATATCCGGAGAGGATCGCATAATTGAAACAGTCAAAGAGAACTTAAAAGTTATAAGACATACCAAAGGTTTATCACTTGATAAGCTAGCTTTAAAATGTGGCGTAAGTCGGGCAATGTTATCACAGATAGAACAGGGAAAAAGTACTCCAACCATTTCAGTATTATGGAAAATTGCAAATGGTTTAAATGTTCCATTCAGTGATCTAATAAAAGAGAAGGATATCGAAGGGGTTCATATTTTAAAGCATGAACACACAAAAGTTTTATATTCAAACTCTAAGGTATTTTCAAGTAGGGCACTTTTTCCTTATGCGGGAAGTCGCAGAACTGAGTTTTATGAATTGTTATTAAAGCCGGGTGGAATTGAAGTTGCTGATCCACATCAAACCGGTACTACAGAAAATATTGTTGTTGTGTCGGGAAAATTAAGATTGAGAGTTCTTGAGAGAGTGATTGAATTAGAACCAAAAGATTCTGTTTTTTTTAGAGCGGATGTTCCCCATGAATATTCCAATCCAACCGATCAGGAAACTTTAATGTATCTAGTTATGAATTATTCAGAAGAATTAAACTAGGTGTGTTAAATAACCTATTAACACTTTCTGCCTTAGAAATAGCCCAAAAAATTAAATCAAGACAGATTTCTTCTGAGGAAGTTGTCTCAGTTCATATTGATAGGGCCAAAAAAGTAAACAAATTCTTAAATGCAATTGTTCAGAGCAGATATGAGGATGCACTAAGCGAAGCCAAAAAATGTGATACGATTTTAAAAAAAGGAAGAGATACTCTTCCCTTATACTTTGGTGTACCCTGTACATTAAAAGAAAATTTTGCATTTCAAGGTTTTCCTCAAACAAGTGGACTAGTGTACCGAAAAAGTTTTATTGCAGAAAAAAATGCTACCTGTGTTCAAAGAATAATAGATTCTGGGGCAATTGTAATTGGTACTACAAATGTATCCGAGCTCTGTATGTGGATGGAATCAAACAATAAAGTATATGGGAGAACGAATAATCCTTATGACTTAAATCGTATAGTTGGTGGTAGTTCGGGTGGTGAAGGATCGATTATAGGGTCTGGTTCATCCCCATTTGGATTGGGTGCAGATATTGGAGGCTCTATACGAATGCCCGCGTTTTTTAATGGTGTCTTTGGTCATAAACCTTCGGGAGGGTTGGTTCCTGGTTCGGGTCAGTATCCTATGGCAAATAATCAAGCACTGCGTTATTTAACTACGGGTCCCTTGTGTAGAAAATCTGCAGATCTAAAACCATTATTAAAATTACTAGCTGGAAAAGATGGTATAGATGAGGGAGTTTTAGATTATAATTTAGATTGGGAAGAAAAATTAGATTATTCTAAATTAGAAGTAATTAGTATTACAGAAAATGGAATTATTTCAGTATCAAGTGAATTAAAGGAAATACAGTCGAAAGTATTACATTTCCTAAAAAGAAAAGGAGCAATAGAACTTAACGTCGAATTTCCAGAATTAAAGAATTCATTTGAAATTTGGTCTGCTATGTTGTCAGATTCGGGGGGATCGAGTTTTGAGGATCTTCTCTTTCAAGGTAGAGATTATAACCTAGGTCTAGAGGTAATTAAAAGTATATTTGGTCATTCTGAATTTACATTACCCGGATTGGGACTGGCAATAATTGAAAAAATTCCAAAAATTTTTTCTAGTGATACAAAGAAATTTATTGAATTAGGATTAAGTTTAAAAGAAAAATTCAATAAAATATTAAACAAAAACACAATACTACTTTTTCCTTCCTATAGCTCTACCGCTCCCTATCACAATGAACCAATATTTAAAACCTTGGATTGGATATACACAGCTATTATTAATGTTATGGAATTACCCTCAACTCAGGTGCCAATGGGATTATCAGAAAATGGAATTCCCTTAGGATTACAGGTTATTTCTAATACTGGTAGAGATATTCAGTGCATAAATATAGCTATAGAGCTCGAGAAAGAGTTCGGAGGATGGGTCCCTCCGAATTTATTAAATTAAAATTGGTTTGTATTTGTTGAAATTAGGCTAATAAACTCTTCTCTTTTCGAGTCTAGTTTGAATTTTCCAGAACCTTCAATGGTAAGTGTAGAACTACCTAAATCTTTAATTCCTCTAGAGGAAACACATAAGTGCTTAGCATCTATCATTACAATTACATCTTCTGTTTGGAGTGTAGATTTTAGATCCTCTAATATTTGTCTTGTAAGACGCTCTTGCACTTGTGGTCTTCTCGAGTAGTAATCTACAATTCGATTGAGTTTTGATAATCCAACTACCTGTTTATCGGGAATATATCCAATGTTTGCTTTTCCAACTATTGGAAGAAAGTGATGTTCACAAAAAGATTGAACATTTATATTCTTTTCAATTAAAATACTCTTGTATTGATATTTGTTTTCAAAAGTTTTTACATTGGGTTTATTTTTTGGATTCAGTCCATTAAATACTTCATTTACAAACATTTTAGCAACTCTATAAGGGGTTCCTTTTAAGCTATCATCAGATAGATCTAAACCCAAAATATTCATTATGTCTGAGAATTTTTCCTGAATTAATTTGATCTTTGTATCATCATCCAGGTCAAAAGCATCGGGCCTTAATGGGGTGTCATAAGAAGAAGAAAAATGGTTATCTCCATTGATTTCATCGTATTCTCTGTTTAGTTTCCAACTTTCGTATGGCTCGGCTAATATCATGTGTATTCCTTAGTTTAGAATAGTTTTAAATTAAATTCTTCTCTATTTTCCGCAAGATAAAAATTGTCTAAGGATGAAAAAAATGGTTGGACAGGATAAAAATAAACGATATTATTCTGAAAATTTAAAAATAACCGATTCGATACTACCACCTCTTTCTTTTCCTGAATAGTTCACCTCCGCTATTGCACCCCGTACAGGAGAATATAATTTTATTTCTTTATATTTATCATACAAAGTTATTGAATAATCTAGTATAGTAAGTGCTTCTGTGACCCCAAGGAAACGTTCTCTTTTGATCGGTTTATTAATCGATTTTTGAGAAAGAATTAACCATTTATATAATCTCGCTGATTGGTTCAATTTTTTAAAGTTATCAATATCCAGCTTTGATTCAAATAGCTTAGCTCCAACCTGTTTAAAATTAATTTTAATGGGTTCTTTATCAACTCTACTTTTTTTAAGAGCTTGGGAAAGTGTATGATCAAATGTTTCATCATCTAAATATTCCAATTCTTTACAATTTGAATAAATTGTATTACAAATATCTCCATAAGATTTATGTATGAAGAATGCTAATAGTACGTTATGATTTTTAGGATGATAGATTATTTTAGCATTATAATTTTTTGTATTACGATATTTAATTGTATTTTTGATTCTAGTGAAAATATCAAAAGTAATAAGTCCTAAATCCTTTATGAAAGGTATTTCAAGTTTTTCAACGCCACGTTCTTTAATGTAGAGGGGTTCGATTGCAACCTGCCCTCCCGCTTCTCCAATCTCGCGTAAATAAGATACGAGATCTTCGAGCTTCTCCGAATCTAATTTATTTTGATGAGAATATAAATCGATTAGAATCTTTCCGGCATTTTTATTAATTAACTCTCCGAGTTTATCATCAATTTCGCTAAGTTTATTATAATAGACTGTTACACAATCTGAATCAGGGCAGGAAATTTGTTCTAATTGAAGAGATTCTATTGGATTTTGGGTAATCTCCATTGCCTTTTCTTCTTTGGCGATTTCTTTAGAAGAGGAAGAGGCACAATTACTAAATATAAATATATTTAGAAGAATCAAAAAAAAGAAAACATTCATATATTTTAGACTCCAATTTTCATAATTCAGCAAGAATTGTGGTAGGGGCTCCATCCGATTTTGTAAAAATTAGTGGACAAATAATTATTTT
>CANGZW010000080.1 GCA_947458405.1 Leptospiraceae bacterium
GAAATGCTTTAAGTAAGGGTTGAAAAAGGAGTGTACCAAATTTCGCAGGTTTGAAAATAGTTGTATTACCCATTATCAATGCTGGTATTAGAGTTGTAAAAGTCTCATTCAAAGGATAGTTAAAAGGTCCCATACAGAGTACTACACCCAAAGGTGCTCTTCTAATTTGCCCGATAATTCCTTGTTCGATGGTAAATCTTGAAGAAGATCTATCTAATTCTTTAACAGCATTGATTGTATCAATAATATATTCAACGGTTCTATCAAATTCTTTACAAGAATCTGCATAGCTTTTGCAGATCTCCCACATGAGAATATTCACTACTTCTTTTCTTTTTTCTTTCATTTTTGAAACAAAAGTTTCGAGACACTTAATTCTGTTTTCCACAGACATTGTGGGCCATTCTCCACTGCCATTGTTGTAGGCAGTTATGGCGGATTGTAATATTTCGTTTGCTTCTTTTTCGTTAAGGAGTGGGTAGTATCCGAGTTTTTTGGAATACAGCTCAGATTCATTAGCAAGCTTTACAGGAGAATATACATCTTGGAGTTTTCCATTCCAGATGCGTATTTCACCATTTACGAGATACTCATTTTGTTTGATTTCCTGAATTTGAAACTCGGAAGGAATCGAACTTTCTTTTGGAAATATGCTATTTATATTAACTTTATTCATCTTGCTATGCCCCAAATGGTGGTGTATGGTAATAAAAAATCACCCTACTTTCCTTTTTTGGGGGATACAAGAAAAAATCAACTAATAAGTAATTCGGTTTTTAATTTACCTATTTGCTTTTACTTCCACTTCTTCGAGTGTCGAACGAAGATATCCACTCTTTAAAATAATTTTTTGTCCTACCTCTCCTGTTGCAAAGGTTACAAATTCATCTACAGCTTTTTTATTTTCATTTTTATATACAAGATAGAGACCACGAGCTAGTCTATATTTTCTATTGATTAAATTTGCTATTGTAGGAGCAGTTGGTTCATCTTCTTTTCTTTTGGAATACATAATTATTTTTATTTTAGATCCTGAATTAGCGGCAGATCCCATTCCAATATAAGATATAGACCCTCTGATTCCAGCAACTTTATTTGCCAATTCTATATTGTCATCAACAACTATTGCCGAACTTGTATAGTTAGCATTCGGATCAAAAAAACTCTCTCCGAGATCTTTCTTTTGTAGTACATGTTCTTTAAAAAAGAGACCCGTACCAGAATAATTGTTTCTAATAACTGTTTGGATCGGAATATCCTCTCCCCCAAGTTCTTTCCAATTTTTAATTTTACCTGTAAAAATACCTGAAAGTGTTTCTAGGTCTATATTATTGATTGGATTATCGGGATGCACTATAATTGCCGCTCCATCATAGGCGATGACGATTTCTTCTAAATTATTATTTTGATTTAAAGTCTCTTTTTCTTGAGGGTTTAAAACACGAGAAACCATAGCGATATCAACTATTCCCCCCATGAGAGCATCAATACCGAGTTTTGAACCCCCACCTCTAACGTCGGTCAGATAGTTTCCATTTTGTTTTTGAAACTCATTGGTGAGTAGTAAGATCATTTCATGCATAGTCTCACTCCCCGCTAAAGAAAGTGGTTCCTTTGCCTTACAATAATTTAAATTTAAGGAAATTAGTACTATATTAATGATAATCAATTTTCTAAACGAAAACTGAATTTTTAAATGTGAAAGAAGATTTGAGAATAAAAGCATTAAACCATCCTAAATTTTATTTTTATTAATTGAGTCTAAAACGAATTGGAACTAAAACTTTCACCGTTACAGCTTTTCCATCTAAATAAGATGGAGAAAATCTTTTTCTTCTGTAGGTTGAAATTGCTTCTTCTTCTAATCCAAAGCCCAATTTTTTACCGACAGATCTTACTTGTAGTACTTCCCCAGAGTCTGCTATCACAACTTCTAATGTTAATGTTCCTGTGATACCTTCAGACTTTGCCGCTGCGGTATATTCAGGACGAAGATCGGGACTTAAGTCAATAGGAGCGGTAGCACCCGAGATTGCTGCATCTTCTGCACCTGAAATACGGGGATCTTCTTTTATCTCCTGCACTTTCTTTTTCTCTGTAAGCTCAATGTCCCCATCATCAGGAGGGGCATCTGCCATATTGGGGTCTTTGATGGATACGCTGTCTATAAATGCCACTTCTTCCACAAGGTGATCTAATTTATTAATATCGAGCTCGGGAGTCTGCCAAAAAAATAATATGAAGAGTTGAAATAAAACAGAAATCGTAATACCAACATTTAATCTATTCCTTTCAATATATCTATGGATTCGATTGCGGAGGGATCTTTTTTTTGGAATATTAGCCGTTTCTTGTTCTAGCGTAGAATTTTCCATGATTATTTCATTCCCCCTCCGGGGTTAGTTTGTGTTACAAGTGATACTTTTAAAGCTCCTGCTTCTTTTAAAAAGTCAAAAACTCTATCCACATCATTGTATGTTAAATCTTTGTCAGCATGCACTAAAACTTTTAAATCGGGGTTTGTAGATAATTTTGCTCTAACGTTGTTGATTGCTTCGGGAAGTGACATTCTCATTGTATTGAAATAAACGGAGTGTTTTTCATCATTTGCTAGATATATATTTGCTATTTTTTTGTTTAACTGTTCACCTCCCGCTACTTCTGGAAGAGAAACCTGAACATCAGGGTCAGAATCGAGAACTGAGGTTACCATAAAAAATACCAATAGCAAAAAGGCTATATCTGCCATAGAGCTTACTGGAATATTGGGCATGGCTTTTTTTCTTTTTAACATATAATTATTCCTCTACTTTTTTCGTTTTACAGAAACTTTTTGAAATCCTCTGAGTTGAACTGCAGAGAGTGCGTCGAGCATGTTCCCATATTTAGTTTCTCCTGAAGTCACTATGAGAGCTAATTTTTCAGGTAAATTAGGGATTTCTAATTTATTTAGTTCATTTCTGAATTCAAACAAAGAGTTATAGTTTTTTTCTCCGATGAGCTTGTTTTTCATTTTAACTGTATCACCTACAACAGTAATTTCAAAAACATGCTCTCTTAAAATCTCTGTTGGTTGTGCATTTTTACGGGGAAGGTTAATATTTAAACCTTCTTTTACAAAAAATACTGCTGTTACCATAAAGAAAACTAAAAGCAAAAACGCCATGTCAGACATTGACGCGGCAGAAATCTCATCGAGTTCTACCTTCTTTTTAAGGGATATCATTTTGCAATACCGGTAAGTTTTTTAGCCTGATTTCTGAGATATTCTTTGTAGATTCTATTTGCTGATTCTTCCACTTCTGTCGCAAATCCATTCACTTTCCCTGTCAAGATTTGGTAAAAAGACATAGCTGGAATAGCTACTATTAAACCTGCTGCTGTTGTAATTAGAGCTTCTTTGATACCACCCGCTACAACTTTCGCATTTACCTGGTCTGCATTGGCAATGGCGTCAAACGCATTGATCATACCCGATACAGTTCCCAAGAATCCAATGAGGGGGGCAATTGTGGAGACAGATGCTAGGATAGTTAAGCCTCTTTCTAAGAGGGTAATCACTTCCGCCGCTTCTCTTTCAATCCCTTTCACAAACAATTCCGGATCTCCCGAAGAAACTTCCATTCCATTTTGGAGTATTTCAGTGATACGATCTTCCTTGTGTGTTTCAAAAAATTTCATAGCACCATCCAACCCGCTTTCATCTATTGCATCGGTCAAATCTTGGTTATATCCTTTAGAAACAAGTCGATTCGCAAAGAAGAAATACATTCTTTCTAAGGCAACTCCGAGTCCTACAAAGGATGCAAGGAGTAGAGGATACATAGACCAGCCACCCACTATAAATAAATCCACAAGCCCCGGATTCTTTTTAGGAGCAGGGACGGCTTCTTCTTTTTTTATCTCCGGATTGTTTGTGGTGGTTTCTGCCGAGGGAGCAGGTTCATTTGTCGCTTGGGGTAAAGCTGGGGAAACTAAATAAAAGGCACACAATAATATGAGGGTATAGCTTAAAGTTTTGATACTTTGCTTGGGTAAATATTTCATTTTCTAACTCCGATATGTACAATCTTCATTCAGAATTGTTACAAAATAATTACAAGAGGCTTACTTTTGGGTGAATCTGTATCAGGAAAGGAGCCCCCTCCCTTCCTGAAATCAATGGGAAGAGAGGGAAAAGATCAAAAGAGATGAACTGCTTTGGAAAGCAATTGGACTCGTGGTTGGTTTCAAAAAATCTAATTTTTTTATCAAAACCCAAATTTTTTTCAACCTATTTATCTATTTTTTTTACATATATATGTAGGAGAAAAAAAATGAAAAACTTAATTCTTACACTGAACAGAGCAAATCTTACCGAATCAGACCTTGAAACCGTCTTGACAGAATTTGATATTTGGGTAGATTCAAAGGTACAACGGAGTGAACAAAAAATCATGAGCCAATTCATAGTACCCATCCAAAGAGAGACAGAAGGAATCCGTAGTGAGATACGAATGCTCGCCGAGACTATGAAGCATGGGTTTGCTCTCATGGAAGAACGATTTCAAAAGATGGACCAAAAATGGGAAGAACGATTCCAAAAAATAGATCAAAAGCTAGATTTCACCCGCAAAAGCCTGGAGTTGCAAATATCCACTACACGGGAAAATCTGGAGCTACAGATAAATTCTAATCGCGAGAATCTGGAAAACCAAATCAAAGCCAATGAGAAGAATATGGAAAAACAATTCTCATTTCAGCAGAAATTGTTGTGGGCAGTTCTCTCGGTTGTTTTGGGACTCTTTGCAAAGGCGATTCATTTGATATGATGTCTCCGACGGCTTAAGGGGTTTTTAACCCCTTAAGGATCCCCATTTGACTTTTTACTGGATATGTACTACTTCAATCTAGTGACAAGTTTCACAAAGGGAAGTTTTTTGCGAAGTTCTTCGGTTGCTTCTTTGGTTATGGGTGTATTGTCAAATTCCAAATAAAATAAATCTTTCAATTCATAAAGAGGAGTTAGATCAGATATTTTTGTATGACCAATTTGTAAATCAATTAGCTTTTTGCTTTTTTTGAGGGGAGAAAGAGAAAATACTTTTGTGTATCTCAAGTCTAAATGGCGCAGTTCCACTAAATCTTCAGCAAATAAAATGCTTTCCACTTCTGTTTTATCGAGACGGAGTCTGCTCAGTTTTTTTAAATTAGATAATTCATTCCAATCATCAATCTTTGTCTCGGAAAGAATCAAGGTGGATAATTTAGGAAATTTAGAGAGTGTTTTTATTTTTTTGATACCCGTACCTGCAAGGTTTAAAAATTCTAAGTTGGGTAGATCAGGGAGATTATCAAGATTTTTAAAATTTGGAGATGAGATTTCTAGTGATATAAGTTGAGGGAATAAGGTTAAATCCCAAACATCAGGGGTAAAGCTACTTTCAAACCCAATCCATTTAATATTCGGAGGGAATCTTTTAATTTTTCCTTCCACAGATCGTATTTCAATAAATTTTCCAGAAGATTCTTTGTATATCTCAGGTGTACAGGATACTAAAAATATAGTAAGTATTATTATAGTAAGTAGTTTACTCTTCATAATCAAAGGTGATTAAACCATCTCCAATTTCACCCATTTCTGCCAATATATAATTGGAATACATGATTGTTGAATATCCCCGAAATGAAATGTCTCTTTCTTCTCCGTATTTATTTGCCGCTACCAAGAGACAATCATAGCCCAATCTGTATCTCCAATAGGGTCTGATATCTTCATCCTGATTGAGCCAGTTTACGGGGAGAGCCACAATATCAATATAATTTGCTTCGCAGAAGTTTGTGAAATTATCATCATTGAGATCCATGCAAATTCCTACAGTTACCGAAAATCCACCTACTTGAAAAATAGGGTAGGGTATGTTTCCAGGAGTTGCCCAGCTATTGTCGGCAGTATATAGGAGAGTTTTTCGATACACAGAATAATTATTATCAGAATCTATTATATATGCACTATTATAAAATACATTATTATCATTTTCAATAAAACCTGCAACTATATGGGATCTACCAGTATTTGCCTTTTGAAGTGCTTGCAAAAAACGACCTCCCTTGGTCTCTGCGTAAGGAGAAACATCTTCAACCGAATCAAATAGATAGTTTGTAGAGGCTAATTCAGGTAATACAACTAAATCAGAAATTTTCGAGCCGGCTTCCACCAATGGGAGTAATTTTTTTAAGGCTAAATCGGGATTGCGGGGGAGTGGCTTGAATTGAACCGCTGTTAATGAAATTTTTCTCGAACTCATTTTGACCTTATTACCAAGCATAATTTATCGAGGGGATTTCTTGAATATAAATATTTATAGAGTTAGGTGGCTTTGGCAATTTCTTTTTTTATATGGGTTGGTTATAAAATTATAGTTTTCTAACTCAATCATGTTATCAAAAGAAATCTATAAGTATTCATCGCTAGACGCTAAAGAATTGTCGCTTGATAATCCGCTAAATGATTGTCGACTAAAATATGTACTACATTGATATATAAGGAGTGATTAAGATATTAAATATAAAACGATTTTTCAACTTAAATTTTTCTATTTTTATCCTGATTAATTTAATGTATTTAATTAAGTTTATATTGTAACAAAAAACTTTTCCTATTAGAAAAATATTTGTAAATATGAAAGAATAAGACTACTTTATTTAATTGGATGTATTCTTTCTCCATATTTAAACTTTACAAATCCTCTGGAATAAAGTAAAATGTCTTATAAATGAACAGTTTAGTTCTGCTGTCAGATAAATTTTGGTTTATCTTCTATCCCATATTTTCATAAAGGAGACTATAATGGAAGTTATTAAAATGAAAAAAATTACAAATTCGGAGGGTAATCTTGCCCTTAACATTCCAACTGAGTGGAAAGATTGTAATGTTGAGGTTGTTGTAGTGATTATCAATGAAGAGTCTTCACCAAAAAAACCTGAATTAGAAAAATATTTTGGAAAACTAAAGTGGCAAGGAGATGCACTTGCTCTGCAAAGAGAGTTAAGAGATGAATGGCCGTAATTATTTATTTGATACAAATGCATTGATTGAGTTATTTAAAGGTAATCAAACATTGATGCAATTATATAAACAAATCGATAATGTTGCTCTATCTGTAATCTCGCAGATCGAATATCTATCTTTTCCTAGTATGACAAAAGAAGATTTATCATTATTTGAAGACTTCGCCGACAATAGTGTCATATTTGATCTAATAAAAAAGGATAAAGCACTTATAAAATTAACGTCTGAATTACGAAAAAAATATTCTATAAGACTTCCAGATGCACTTATTGCATCTCAAGCAATATTGAATAATTATATACTTGTGAGTTCGGATAAAGGATTCAAAAAAATTACAGAACTAACACTATTCGATTTTAATCTCCAAAAATCTCCATTCCCCTAAAATTTCTCACCTATAAAAAAATAATTCTTGATTTTCTAAAAGATATCCTTATATTTTTCACGATACCAAGGAGAAAAAATGACATATTCTTCCCTAGCCCGAAAAATATTTAGCTTATTTGCGATCTTTTCAATCGTTAATTGTAAACTCGAAGGTTTACTTTTCGAACCCCACACAACACCCGAAGAATGGTGTAAAATGCGTCCCTGTGTGGAAGTAGGGGGACATATTTTTAATGAGCCTTTAGGGGCATTTCTCGTCTTTTTACTGGCATTTCTTTGGATTCTTTCAGGGCTCTTCTTTCTAAAAAATCATGATGACCAACTTTCCCGCAAATGGTTTGGGGTTGCTCTTATTCTTGGGGGGATTGGAGCGGGAGAAGCGGGTATTAGCTACCAGGCTTTTAGTTATATTTTAAAATGCCAGGGTAGGGAATTTTGTCTTTTGACCAATGGATTTGAGGTGGGTTACAGTGTAACACAAGCCATCAGTGTAAGTGCAATGCTCACATCAGTTGCCATTGCCTGCACAAAAGGATTTTTACGAAAAGCCCTCATGTTCTATTGTCTTGTAAATGCAATTGTATATGTTATCATCACGGTTATGGGTGTTTCTGAGCCAAACAAAGTACTTTTGTCCTTTGAGGTTTTAATGCTCTTTGCAGTTCCCGGGCTTCTGTTTGTGATACTTGTTTCAGGTATTGCCTATATTAAGTCAAGAACTCCCCTGGATGGTTCTCTCTTTATGGCGGCTATATTACAGGTCTTGGTACAAGCGGCTTATTTTGGATACTATGGTGCCGGTATTACACAAAAGCTCTACAAAGGAGGAGAAGGGTTTTACTTCTCTGAAAATGACGTATTGCATGTCGGTATGATTCTCTGGCTGGGTTATATAGTTTTGGTGGTTGGAAAACACCTCAAAGATTATGATTCAATTCATGCTAAATAATTTGTAGTTAACTATCTTTACATTAGTATCTTTTCTTCGGGCAGTCCCTGACAATCAATAGTAAATATAAATTTACTATTGATATGTTTGTATAAACGTATCACGTCAGGTCGGGCTGTTCGGGACTCCGCTATCGCTTCGGTCTGCAGTACAGATTGCAGACTAAATCCCTACCATCCCTACTGCGGGGGCGGAGAAATAGCCAACTTTTCATCTTCCACAATTCATCCTTTTTTCACAAAATACCAAAAAAAATAATATCTCTGCAAGATTTCCCTTCTATATTTGCATATAATAAATATGCATACTAACAAAATAACTACATTCTATACAAAAAAACAAGCGATTACAGAGCCTATAGGGTTTTCGCATTCTCCCCTTAAACCCTATCTTCTGATGGAAAAAATGAAGAAAGTCGGTCTTAACAATCATCTCGAGATTCAGTCTGAGTTTTCTCCTTTTGAAAATAAGGATTTCGAAATCGCTCATACAATTTCCTATGTAGAGAATTTTTTTAGTGGAAAAGGAGCCTCTGCTACTAGCAATGGACTTGATTGGAACAAACAATTTGCAGAATCTGTTCGTTATACAAACTCCAGTCTATACCATGCTCAGAAGTATTCCTTAGAAAATCCAGAATGTATTACGTTTTCTCCTACCAGTGGTTTTCATCATGCTAGACCGGAATCCGGATCTGCTTTTTGTACGTTTTCGGGTCAGGTAATTTCTGCTTTAAAACTTTATCGTGATACTGATTTATCCAAAAAGTATGGGAACTCAATCAAAACAGCATGGATAGATTTGGATGGGCATTTTGGCAATAGCATTGGGGATGCCCAAAGACATGATTCTGATATTAAAAAAGCTATACCCGAGGGCTTTAATCTAAATCCTTCGGGTGTAGGGAATACGTATCTGGAAAATCTAAAACTGGGTCTTGAAAAAATTGCAAATGCGATTCTTCAAGATGAAATACAAAGTGTTTGTTTTGCTCAGGGAGCTGACTCTCATGAGGAAGATGATCTTGGGGGACAGGTTGGAACTAAAGGATGGATTAAGGCTCACGAAATGGTTTTTGAGATGATAAAAAATGTTAGTAATACGAGAAAAAAAGCAGTTCCCCTCACACTATCTCTCTTTGGGGGATATCGTCAGGATGACTATGATTCGGTTCTCAATCTACATATGAAAAATATTACATCCTGTTTGAATATTTTAGGCGGAAATTCCCTTGTTTTTGAAATAGAAGATGAACTTTCCAGTGATTTTCGTAAGCCAAAAATTGTTATAAAAGAACAAAAAATTTAGCTTTTTTAGGGCTTTGCGGGAAGCATTTTTTTATTTGTGGAGCTTTTGTTTTTTTGTTATTAAAAATAATACTTTACATATCCTCCAACAAATTCATATTTTATTCATGTTTATTCGTATTTTTCTAATTTCTCTATCTCTCTTGTTTAATTTTTGTGGACCCAAACTTTCTAATGATTTATCAATTCTCTCAATTACTGCCGATACCAGATTGAACGGGAGCCTCACACCCTGGGATTTTGAACCGTTACATTTATTGGATGATAACCCTAAGTCAGTTTGGTGTGCCGATAGTGATACGGGGACGATTACTCTTATTTTAAAAGAGCCTATAGAAATGGATGTAATTTCTTTTTTAAACGGAAATGCTTCCAATCCTAAGATGGGTGGGTACTACGGGCAGGTTACCAAATTACAAGTAACTGCCTTTTTAGAAAATAAAATAAATGATTCATCTCTAGTCTTAGAGACCAAAAAAGTTAGCTTTGAAACAGACGGAAAAGCTCGAAAAGATCATATCCACTTGGAAAAATCTCTCAAAGGAGATAAATTTGAGTTTAAAATTCTCGAATCAGAAAAAGGAAAATCATCTTCAAATATATGTATCACGGAATTAAAGCCGGGGAAAATAAAAAAAGAAAAGGACGAGTTTTATCCATTAAGGGATAAATCAATTCTAACAGAAAAATCAAAAGAATATGAGAAAACTAAAAAGCATTATTTCGGCTACTTAAATTTTACCAAATATGCGTATGGTGGAATCATTATACCTTTTTGTGACTTACAAAATTGTATGTCAATATCTCTCAATTCTGATGGAACCTTTACTTTTGGAGACTACTCTCCCATCAATCCCGAGCCAGATGTTGCAATTGAGACCCTTCCCAATTTTAAAAAGTCTGTCACTGGTTCCTTTAAACAAGAAAGTATCACGCTTGAGTCTGGAGTAGAAGTTTCCTTTAAATTTTTTGATACCTCCGGGATTGAACTTACCGAGCTCATGTATTTCAAAGTATGCAAAAAAGGAGACAAGGAATACGATACTTTCAAAACTATGATGGGTGAGAAATTTAGACTATATGAAGATAAAACTTATTTTCTAATTAACTTAGAAAGTAGGGCAGATAATTCGTATCACAAAGAAATGAAATTATATACCACAGAAATTCCCTTAAAATTGGAAATTAATGCCCCTCCTTCAAAATGAGAAAAATTACTCATAACTAAAGGGGCTTCCTTAGACCATTTAAAATTTTCAGGGGGGAAGTTCAAACTTCCCTATAAAACATGGGCTAATGTCCAACCTTATTTTTCGAACATAGATTTCTATTTATTATGTCTATAATCTTAGATTAAATGTGTAATACAAATTTTTAGTAACTATAGTATAAATTAATGCCTATTTTTTGTGAAATAACGGGTTCGGGCGGGAGCCTAGGTTTATGTTGAGGTTCTCGAACCATGCCACAGGCTTCCCTTTCAATTTTCGTAAGGTCGAAGCTGAAAGCCGAGTAATTATATTAAATTTATTAATTTAGAGATAAAGAATTATAAATAATTTAATGATTAAATGCAAAATACTGAGACTACGAATCAATTTATTATTTATTATTCCTTTTTAAGCATGATTTTGATGATTTCTTGCGACTGTATTAGTTTTGCTCGAGATAAATAAAAATTTGTTCAATATTTTTAAGACGCACTTCCTCGGTGACGACATTATAAATAGTCAGAATTATATCTTCTGATCATAAATATTATGAGAATATAAATGGCAGTAACAACTAGACCCAAGCCACCTCCACCGCCTCCAGCTGAGACGAATAACCCTAATTTCATGTACTTTGAAGCCGAAGAAGCGAATAAGTACAGCGAAACATTACAATTTATACTCAGTTTATTATCTGCCAATAATCAAACTTTAGAAAATTCTTACGACAAAGAAGAGCATCTTAATTATTATCTTACATTAGAAAGTATAACTAATGAAATAAGAAGTTCTGATCTACTCTTGAAGAATGGAAAAACAAATAGTGCAATCAATGAAGCCCTACAAAAATATATTAATGCTGAAGACGAGGGTAAAAGAAAGTTAGGATTAATTTATCCTATACTCAGTCTAGAAGGCAATAGAATTAAATCTAAAATATTTTTAATCTCTCCTCAAACTCTCAATGTTTTGAGTGGAATGCCCTATAGAGAACAGTGTTTTAAGGCAAGTTTACCTGTTATAGATCAAATACTCTCTAAAGATATTAGTCGAGATTATGATAACACAGAGCCAGAAAATCTAAAAAATGTTTTACTACCTTCCTTTTCTGTAGATAATTTTGATGAAATAATATTTAATCCCTATGCCTTATCTTTTGATAAGGAAATAAGTTTATACTATAAGAATTCTTTTGATCCTTTAGATTCATTCTCCATTAAAGAATTTAATGATGATTTCTTGAAATACACTAAAGAGAAGGGAAAGTTATTAGTTATAGCTCCTGATTATATAGTATTAAAAGATGAATTCATATTAGATAAGACGGGCGTTTTAGAAAAGGAACCCGATTTAATCAAACATTTCCGAGCCTTCATTGAATCTTTACATACACTCATAACGTCCTTTTTACATGCGAAAGCATTAGAACTAAAACTAATGGATATAGACGCTCTAATAGCTGATTATAGAGTAAAGTATGATGATAATATAACCAGTCTTCCTGAATTTGAAAAAGAAAGAATCAAAGCTATTAGTAATATTATCACTAAATTTCCTTCCCATAACTCTCTAACCGATAAAAATAAAAAATTGTTAGAGAGTATGCGGGAAGCAAATAAATTTCTAATCTCTCTAACCAAACATAATCTTAAATTAAAGCAAGATGCCAAAGATACATTCCTAAAAAATACTATTAAAAAATTCGCAGATAGAATAGCAGAAGGCTCCAAAAATAAAAAGATATTACAAATAGTTAGGCTAAATAAACTTCCAGAAGTTGAACCTATTATTATTGAATCATTAGCAAAAGAAGTAGAAAACGAAATACTAAATTATATAATTAGAAATCTTGGATATTATGATGAAAGCACTGATAACAAAAAAGTTTATCAAGTCGTAGATCCCGCCTATTTTTCCGCTGTACTAAACAAACATATTGAATTAAAAGATACCGGAGCAACAGGAGAAAAGCAGTACAATTATATTCGAAAAATCCAAGAACAGTTGGAATCTAGTTATTTAGGTTCAAAAATTGACACGGGGATCCCACTCAAAGAGCTCGCAGAAATTCGAAAAAGTCTCGATGCGTTTGATGAAAAAGAGAATGAGGAAAGAATTAAGCAAGAAAAAAGGGATAGGTTTAATTCTAGAGTTGCCTACATTTCAGGTTTTTTTATATTCCTGGTTATTTTTACTTTGTATCAAGTTACAAGATTAAAAATTGTAGGAATACTCTCTATTCCAATCAGTATTGCAGGAGCATATATACTGGGGAAGGCTTACAGAAAAAATAAAGATCCATTACCTGATAATTTATCTGATTCAAAAGCAAAATCTCACAGAAGAGAACTACCTTCTAATAATCCATACTATCGTATTGTTGAATCCTTATTATTTCCAACTAGCTATACTTCTGTAAAAGAAAGAATTCATACTCATAAAAAAGTGAGAAATGTAATTACTGAGAATATAAAAGCTATTAAATTAAAATCTAATAATATATTAAAAGGTATGAGTGATGATGAAATAATTTCTAAAATTGAAAGTGCAGTTATGGAAGAATGTAGTACAATATCAATACCAAAAGAATATATACCAAAAACAGAGCCAAAATTATATATATTTAGTGAAAGAGATATAATAAATCCTCTTATGAAAATGAAAATTATTGATTTTTTCAAGAAAGTTTCAGAAAAGTCAAATCCTCCTGATAAAAAAAATCAGAAATATTATAACTATATAGTGGAAGAATTAAATAAAATATGAAAAAGCAGAAGAATATAAGAGAGTTAAAATGAATTTCAAAAATAAAAAACTTACTCTATCATTGGCAATGTCTACTAGCTTTACGTTAGTACTTTTACTTGCAGGCATTCTAGTAGGATGGTTTAATTATATAGGAATGAAAGAGATATTGCTCACATCAAATTCTGAAGCGATTAAACGATCTGGAAAAAGTACAATTTTAGAATTACAGAGAATTTATGATCCTGTAGAAGGATTTGTGAAAACTATTTCTCACCATCCAATAATAAAATCAAAGAACACAAATGAACGTTTAGAGTATCTCCCATTTCTTAGGTCTGGATTGGAGATGGACTCTGCAATGTCTGCTGTTTATATAGGATATGAGGATGGTTCATTTTTTTTACTAAGGGAGATAGGTGCTAACTATAAACCTAGTTTTTCTATTCCAGAGGGGAGTAAATATTTAGTTCAAACAATAGAAGTAACAGAAAAAGCAACTACCATCCTTTTTTTTTTCTACAACGCAAAACTTGAAAAGTTAAATTCAATTGTTCCTGAAAACTATGAATATGACCCACGCACAAGAGATTGGTATCAAATCGCAATTACTAAAGATGAAATTATACGGACAGATCCTTATATTTTCTTTACCACAAGAGAAGTCGGTAAGACAATAGCCTATGCCACAGAAAAAAAAGAAGCAGTAATTGGAGCCGATGTAACATTAGGTGCTATAAGTGAGTCTCTTGTATCTCAAAAAGCAACACCATCCACTCAAATAATTCTAATTGATTCCAAAAAAAATGGAATAGCGTATCTCACTCCTGAAAAACTAATTTTAAATTCAGAAGAAAATGGTAAATTAAAATTAGCACAACTCAATCAAATTGGGATTCCAATTTTTGATGAAATTGATAAAAAGTTTGATCCCGAACAAAATCAGACGAGCTTTTCAGTAAACTCATTAAACGAAAACTGGTTGGTATTCACTTCTATTCTTCCTGTTCGGGGAGAGAAGCCTAATTATTTAATTATTGCATCCCCAGAGGATGAACTCTTATTAGAAGCCAAATCAAGTTTAAATAAAACACTTTTGATTACGGTTGGATTGATTTTTTTAACTCTACAAATCATTTTATTGATCTCAAAAGCGATCAGTCATTCAATCATTAATTTAACTGATTATACAAGTGCAATACGCAATTTTGATTTTTCGGGTGACATGCCTGAAAAATCAAAAATAAAAGAATTAGACGAATTAGGGATTACTATCGGGAAAATGAAGATGACTATTCAAAAATTTTTGGATATTTCATCATTATTGATAGAAGAAAAAGATTTCAATAAATTAATGCATCACATCCTCTCTGAAACCGCATCTGCTGTAAATACAGAAGCAGGTATTCTGTATATTTTATCAGAGGATGAAAAAAATCTTAATGTAGGAGGTATTTTCTTAAAAGATGGATCTGCAATATCTGTAGAAAATCTTCCTATTGTTTCTCTTGAAGTTGAATCTAGTAGCTTTCCTATTCAAAATAGTATCAAGAAGGGAAAAACTTCTGTAATACGAATGCCCTCTGCAGCCTTCAGTAAAGAACTAAGTTTTTTTGGGAGTGCTAGAGAAAATCAATTGCCTTATATGATAGGAGTTCCACTGAAAAATCAAGATAAGGATTTAATTGGATACCTCTGTCTTTTTGAGAAAGAGGATGTATCTTCAAATATTAGTCTATTGTCTTTTATCGAAAATTTATCAGGTACTACATCTGTTGCAATAGAAAACCATAGAAATTTGGATTCTCAAAAGAAATTATTTGATTCCTTTATTCGAACAATTGCTTGGGCTATTGATGCAAAATCTTCGAATAAGTTGGGACATTGTTCTAAAGTTCCTGAAATTGCCATCCCTTTGGCGAATGCTACATTGGAGCAGGAGGGAGGGACTTTTGGAAATTTCAAACTTACAGAATTTGATAAATACTCTCTCGAAATAGGAGCCTGGCTACATGATATTGGTTCAATTATCACACCGGAGTTTATATTACAAAAATCGACTAAATTAGAAGCTGTGTATGACAGATTGAATGAAATTCGTTTACGATTTGAAATCATCAAAAGAGATCTTAGGATTTCGTACTACAAAAAACTCATAGGTGGAGCTTCAAAAGAGCTATTAGATAGAGAACTTGAAAAAGATCTTCATATTTTAGATGAAGAATTTTTATTTATAGCTGCCTGTAACGATGGGGACGCGCCTATGACGAGTGAAAATGTAGAAAGGATCAGAAAGATAGGCATGAGAACATGGGAAAGAACTTTAAGTGATACAGTTGGTCTTTCTTATGAAGAGAGACAAAAAAAGTCAAGAAAAAGAAAACCAAATCCTAATGTAGAAAATCTCATAGCCGATAGACCGGAGCATTTTAGAGAATGGGAAGATTCAGAAAAAATTCCTGAAGATAACGAATGGAATTTTAAGATGAAAGCTCCAAAGTATAAATATAATCTCGGAGAATTACATAATCTTACAATAGGGCAGGGTGTACTAAATGAAGAAGAGATGTATCTCGTAAATTCTCATATTATACATACTATAAAAATGCTTAGTAAACTTCCTTTTCCTAAAAATTTAAAGAATGTAGCAGAAATTGCTGGAGGACACCATGAACACATGGATGGTACAGGATTTCCTAAAGGTGTAACCATTGAAAATTTAAGTGTGCTCTCTAGAATCATAGGAATTTCAGATAAATTTGAAACTCTAACATCAGCTAATAACGCTCATAAGAAAGGAAAAACTCTTTCTGAGGTTATCTCAATTATGGATACCCTACGAAATGATAAGCATTTAGATAGTGACTTATTTGAAATATTTTTAAGCTCAGGAATCTATATCGACTATGCGAAAAAACACATGGAACCATACCAAATTGATGAAGTAGATATTTCTAATTACGTTAAGTACAATTAATTAAAAGTTAAAGAAGTTGAGATACAGTCATATTAGTACAGACTGTATCTCATATAAAAATATAGTTAACCTTTTTCTCCAATATGAATATTAGAAGTATTCAAATCTCTGTCAATGGTATTTTTTATCTTACAGTAGGCATTCCCGTAGCATTTCCAATTTCAGTGATGGCTGTTTTGACAGCAGTAGTTGAGAGAATTGTTTGGGTCAATGCTAAAGTGCTGAATGTTTGGATGCTAGTAGGACAGGAAGTTGATGTGGTTAGAGTAGTTCCCGAACTGGCATCTACACATTCTTGTGTAGCATTTGTCGCACAACTTGTTTGGGAATATCTACCTGATGTATAGGCATAAGAGGAATTTGCTTTCATTTGAACTCCGCAACCCACTCCAGTGTATGTCACTCCAGAACTAGTGGCGTCACTACTA
>CANGZW010000081.1 GCA_947458405.1 Leptospiraceae bacterium
GGTCAGGCTTATGATTTAAATATTCCTCAATATTTTACAAACCTCGGTAGATTCCTCGTTTTATTGATTCTCATACCTGTTGTAGTGGTAATCTGGAAAGTTGTGATAACAAAAGGATCCGAAAAAAAAGCTATGTTTATAATTTTAATAGCTTTGATTTTGGACATGATTATTCCTCTCTATTTGAATGTTCAACAGAGAAACGGAGCACTCACTAGAGAAAAGTTTCTTACAGTGATGGCTTTTCTATCCCCTATAGGTTCATTTTTACTCTTAATTGCATTTTTAAATACAACAAAAGATAGAAGTACATTTTTATTTAAAATAGTCGGGGTTAGCTTTTTAACCTTTGTTTTGATTTATAATGTGATCCTTTATTTATTTATGATGGATAGAGAAGAAATTTATGATTTTATCCATAGAAAAGAATTAAGTATTCTCTTAGAAACCGAAGGCAAGGATAAAATTTCCGAATTAGAGTATATTCTAGAGTATAAACCTTCCACAGGAGAATTCAAATATAATTATAATAAGGATAATTATAATTTATTATTTTTACAGGATAGAATGGTAAATTCCTATATCTATGATTCTATCAGAAATTTACCCGAAGACACAAAAATTGAGACCATAAAATCCACAATCGATAACCTAGTCTTAAAAGATGAAAAGTATAGTGTAGCCCACCAAGAGATGATTCAAGAGTTTTTAGAGTCTTACAAGGGGGATACCCCCAGAGCGGCTCTTTTGAATCATATAGATAGTATGGAAAAAGTATGTTTTTTCCTCCAAAATAAGATCAAAGAAATTCCTGAAAATAAATTTATGGAGGGAATGGAAACTTTTCTTCAAAAATCCGCAAAAGATTATGAACCATACAGAAAAACATTGTCAGTTCATCTCAGAACTTCAATCTCCGAAAGAGAAGTGATGAAAATTGAAATCTTGAGATATTTAACTCCTCTTATACCGGAAGAAAAAAGATATTATCGTGAGACAACTGATAGTAGTACAAGATTTGTGGCTTTTCAGCAAATCAGTCAAGATTTAATACATGAAACAGGATTTTCTTATACAGATTATAGGTTATATCTTCATAAGATTGGAATACGACTGGCTGGATTACTCATTGTTGCGTCCATTGTAATTTGTGTTGGTACTCCATTTTTCCTAGCAGGTGCTATACTCAATCCGTTAAATGAAGTATTGAGTGGATTACGCTTAGTCAAAAAAGGAAACCTCGATGTACAAGTTCCTGTAAAAGTTCAGGATGAGATTGGATTTTTAGCCAGTTCCTTTAACTCCATGGTTGCTTCCATTAAAGATTCCAAAGAGAAATTAGAAGAGTACTCCAATCAACTCGAAGAAAAAGTGGAAGAAAGAACCAGAGAACTTCAGGATACCCTTACCAAAGTGGAAGAGTTAAAAACACAACAGGATGGTGATTATTTTTTAACGACCTTACTATTGAAACCATTAGGCGTCAACAATTCAGATAATACAGGGAAGATTAAAATAGATTTTTACTTAAAGCAAAAAAAGCAATTTCAATTCAAAAAGAAAAATATGGAGATCGGTGGAGATATGTGTATTGCCCAGCCAATCTCTCTCAGAGGTAAAAAATATACAACCTTTCTCAATGCTGATGCAATGGGTAAATCAATGCAGGGCGCTGGGGGAGTTTTAGTAATGGGAGCTGTATTTCAATCCATAATACAGAGAACCAATAATATAATAGGCCAAAATGAGGTATCACCTGAAGTTTGGATAAAAAGTTCCTTTAAAGAGCTTCATAAAATTTTTGAAAGTTTTGAAGGCTCAATGCTCATCTCTTTAATTTTTGGCCTCATAGAGGAATCATCCGGATTAGTGTATTACATCAATGCGGAGCATCCCTGGATGATTTTATATAGGGATAGAGTAGCCAGTTTTATAGAATCTGAAAGTCATTTTAGAAAACTAGGTACTACAGGAATAAAAAATGAAATTTTTGTAAATACATTCCAAATGCTTCCTGGGGATGTCTTAATTTCTGGTTCTGATGGAAAGGATGATATAGTTTTAGATTGGGGCAGTGATGGGTCTGATCGAGTGATCAATGAAGATGAAACTTTATTCTTAAAGAGAATCGAAGAATGTCAGGCTGACCTAGAAGGAACTTATGAAGCCATTGTAGATAAATTTGATCTAATGGATGACTTCTCTCTTCTTTCCATATCATTCGAAGGAGAAACAGAACAAGAAAGAAAGAATAAAGAAATTATAAATAATATAATTCACAGTGCAAATGATGAACTTGAAAAAAACAATTCGGATAGCGTGATTGCTATATTAGAAAAATCTTATATTGATTTCAAGGATGATATCCACTTAGTTAACTATATGCTTAAAACATATATAAGATTTAAACAATTTGAAAAAGGAATGAGTGTTTCAAAGGAGTATCTCCTTAAAAATGAAGGTGATACAAACTTATTAATGAAAGCGGCATACTGCTTTAAAATGAGTAAGGACATTGAAACAGCAATTGATTTAGGGGAAAGGGTGAAATTGAGAGATCCCCGAAATGTTAGAAATCTTCTCCACTTAGCAGATATGTATGTTTATACCAAAAACTTCAAAAGAGCCCAAAAGCTGACAACCAAAGTTTTAAGCATTGAACCTAAAAATGAACAGGCTCTCCTGATTAATAGTAAAATCAGCACTGAAGACAAAATCTAAAAATAAACATCGGAAGAGTACTTCCCGGACTTTTTCGATGTTTTCTAGGGGTAAGTAATTTGACATAAATAGAGCATATTATGTATTGTTTAAAATAAGCAGGTACATATGGAAAAAGATGCTACACAAATCCCCACTTCCCCTTTATTAGTTTTTGATCTAGAATGTCCAATTTGCTTCAATGTTAAAATAAAGAATTATGCCTTAAAAGCAAAAACACTCCCATCACGACCAAATGTATTTGAAGTTCCTGTTTATGAAGAGAGTCCCAAATTTTCCCATGTTGACTTTAATGAATTAACCCAAACTGTATGTTATCATTGTTTTTATACCGGATCTAAAAAATCAGATTTTAATTATGTAGATCCCCACACTCAATCTAGAAGTTACTCAGAGGCAAATAAAAAAATAATTGAACATTGGCAAAAGAATCCAAAGGAGATTGAAAATGTTCTCATGGATTGTTTTATAAACGCCAGTTCATTTACTCATCCACGTACATCCGAAGGAGTAATAGCTTCCTACAAATTAGCAATATATAAAGCAGGATTAGAAATTTTATATAAAATTCCTTATGGTAACTTCAAAAGAGCCAAACTATATATTAAATTGTATTACTTACATAATATGTATTACAAAAACTTTAATAAGGAATATTTGATTAAAGCAGCTGAGGATCTTGAAGAGGTTTTTCGTACCTCAGATTTTCCCGAAAAATCTTATGAGTTTGAAGTCTGCTATCTCTTAGTAGCAATAAATACTAGACTTGGTGAAGATGGAAAAGCCGGTTCTTATATAAAGGCTTTAGATCAATCCAAAGGCGAATTAGCAGGTAAAGCAAAAGACAATCCAAATATTAATTTACAAGATATTAATAAATGGCTATCAAAAGCCAAGAACTTATGGCAATCTCGAACTGACCCTGAGGTTTGGAAATTGGAAAAGCCCCTTAATTTATTTTAACCAGCCAGTACTGAAATATGGGCTTCTACCGATTCGGATAAAGCCTTTAAATCATAGCCTCCCTCTAAAAAAGAAATAATTCTATTTTCACAATATTGCCTTGCGATTGACTTTAATTGTTCTGTAAAAATCTCGTATGACTTTGTTGTTAATTCCAAATTAGCCAATGGATCATTTATATGAGCATCAAATCCTGCTGATATTAAAATAAAATCAGGAATAAATTTTTCTAATCCTGGAATAATTTTGTTTTCAAATGCCTTTTTAAATTCGCTCATTCCGGAGCCTCTCTGCATAGGAATATTTAAATTATAACCCACTCCCTTCCCTAACCCTGTATCACTTTCACTCCCTGACCCCGGATAAAAAGGATATTGATGTGTGGAAATAAATAATACGGAATCATCATCGTAAAATGCATTCTCCGTTCCATTGCCGTGATGCACATCCCAATCAATTATCGCAATTTTCTTAAATCCTTTACTTTGAATATATTTTGCAGTAATTGCTATATTATTAAAAATACAAAATCCCATGGCATGATCCTTTTCTGCATGATGACCGGGAGGTCGAACAATCACCATTCCATTCTCTAATTCTCGATTTATAATGCGATCTGCCATTTCAATTCCCGCTCCAACTGCCTTGAGGGCCGCTTCAGTTGTTTTTGCAGAATAGGGTGTATCACCATCAAGATAACCTTTTTTTTCAGAGAGAGATTTGATTTTATTGTAATGGGCTAAACTATGAACTTTTAAAATATCTTCTTCGGTTGGGATTTTTGCATCAATTTCGATTAAATCTTTTGTGTAACTTTTGGATTGCAAGTAAAGCAAAATTGATTCTAACCTTTCTTTTGATTCAGGATGTCCATGACCCGTATCATGCTCTAAAAAGATTTTATCTGTTACCAATCCTGTTTTCATTTTCTTATACATCCCCATTTATTTTTGTAAATCTCTCTTTTTTCATTCTATGTATCTCTAAAAAATTAGAAAAGTAAAATAAAAACATATATTAGTTCTTTAAAAATAATTATATTTTTTTTTATTGGTATATGAATATTATCCCTCAAATATTACCATATTCATTTATAGTGAATATTAATGGAATGTGATTAATTTTTTAAATTAATTGCATTCAGTGTAAATCGAGGGCTTTTAAAATATATATGGGTAATTTATAATGTTACGATTTTTTTTCTTTTTTCTATTTTCAATCAATCTCTTTAGTCAGGCAAAAAAAGTGGCAGGTGACCAAGAAGCCTATAACCCCAAAGAACTCGAACAAATCATTAAAAATGAGATTGATAAATCGAAAGACAATATACCTATCAAGTTTGGAGCATTCATAGATACTTATTATAGTCATAATTTAAATAAACCGAAAATCACTGAGAGAAATTACACAACACAGGCAGTACGCAATGACGAAGTTAATATTAACCTAGCTCATATAGATGCTAAAATGGAATCTGATAACGTTAGGGGTAGAGTTGCATTGCAATTTGGAACCTCTGTGAATGCTAATTATATCCCTGAAACGTCAAATCAAAAGTATTCTAATCAATTGTCTGTCAGAAATATCCAAGAGGCTTATGCGGGGATTCGACTGGGAAAAAAGACCTGGTTGGATGGGGGAATCTATTTTGGTCATATTGGATTTGAATCTTGGATATCAGGTTATAACTGGATTTATACCAGAGCATTGGTTCTCGACTATGTTCCCTATTATTCATCCGGATTCCGACTCTCGCATGATGTGAGTGACAAATTAAAATTACAATTCCACCTAATGAATGGCTGGTCTATAATCACAGACAATAATAAAAACAAATCTTTTGGTTTTCAATTATCGTATAGGCCAATTCATCATTTTTTGTTTACCTATAACCTTTTTGTTGGAAATGAAATGCCAACCTCTACTGCAGTAAATACTCTCGGTCAAGTCTCCCTAGAGGGAAGAGGAAATGAGAGGCAAACTAGATACTATCATAATTTTATAGGACATTATGATATAAGTGAAAAAGTTATGATCGCCGCTTCCTTTGATGTGGGCTTTCAGAGATCTCCCTATAAACAAGACTACGAGCCTATTATCAGTGGAATTGCTTCCTCTACCTTTAATTACAATTTTGCTTCCAGTCCTTATATTCAGAGAGAAACTTCTAATACCTTTAAACAGTGGTACAACGGAACCATTTGGATAACATATAAGTTTTTAGAAAACTGGAGGATCAGCGGAAGACTGGAAAGATATATTGATAGAGAAAATATAAACGTACCACAGGCAAAAGAAAGTGCTATCTATTCCCAATATCCATATACGACCAGAAAAGCAGCAGGATACAAAACTCAAAATGGATTCCAGGTGAGTGGAATTTCTATTGGCCTAGATTACATGGTAAGCGAGATTGCTCTTCTTCGATTTGAAGCCAAAGAATTAAAATCTATGGATCCAATTTTTGATTACAAAGGAAGCAATGATCTCTCCAGAGTGGAAAGAATTTTTGTTACCGCTATCTCTGTTAAGTATTAAAAAAACTGCTTGCACTAAATCTAGGGAATATGTTTAAAAGATAAACAAGAGGTACAAACATGAATAAAATTTACACAATTCTATTGATTCTATTTTTCAACTTATCTATACACTCTGTTGAAGATATAGATAGACTAATGGTCGAGAAAGCCCAATCTCCAGAAGAAAAAAAAGCTATCTACAAATATTTAATTCACGAGGCTAAAGAAAAAAAACAATTAGCAGAAAGACTCCGAAACATGGCTAAGGTGGGTCGTGGGGGAAAAGCAACCACCCAGGACAGCCACAAAAAAGAAATGCTCGAAGAAGCAGAAGAATTAGAAGCAAAAGCAAAAGAATATGAAGAATTAGCACAAAAGGTTAAGTAATCCTTGAGTGAACTACAAATATTTGGAACCAAGAAATGCAAGGATACCCGTCTAGCAGAAAGATACTTCAAAGAGAGGGGTATCCAAAAATTTCACTCCATAGATTTGAATGAAAAACCCCTAGCAAAGGGGGAACTTCAAAATATTATCAAGACAATCCCTGCGATTGAACTAGTTGATACTACCTGTAAAAGGTATGAAGAATTGGGTTTAAAGCATCTGTCTTACAACCCCGAAGAAAAATTGATAGAAGAGCCCTCCCTCATCAAAACACCAATCGTCAGAATGGGCAAAAAAGCAACAGTAGGCATAAAACCAGAAATCTGGAAAGATTGGATTGCCGAACTTAAAAAATAAATTTCCTAATCTGCTAATCTATTCTGCCTTATAAAAAAACTTTAATTTTGAACTAATCTTAAAAAATCTGTAATTATGGCTCAAGAAAAAGAAGACTCAAAATTAAAAGATATAGTATCCCTCTGTAAGCGAAGAGGATTTGTGTTCCCGGGTTCTGAAATCTACGGAGGACTGTCTAATTCTTTTGATTATGGTCCTTATGGTGTAGAGATTCTTAACAACCTTAAGAAATTATGGTGGGAATACTTCGTTCATCGTAGGGAAGATGTTATCGGCTTGGATTCTTCTATACTCCTTCACCCCGGAGTTTGGGAAGCCTCGGGACATATCAGTAATTTCTCGGATCCCCTTTTTGATTGTAAATCCTGCAAAGTCAGATTTAGAGTAGATCATTTTCTCGAAGAAAAAAAAGGAGAAGGTTTTACCATTGGAAAATCCTTAGAGGAGCTACAAGAAGTGCTTCGAAGTGAAGATTATTCCTGCCCTAAATGTGGGACTAAGGGCTCTTTTACAGAAGCTCGTAATTTTAATTTGATGTTTAAAACACAACAGGGAGCCAATGAGGGCGGAAGTGTGGATATTTATCTACGTCCAGAGACCGCACAGGGCATATTCATAAACTTCAAGAATGTTTACTCCACCTGCAGGCGCAAACCACCCTTTGGTATTGCACAGATTGGAAAGTCTTTTCGAAATGAAATCATGGCTAGGCAATTTGTATTTCGTACCAGAGAATTTGAACAGATGGAAATGGAGTTTTTTTGTGAACAGGGTACCCAAAAAGATTGGTTTGAACATTGGGTAAATTACTGCATTGAATTTTTAGAGGTCACACTCGAGATAAAAAAAGAGAGCATTCGAATTCGTGAACACGAGAAGGCTGAATTATCATTTTATAGTGATAAAACCTCAGATATTGAATTCAAATTTCCATTTGGATGGGGAGAACTCTGGGGTATTGCGTCTCGAACAGATTACGATTTAAACCAGCATGAAAAATTTTCAAAGCAAGATTTGAAATACAATGATCAGGTGAATAATAAAAAATACATACCCTACGTTGTTGAACCCGCGTTAGGATTGAATCGTCTGTTTTTAGCCGTTATTTCTGATGCTTATGAAGAAGAAAAACTTCCCGATGGAGAAACCAGAGTTGTACTACATTTATCCTCAAAAATTGCTCCTATAAAAATTGGAATTTTTCCACTCATGAAAAAAGATGGTTTGGATTCTAAAGCCAAAGAAATTCAAAATTTATTAAGAAATCATTGGTATTGTGAATATGATGATAGTGGTGCTATAGGCAAAAGATATCGAAGACAGGATGAGTTGGGAACTCCATTCTGTATAACAATTGATTACGATACATTAAAAGATGAATCTGTGACAGTTAGAGAAAGAGATTCTATGAAACAAGAAAGAATCTCAATCAATAATCTAAAAACATATTTTATCGATAAAATTTAATTTTAAAGATATTTATTCTATAAATACAGGAAATGCTATATCCTCTCCTATGAAAATTGAATATAAATTATAATATTCATCGGAGAGGGTTGTTTGAATTTTTCAATCCAGTTATTCTTTATTTTTATCACAACCTGCTCTTGAGTGGAATCGAGATCTAAATCATTTATAATTTTCTTTGATACATATTCAACTCTTTCTATTGGAGTTTTATGGAACAAATCACAATTAAAAATACAAATAATCCATAAAAATAAAACTAATTTTAAAATTTTTGAACACTTCCAAAAACATAAACACTCTCTATTTAATACTTATTAGATTTATTTTTTTTAGAATTGGTTCTATAAAATTAGATATTTTTTTTATGTTATACCAATCGATTCCACTACATTTATTTCATTTCCAAGTAATTTATCCATATAATTCAAATCTTCAATATTTGAGGGCTTAATTTCATAAAAATCTAATTTATATTGAATAGTAATTGGATTGATTTTCAAAAATAAATCTTCAAATCTTTGTACTACAGGTTTAACATCACAATCTGGTAAATAAGCTAAATAAGAACGGGGGCTTAATGTATAAAAAATATCAGTCTTTTTCAATTTTTTCTGAATCGTACTACTAATTTCTTTTATTATATTTTTAGAAAATTCTTCTCCTAAGATTTTACAATAAGAATTCAAATCTTCAATTTGAAAATGTGCCAATACACCTCTTACTCTACCTAAATAAGGATAAGAAATTATCTTAGTTTTTAAGTTTTCTTTAAATTTTGAAAATACTGGATGATAATTGGAAACAGGAATATTTTTTTTCCCTGAATAATAATTATATGAAATTGAAATAATTTTATGAATAGAATTTGAAAAATCTAAGATAGAGGAAGGTACTAATGCTATAAATAAAAAATCAATTTCTCTATTTTTTGAAATACAATAAATACTAAAGGCAGTATCTCTTATTTTAATTTCTTTAACATTTCGTATTTCAAATTCTCCCGTGAAATCAATAGAGGGATTTAATTTTTTATGATTATTCAAATACTCCATATATTTTTCTTTTTTTTGTAATTCAACACCAAATTGAAATTTCTCATTGCCACTAATAAATAAGTGACACTGATAAACAGATAAAAGTGTGAGAGAATGAACCAAGATTCTATCTATAAAAGAAGTTCCAAAATCATTTGAAAAATCATGTGTCAATATAGATCTTCTGTAAAGCTCAAACAAATTGCCATTTACAAGTGATTTATTTCGTGGATTTAAAAAATAACTTTCTAGTTCTTCATCTTTCATAGCTTTTTCTCTTTGAATTTGATTTTTATAAAATTAGAACGGATTTGATCCTATTCTCAAGCATGAATTGAGTATAAAAAATTACCAGAATTTTCTATTTTTAATCAAAGAAATTGAAGTATTCTATGGATAATAAAACTATTCAATTTTACTTGGAAAATATAGGGGTATATTTTGAGTTTTTCAGAGAGAATCTTCCAAAAATTAAATGATATTAAAAATGCCAATCGATTTAGATTTTTAAAAGAGCCCTCGGGAATAGATTTTTGTTCTAATGATTATTTGGGACTCGCAAAAAGTAAAGATACAATCAATTTCTTGAAAGAAGGTATCACGATTTATGGCGGGGGATCCACTGCTTCAAGATTGATTCGAGGACATAGAGAAATTTTTTCAACTTTGGAAGAAAATTTTTCAAATTGGGTAAACTCAGAATCTACTCTTTTTTTAGCTAACGGTTTTATGGCAAATATTGGATTACTAGATGCTATCAAAGATAAATCAACTAAGATTTTTTGTGATAGATTAAATCATGCTTCGATCTTAGATGGAATAAGACTGAGTAATTGCGATACAAGATACTTTAAGCATTTAGATATGAATCACCTCGAAGACCTCCTAAAAAAGTCTTCTTTAGATGATGAAAAAATAATAATTTCAGAAACTATTTTTAGTATGGATGGTGATACGGCTAATATTGAAGAATTAATAAGGCTTAAAAAAACTTATAACTGTATTTTAATACTCGATGAAGCTCATGCCTTAGGTGTCTATGGAAGAGGAGGAGCTGGACTCTCTAATAAAGATGGTATTGACCCTTATAGTGATATTGACTTTAGAATATTTACAGGTGGGAAATCATTTGGTCTAGAAGGTGCATTTATTTCCTGTTCTCAAATTAATAAGGATTTTTTAATTAATACATTGAGGAGTTTTATTTTTACCACAGCGCCTCTTCCTGCTATTGCCCATGCACTTAATAAATTAATTCCAGTTATCAGGAATATGAACATTGAACGAGAGCTTATTTATAAATTAAGTGACAAACTCCGTCTTTTTTTTAAAGAAAATAATTATAGCACAGGAAATTCATCTACTCATATCATTCCTGTAATACTTAATGATGAGTTAATTACAATGAATCTAGCCAGTAAGTTACAGGCAAATGGGTATGACATTAGAGGAATTCGTCCCCCTACAGTTAAAGAATCCAGACTCAGAATCAATGTATCAGCCCATATAAAAGAAACTCATATAGATAGTTTGTGTAGTAAATTTTTAGAGTTGGTGTAAGCAGTAATATCTTTACATTAATGAAAGTTTACTTTTTTAATAATTTCTTTTAAGACTTCACCATTCCCTTTAGTAAGACTTCTGAAGGCAAAACCAACGCCATCTGAAGTAATTTCTAATTAGGCAATAGAAAAAGGTATTAGGTTTCAAAATATTAACTTTTTTCAATTTCCTGGATTTTTAAAAAAAGTTCAAAAACATTTAAGAACTTAGATTTATCTTCAATGTAGTACATATCCAAGTTTTCCTTTTGAAATCGAAATACATTTAAAGCATCCTTAAATTGTTTTTCACTCATACCACTTTTAACACACCATTGTAGTTTAGAAAGAATGGTATCTTCGGGAGATAAGATTACTAAGGTATGTCCAAATAAAATTTTCTCGAGCTTTCGGGAAAATTTCTCTTTTTCGTAATCTTCATCTTTATGAATATAAAAATCAATTTTATCTCCTTCATTAGTATCGAGTAAGTTAAACATTCTTTTGTATTCCAATGCAAATAGGATCATTTCTTCTTCAATATAATATCTGGGAGGAGGAAACATTGAAATTAATTTAGGTATGTTGGATTTCTGTAGCTGAACAACTAAATCTATGTCTTGTGTAGTTCTTGGTTCTCCATATATACTGGATACAAAAGAACCAACTAACATATAGGGTATGTTTTCGGAATTTAATAGAGTGATAGTTTTAATTAATAATTCGAATTGTGACATTTTTTTAATCTATCTAAATATAATAGGTGTATTTCACTCTCCGTTTTATTAGGGAATTGAATTTTCAAACCTTCTTTCATAAGTTTACGACTTAATTCTGTTAACTCTAAAACCTTAGCTATTTTTTGTTCAGGAGTCATTTTTCGAACTATATTGTAGTACATTTCTTGACAAGGTTCTTTCTCGAATAGAAAAGGTGCTATATTAAATTTAGATTGATTAAGGTATCCTTCTTCTACTTTTTGAAGACTCATTTTTTTTCCTTTCTAATTTTTTAACATAAGAGTAATAATTATCAATTCTTTTTTTTTATTATTCAGCCAGCTGAAAATTAAATTTAACTCCTTACTCCCATTCAAATATATTATCAAGCCTTAGGTAAAATTCTACTCAACTCTAAGTTTACTTTTTTTAATAATTTCGTTTAAGACTTCTCTATTCTCTTTAGTAAGATTTCTGAAGGCAAAACCAACGCCAGCTGTATCGATTCTCACTACACCAGCAGTAAATTGTACTTCATTATGGAATGGAAAGGTCAGGGCTACTTTTTCGTTTAAGCCCAAATAGAATTCATTTGACTCTACATAAAACCCTGTTGTACTCAAATCTTTAGTAACCATTTGTTTATTGTTCAGATTCATCCCCACGGAAACGGGATGACGTAATTCTCCACGCCAGCCCCTCGGATACATTTTGAAATAAGGAGCGGATATGTCTTTTTTGCAAAAATAGATCACAAGTGAAATCCAGATTACTGTCCTGAATAGTACTCCAGAATTCAGTAAACCCGGAACGAATACTAAGGAATATATATTCTGAAAAATTAATAGTATTGAATATATTAAAAATAAATACCATCCAATCTTCTTTCCTCTAATCAACATCGTAGCAACCAGAATGGGCACAAACAATACAATATTTGTAAGCAATGAAAGTCTTGATGGTATTTTATAAAATTCTTTAATAAATATACTGTTACTAAAACCCATGTAAAATATATTGACCAGAGGTAATACGAATAAGAATAAAGACAGAATCATTATGCTGAGTGGTATCTTGATTCTTTTCCGTCTTTCTATACTAAATAGTTTCATGGGATTACCTACGACAAACTCCAAAGAAAAAACAGACAAGAATTGCCATTTGAAGCTCTGCCTTTGCCTCAGCATCTAAACGCATCTGCTCCAATCTGACGTTTTCAATTTGTTGGGCTTCCCATGCGTTACGCTGTGCCTCTGCCTCCTGTCTTGCAAGCTCCTGTTGGCTTTTGTATTCTGCCAGTGCTTCCAGTCTCTGTTTTTCCGCCTCCTGTTCTACTCGTTGGATTTCTTGAATTTGAACATCTAAATTTTGAATAGCACCATTAGCCTTAGATAATCGTCCCGAATTTAAAGTTTCTGCTGCTTCTTTATTAATTGCTATCAATCTAGCCTCATATCGCTGTTTTAATACCAATAGTGTTTTTGATAGTTGATAATTGATTTTATTAGAACTGATACTATCATCAACAGCTTTTTCATTTTGCCAGCCCATCTCTCTGATCTTATCTCCAACCAATTTTCCCCAAATTGTATAGCCCAAATGATTTTTATGAATTATATCAGTCATTAGATTTGGGTTTACCACCCATGGTTCGAATTTTGCTGGTGGGTACAAGAAGACTTCAGCGGTGGAAATATATTGGAAAGGCTTTAATCCAAACGCAGATGGATTATTCACCATATTCCTCAACTCATTTTCAAGTAGTACAACACCTACAGCTGGTACTGTAGCTATCGCTTTTAACGAAATAGTTTTCCACCAAATATAGCTACCGATAGCCATACGTGCTATATCTTTTTTTTCTTGTCCATCATTATCCAGTTTTACTGAGTGAAGAGCATCCTGGTAAACACTATTTAAATCATTCCTTTCCTGCCCCCCGGGTAAGTCGGATATCACCAAGTCTATCAGATCTAATGCACTCCGAGGTAAAATAGACCCAGCCATAATTTTCTTTATAACCTGGTTCAAGAATTTTTCAATTGATTCAGGCGAAGAATCACTTTTTTCCGTTGTCGAATATGCTTTTAGCACTTTGGGATTGAATCCATTGTATCCTGCATACGACATTGGATCTCCCAAACGGGCTGACCAGGCTAAAGCTGGATAATTTCCTATGAGTAATACATTCTTTTCTCTCATCTGTAAAGTGTAGATAACAGATGCAATATTCTCACGACTTTGGGGGACTCTGGTGATATACAATACTGGGTTGAGAATAAAAAGTGGAAATTGTGATACATTGTCATTTCCCCCAATTTCAAAGGCAACATTGTAAGCAGTTTTAAAATTTGGATTATTAGCTTTAGCTGGATTGAAAGAATCGCGTTTAAAGCAAGTTTGAATCTGAGCTTTTAATCCATATGAATCCATGCTACTGACTCCAAAATTCTGTACATTCCAAGCTCCCTTCGTTGAAAGGTAATGGTCTAATGAAGCCGCACCATAAGCTAGGTTATCCACAAGATCGATTCGACTGTCTCCAAAAAATGTTACTGCGGTGTTTGAGTCATAGAATCCAGCGGTGGAACATCTTATGTCAGAATTGTCGGTATTGATGTCTAAATATCTTTTGAACGTGGGTTCCGCTCCCATATAAAAAGGTACAAGTATGATTGTAAAAACGAGAATATACATCTTCATAGTGTATTACTCCTTAAATTTATTTTAAGATTACACTCGTTTTCAATTGAATTGATATTAATAAAATATTTTACATCAGCGGAATATCTCTTGGAATAGATTTGACCGATAGCACTACTCCTTAATTGGTAAGAAATGTCTGCTTCTTCTGATCTCTTTCCATTGCAAAAGTTTACCCAAATTTTACTTTCTTTGGTTGAGCAATTTATTGAACTTGATGTATCAATTTTTATCTTTTCTAATATTGTTATTGTAATATTCGAATTTTTTGTAGCTTGGTATTCATATACAATGCTCTTAAAATAAGCAGATGTTATTTCCTGATTTTCTTGTAAATTTGGATAAGCCGGTTTATCATTGTTGTAACCTAATGCTGTTCCAATTGCATCCCCTCCACAACGATAACTTTCCCCCAAATTTATTCTATAGTTCAAAATCGTCAATAGAAACAGTGGACTTTTAATATAATTCTCCCAGAACTCATTTTCAGCCTCTTTAACAGTATTCTTTTCACTACTACAATAATGTAAATTGCTAAAAAGAAATAATACAATCAATATCATTTTCATTGCGATACACCTCTAGCAGTCATGGCATCGATCACAGGCATTCTTGACTGAATAATGGTCTCTATAAGAGTTTTGAAATATTCCTGATCTATCTCCGGATTTGCTTTGAGCAACTCTTCTAATTCAGCAAACATTGCTATAGCTAGGGTAAAGTTTGATCTCATATTTTTTAATTCATCCGAACTGGCATCGTAAATATAGGATCGAATTTCTGTATGAAATTTTTTTAACTGAAAGGTTTCTTCCTCTATTCTTTTTTTCTTTCCCTCGGAATCTAAGGTGCGGTTTTTAGGGGGTAACCCAAGATCAATGTCCTCAGCATCCTCTATTACTTCTTTAGCAGTTAATTTTGGAGCATAAAAAGAAATTGGAAAATTACTAACAGCTTTTTCTAAATTATCCTTTTCGAAAATTTTTAAAGATTTAGAAGATTCCTTTAATGAAACAATTTCTTCTCCATCTTTCTGAGAAATTTCGTAAATACTGTTCACCTGATCGTGTAAAGGAGTGCCATCTGGGTTAATTAGAGCAGGAGCTGGTACAACAGGATACCTGTCTAGAATATACTGTGCCTTCTGAATCTCCATTGCGACCTTTAAAGGATTTGAGTGATTCTCTACACCAATACAGTTAAAAGAAAGGAATAAGACTAAATACAATGTAAAATAAAAAATTCCACCACTAATTTTCATATTAGAATTGACTCCTTTTTATAAATCATTTTTGAAATATAATTTTTGGGATAAGAAATATTGTTATTCACATATAAAACATTAGATTAAGTTATGAAACTTATTATGCAAGAGATTTTTTAAATAAAATTATATTATTAATTTTGATTGGTTCTTGTTCAAATATTTTTAATAAAACTATATTTTTTATAGTAAAAGATTAGTTATAAGTTGGTTTCGAAAACCTCAACCAACGATCTATTATTGTTTTAAAATATAATATATATATCGAATTTAGAAATTAGCTTTCATTAGCTTGAAGTATTACTTTTTCTTTATTTTATTCAATAACTTCCCAAAAATAATTTGAAATTCAGGAACATGTAATACACTTGAGATTATAAAATAAACTAGAGTAGAAAACGAAATAGTGATAAATAAATAAATTCTCGATGCATTCGAAAAACTTAAATCTAATTCTAAAATGAAAACAATAATCCTTTCATAAAAAATTAATTCCATTAAGGCTAAACTTAAAATTAATCCCGTCAGAGGAATAGCAAACTTATAAATACCATTCTTTAATTCTTCAAAATTAATACTAACAGAGTGTTTGCTGAGATTATTAAAAAGTAGTACAAAGGTTAGGAATGCAGAAATTGCCGAAGAAAGTGCCAATCCGGCATGTTTTAAAAAACTCATAAGAATTAAGTTAGAAATAATATTGAAAGTAAATGAAATCATATTTGCTTTTAAAGGGGTCTTTGTATCTTTGAATGCATAATAAGAAGATGTGAGAATTTTATTTAAGCTAAAGAGTGGTATAGCCATTGCATAAAATCGTAGTGCTTTTAGGGTAGATTCCGTAGATTCATATCCCCATTTTCCACCAAAAAATATCGAATCAATAATACTTCTTCCTGCAATTAAAAATCCAAATGCCGCAGGTAAAGTTAAAAATAAACTAAATTGTATTACATGTGATAATTCTCCTGGAATTTTTTCTTTTTCATCATTTTTTAAAGATGCCAATAGAGAAGGTAAAGTAGTGGTTGCTAAAGCCACTCCGATTATTCCAGTTGGAAATTGTATTAATCTCTGAGAGTAATCTAAACTTACAACAGCCCCTAAACCCGGATTATTGTTTTGAATATAATTAGCTAAAAATATATCTATCAAAAGACTAATCTGATAAAATCCTCCCCCAATAACTGCAGGAATCATCAAACTAAA
>CANGZW010000082.1 GCA_947458405.1 Leptospiraceae bacterium
TGTATTGTAGTCCCATTCTGCCTTTAGACGATCTTCGTAGGCTTGGCGCGTCTTAGGATCCTGAGAGAGATATTCTAACTCGGTGGTGGCTTTTTCCATCATGGGATTTTTTGAAATCAACTCTTTCAATGATTCCTCCTTTAGATTTTGGGCTTCCCGGAAGAGATAGACCCACTTTTCTAGATCCGAATGCAGGCTGGAAATTTTCTTTCCAATCTTTGGTAGTTCTATTGTGTGCATTTCTAAAACGTCTGTCAAGGCGATTTTGCCAGTTTTCACATCTAGTATTCTGAATGTTGTATGAAAGTCTTTGGAGAATTTAATTAATTTGAAATTTAGAAAACTAATAGAAAATACCTTTGGTAAGATAGAATACTCATCTCCTTTTATAATACTACCCGCAAAAACTTTTGCCCAATAGAGGACTAGCCTTTCAGGTAAAAAAGGTTTGGGAGTACCTTGCATTTCTATAAGAAAACTGCGACCCGATTCATCTGTAGCACGGATATCCAGGATGGAGCCCTTTTCTAGATCGGTGGATTTGGGTAGTTCGGGATTTAGGATGGTGATCTCTTTGATTCTATGCATACCCTGAAACGTGGGAAAAGAATTGAGTATATCCAAAAGTATATCTGGATTTTTTACAAGGAGGGCTTTGAAAACGAAATCATTGTAGAGTGGAAGTAGTAAACTCATGAGTGTAGAATATTTGTATAGTAGTATTTGTGGGAAGATATTTTTAGGGGTGAGCTATAATATGCTCTAAAATTTAAATAAAAAGTCTTAGTATTCCTACATTTTACAAAGAATGTTCCGGATGGTATTTTTGTAATCTATTTGGTCTGTTTGTATAGGATTATCAATTTGCAAGTAAGAGAAAATATTGTATAGAGTAGTTGGATAAGTATATCTATACAATAAATCCCGTTGACCCGGGCACTCGAAATCAACTATACGATAGAGTAGTTAATTTTGACTTTGCCGTATTGCCGGGGTTTCGAGTGGCCAGGGCACCGGGGGCTAGGTTTGTTTTGATTTGATAAATTGTAAATGGATTATTTTGAATTATTAATTTAAGGATACTGGCTATCTTCTAATAGAAAGTATATGGTGGTGTAGGAAAATTTTTGTACCTCACCCCCGATTGGTCTGTATTCGGGATACGATTCCGTTTTGACCCCTCTCTCCACTGCTTTGGTAAGGATAAGCAGTAGAGAGGGGGTAACTAGTGAATAGTAAATATATACTGGTATAAATAAGATTACCCCTCTCTATGCCATCTCTTTTATAATGGCATGGAGAGGCGGTGTATGGTAAAATGTAGTACAAGATATGAATGTCGGGGTGAGGAATCAACTCATCGCAATCGAAAGATTTCCTAAGCAATTAATGAAGCATTCAATAATCCAAAATTTATTATTTAGTCGTATAGACCTTCAGTTCTATTATCTAAGATGATAAAAGTATTTTAAAATTACAGAGATTTCTTTTATTGACATTATTCAAAAATATACGAAAATAAAACTATGGAAGCTGTTACTGATCTTAATAAAGAAAAGAAAAAAGGCCAGAGACTTTAGATTTTAATATTTGCTTATGAAGATAAAATCCAGAGTCCACTTCTCAATATTGGAGGGAACACACTCACTTATTCCAATACTTCACAAAAACACCAAATCTATTTTCCCATGAACTTTGTAATACTAAAATATTTTAAAATTTTTACTAATGTCAATTATTCTCACATTGGGAATATTATCTGAGATTTTGTTTTTAATCGTAAAAAATAATTATAAGTTTTATCTTGTAAATATAAATTTAACATTTATCTGTTTACCATTCTAGCAGAGTAAAAAAATCGGTGTAACACAGGGTTTTTAATTTAATTCATAGGGATATATAAAGATTTTTGTGGGTAAATTTTTATATATAAAAATCAAAATATTATCTGAAAAATTATTTACTCTTTTTATCCTTTATTTATTTTTCTATAGAGGTTCTAATATGATACTAAAAATAGCTTACTTAATAGTTTTCTTAGCAATAGCAACTAATATTTATTCAAATGAGCCAAAGTTAGCAACGACTGACGATGGGGATAGGATTATCTTAAAATCAGACATGACTTGGGAATTATTAAATAAAAATGAAATTCCTGAAGGAAAATTTTGCTTCAATGGTATTAAAATACTTGAGAATGATCTCGGAGGATCACCACCCAAAGGAGAAATAGAAACTTTTATGTGGAAAAAAAATTATGGATCTTATTTTTTAATAACAAAAATAAATAATTTATATAACGTTAAATTTAATGCCACAGATAAAATAAATGAAAACGAAAAACTTGAACGGGATTGGGAAATGAGCAATTTAACAATAAAGGAAGGAAAACTATCTTTTCAAGAAATTATTTCTGATAATGAGGTTAAAATTACTAGTAAGATATTCTTTGAGGATGATGTGCTTATTCGAATAACTAATATAATTGTTTCTACTTTTTATAATTTTAAATTCGAAAGGAAATATACAAAATGCAAATAAAGGGAGGTTTCATTTCAGATAAATTAAAAAACCAAACAAAAAAAAACTAAAAAAAAAGTTGCTTACTAAATTACTAAACAAGTAATCTATAAAAGTATGAACTCCATTCGACCAAGCGATAAATTCATCCGAAAAATATTTTCCAAAAAACACGAAAAAGAGGAAGCAAAAAGGGTTGAAATTTTATTGGAGATGATGAAGTATTTACTTAGTACCCGTAAGGATGCCGAGAAGTATAAAAATAAGAATTTTTATAAGCTATTGGAGGCTGAATATATGACAGTATTAGATAAAATATTAGAAGAAGGCGAACTCAGAGGCATTGAAAAAGGAAAATTAGAAACTGCAAAAAATATGAAAGCAGAGGGTATTGAACTTTCGGTTATTCTGAAAGTTACCGGCTTAACTGAAGAGCAATTGAAGAGTGCCGGGATTATGTAAGGAAAAGTATTTTATTGAATAAAGATCAGAATCATTTAGTGTTACAGTAAGTAAATAATTTGTATGTTAAATATTTATAAATTCATTTAAGGATGACTTGGGGTATATTTAGGAGAACCATATTCATTTAAACATTTTGGACAGAGGCAATCTTTAAAATCTTCTCTCAATCTATCCAATACTACTGGTTCTACCTTAAAATCCATACACCAGCATTTTCCAATATCAGCACCACATTCGAATTCTGTACTACATTTTGAACATTTTTTCATATCTAGTATCTAATATTATATGATTGTATTTAAAGTAAAAGTAAAATTTACTCCTGCCTGTGGCATTTCTTACATCTGGCTACTGTATGTATTTTCCTAACCTTAAAATAGATGAGATAAGAATTCTCACAACCACATGTCTTACCAAATAACTTGGAAAGGATGTTTAGGCTGAGTGTAGATATTGAAGGTCTAAACTTGGATATGTGTTTAGGGGGTTTACTGAAGATTAATTGGTATTCTCTTTACCTTTTCGAATAAACCACTAGCTTGAGCCTGAAAGGGTTCGATCTTGGGGTTTTGAGGGTGAAGGGATAATCTTCCATAATTTTAAGTATAGTTCATAAATTTAACTTGAAGTTCCCTCAGAAATCGATTTACTGTCGATAATAGATAAACAAACAAACTACTTTCATTAAAATTAAAATAGTTAAATAGAGGAACCACTTGCAAAATCAAAAAATCAGCACCCGATTGAATACAATTATTGGGACAATTTTAGTAATTTTTTGGGCGGTGGCTGTATCTATTGGAATTTTTTTGCAGAATTACCACACTAAAAATATAATCGAAGCACAGGCTGTCAATACAGCTAATTCTGTCATGAACTCTTTAAATCAACTCATGTTGAGCGGACAGATGGACAAAAGCAATTTCATATTTGAGCAAACAAATAAACTAGATTTAATAAGAAATGTTTACGTAGTACGGTCTGAATCTATCAACAAGGTTTTCGGGAAAGATTTACAATATAAGGCTCCAAAAAATTTAGCGGAAAAAAAAGTCTTAGAATCAGGACAAATATTTTCTGAAAAATTCGTAGATAACAATAAAACTTTCATGAAGATAATTATTCCCTACATTGCCAGTAGTAATCGATTTGGTATTAATTGTCTCAGCTGTCATAATGTTAGGGAAAACGAAGTTATTGGCGCCCTACACATGGAAGTAAACATTGAAAAAGAAGAGGAATTCCAGAGAAATCTAGCTATTACTTATGTGATTATGGCTATCATTGGGGTAATTGCGGTTATATTGATTATTTATTTTATTATAAACCAAACTGTATCTATACCATTGAAAGTTTTAATGGATTCTTTGAATCATATAGCCAAGGGTGATTTAAGAAAAACACCCGTGGATATTGAAACTTATGGAGAGATCAAACACTTATTTCATTCAACAGAAGAGACAATAGATAGTTTTCGTAGTACATTATCCCAACTGAAATCAGCCGCTAACAATTTAAAATCAACAAGTGATAGTTTAAATGAATCTGCAAGCGATGTACTTCAAAGTTCTAAAGAGCAGACTAAGTCCATAATTGATTCCGCAAAAAATTTAGAAAACTTATCCTCCATAATAGTTAGTGTAAATTCCAATTCAGAATCACAGGCCGATTTATCAGTTCAAACCTCTCATAAAATAGAAGAAATATCCCAATCTATTGAAACGGTAACTAAAATCATGCAGGGCGTTAAAGATGAACAAAATAATTCAGCTCGACATGCCGGGGAAAGTGCCGTTCATCTTGAAGAATTAAAAGTAGAAATGGAAAAGATGAATAATAGTATCTCGGGTATTTCTCAGATCATTGCCTCCATCTATGAAGTAGCCGAACAAACTCAACTCCTTGCCTTAAATGCGGCAATAGAAGCGGCACGAGTAGGCGAGGAGGGCAGGGGTTTTATGGTTGTAGCACAGGAAGTAAGGAAACTATCCGAATCATCTTCCGGAGCTGCGGACAATGCAAAAAAGATAATATCCGATAATCTTAAAGTATTAAGGTCAGGGGCAGAATTTGTGAGTCGAGTTACTACCAAATTAGAAGAAATCACTGTATCTGTCGAAAAAAACAAAGATTATCTGGAAAATAGCTCTCATAATTTCATTACTTTAAGTGATGTCTCTTCGGATGCACTGGGTAAGATGGGAGAATTGCAAAGTTTAGCTCATAATATTAAAGATGCCATGAAGGTTCAAACAGAATCCAGTAAAAATATTTCTCATTATATGGAAGATATCCAGGACAATGCTAATACATTTTCGGATATATCTCAAAAAATGCAGGACAATGCCCAATCTTTTAGAAACCAAGCTGAAAAATTGGATGAGTTATTAAAACAATTTACTTTATAAAACAAAAGAGGTAGTATTTGAAAATGATTAATAAGGCCAAAATATTCTTAATTTCCATCTTAATTATAACCATTTCATGTAGATCCATTCCAGATTATACCCCTGGACCTAACCCGGAGTTTTCTACATTTGATGAATTTTATAAGTATAAATTATCCATAAGCAAAGAAAAGAATGTTAAACCCGGAAACGAAGAAAAACTGATTCGAAAGTCACCGGGAAAAACTCCGATTGCCATCTTATATATACACGGATTTAGTGCATCCCGAGCTGAAGGTGAAGAGGTTGTTGATAAGCTGGCAGATACATTTTCAGCCAATACCTATTATCTCCGTCATCCCGGTCATGGGACAACTCCTGAAGATCATCGGGATAGAGTTTTCTCCGACTACCTGGAAGAGGGCAGAATTGCATTAAAGATGACTAAGCTACTCGGCGACAAAGTCATAATCATTGGAACAAGTATGGGCGGTTTGGTTGCGACTTATTTAGCGGCAAATTATCCCGAGGATGTTTCGGGACTTATTTTAGCCTCTCCTTTTTATGACTTTAATGATAAGACCTCTAGAATCTTAAATTTTTATGGGGGTATGAGTTTCACTCATCTGCTCTTTGGAAAAAGAAGGGATGTTAGTTATGAGAAATGGAAGCCTGAAATGAAACACCTCTCAACCCCAGAATATGATAATTACTGGACCACAAAACAGTACTTTGAAGCTATTCTGCCTCTTAATGATTTGAGACGTGCAGTTTCTAACGAAAATACCTTCACTAAAGTAATGGCTCCAACCTTATTGATGTACTATTATAAAAATGACAAAGAAAAAGATAAAACAGCTAGTGTTGATAATATGTTAAAAGCCTATCAACTCTTTCCATCCACCAAACAAGCAGGTAGCATAAATAAATTAGTTAAAATTGAAAATGGAGCTCATGTTCTATTAAGCAAACACATAAACATAGATAAGAAATTAGCGACAGCGGAAATGGAAGCCTTTATAAAGAATTTTATTACAAAGAAGTAAAAAAAAAGGCAGGATAAAATCCTGCCTCTTTAAGTGTTCGATTGTTATCAGATTTTATCTGAGTAACTGTAGAACGGATTGTGATCTAACATTAGCTTGAGCTAACATAGCTGTTCCGGACTGAACAAGGATTTGATTCTTTGTAAAGTTTACGGATTCTTCAGCCATATCTGCGTCTCTAATTCTAGATTCAGAAGCCTGAGTATTTTCATAAGCGCTCATTAAACCTTTAGCTGCATGCTCTAAACGGTTTTGGTATGCACCTAAGTTAGCTCTTTGCTTGCTTACTTTGTAAATAGCATCATCTAGAGTTCCAACTGCATCATTTGCAGAGTCAGCTGTAGAAAGAGTTAATAATGTTCCATCCCCTCTTTTTAAAGAAAGAGAAGCAGAAGTCATTGTTCCAATGAAAACTCTCTCTCTTTGGTGAATGTTTGCACCAACATGAAAGAACATAGAAGCAACTCTAGAACCTCTAGCAAAATCACCTTGTAAAAGGTTCATTTTGTTAAATTCTGCTTGAGAAGCAATTCTATCGATTTCATCAATTAACTGAGAAACTTCAACTTGGATCATTTGTCTGTCTTCAGGAGTATAAATACCGTTAGAAGCTTGAACTGCTAATACTCTAAGTCTTTGTAAAATATCGCCAGTTTCCTGTAAGTAACCTTCAGTAGTTTGAATCATAGAAATACCGTCTTGTGTATTTCTTTCAGCCTGACGAAGACCGTTCACTTGTGAACGCATTTTTTCAGATACAGCTAAACCGGATGCATCATCAGCCGCTCTGTTGATTCTTAAACCGGAAGAAAGAACTCCCATGTTTTTAGAAACTTCTTCGTTTTGGTTTTTTAAAACTCTGTGTGAGTTAATTGCAGATAAATTGTGATTTATAATCATTTTGTTTCCTCCATGAAACAATTTTTAATTTGTGTGTTGTTGAATTTCTTCCTGAAATTCTTTTTTTGTCTGGTTTGGGTTTCCCCATTTTGAGGTAGATAAAGCCCCAAAATCAGATACGAGCAGTTAAGCTCGCATCCGTTAACCATTTAATAGTAGTAAAAAAAAATGTCAATTATTTTCGGTATAAAATAAAATCTCTTTATAGTATTTTTTATTTAATTTTATTTAAAGCCTCATCTAATTCCTTTCTTCTTATATAGGCGTCAGCTTCGTCTTTTCCTAATAAATTAACCCTTATCTCTTGGAGTTTGTCTTCTTTTTCTTTGGGATTCAATCCAGAGTTTTGGGATAAAAATTCAGATGCTTTTTTCTCATAGTCCTGGATTTTTTTATCTTCTTTAGAGGCTTCTTCTAATGATTTTTGTATCCTTTCAGCCCCATCTTTTCCGAAGTATTTTTCTTGGATCGCTCTGGTTTGAGCTGTTTGAGCTTCTGGGCTTAATTTTTTTAAATCATCCTCTCTGAGAGAAATTTCAGTCTGGTAATTTGTATATGTATCTTCTCTGGTTTTCATATTTTCATAGAAAGATCCATAGGTTTTCTTTTTTAAGGCTTCATATCCTTTTACTCTGTCTTCCCCGGATAGTTTTTTGGATGATTCCAGAAAATCTTTTTGGATAGATAAGAATTCAACCTTTGCCTCTTCCATACCAAAGATTAATTTGGAGTTTTCATCTTTAAGAATTTCGAGCCTTTTCTTTTTAATGAGGTCATATTTATCTTCAAATTTATTACTAGAAGGAAGCTCTAACTCACGAATAGCAACTTCATATCGAAAGTAATCTTTAAATAAAGACTTGAGTTGTTCGTTGTCTGGTGGTGTGTAGGATTTATCTATGTGTTTTAATATTACATCATTGCATTGGTCGGGTTTAAAATCATCGGGACAGAGTCTTCTTAGTTTCCATACTTCCCAAACAAAGTTGATTTCTCCTGATTTTAATTTATCTGAAAATTCATTATAATTTAGAAGGTTTTCAGTATCTAAAACACTTTCCTCTTCCCCAAATTCGCTGGGAATCCCCATTGGGAAAATTTTTGAAATCTCATCGTTCGTCAATTTTTCAATCTCAGATTCAACTCCATTTTTCGTGTCGGAAACTTTTGAATTTTTATTTTTCATTAAAAAATAAACCAAAGAGGATAGGATTAAAAGTATTCCCCCTATAATTAATAGATTTTTTTTGCTATCAAACATCAGTGAGTCCTTGTATTGAATTTATAAGATTTATTGTGGAGAGTTAAAAAAAGGAATGAGGAGTGCAGAAAGAAAGAATCTTTCTGCACTTTTAAATTAGTAGCCTCTAGCTGTTTTTGCTATTGTTGTGTACCAACCATTTACGTCGAAATAGTTCTGACCGCTCCACTCAAAATTAGTTGCTTGTAGATGATCTATACCTGTTGCATACCATTTTGATGAAGGCTCTCCTTTATATATACCATATCTCTGTGATACAATGGGGACAACTCCATCATTATCAGCACCCAATCCGTATGCCAAACCACCGGCCCAAGTAATTGGATAGGTGAGTGCCATAATAGGATGTTGGATGATGTCTGCAAATGCCATTTTGGATCCATAAGAATAATACTTTATTCCTGCTGAATCTGGAGTGCTCTTATTAAATGCAGTAACAAAGCTTACAGTTAATGATTGACCCATAGCAATTACATCTTGGGGGCGACCATCACGATAAACAAGTTTGGCAAATAAACTAAGAGCTGAATTTGCAAAAGGTTTCAACCAGGAAGGGATAATTCCCAGTACGATATCTGCCATAGGAGCACCTTTGTGTAAAGAGTTCACTGTAGAAACAGAAGCTACTTTACTGGAGTATCCTAAGTTAGATGTTATATATCGTACTACTAAACCACCTTGGGAGTGACCGACAAGATGTACCTTAGAGCATTTATTTGCACTCATCCAGGGAGTTATTTGGTCTCTGGTTTGAGTTGCTCTTACTGCTATACTATTAGCCGCGGAAGAACCGGGAGTAATAACAATAGCACCTTGACTTCTAAGGTATTCATCCGTGCCGCCCCAATATTTTACAAGTCCACCAGCAAGACCTTTTGTATCGTCAAATCCAAGGATACCATGGACCAAGGCAATACATAATCCTGAAAGAGGTTTTGTAGTTTGAGCAGATAGATTGGTAAAACTAACTAAAAATAGTGCTAGAATTACTAAAATTGATTTTGTTATATTTTTCACATGAAACTCCTATTTTTTCATTTTAGAACCGCAGTCCTAAATTTAGAAATGAAATTAAAATTTGAAAAATAGCAAGTAAAAAAAATATTTGGGAGAGTAAAATAGCGACACAGGGATTCGAACCCCGGACCTGCGGATTATGATTCCGTTGCTCTAACCAGCTGAGCTATGTCGCCGTTTTTTCCATGTTCCTAAACAATTCGTTGGTGTCAAATTGAAAGAGTATTTATCCATAATGAATTGTTTAATCATTTAAATCCATAATTAGATATTTCTTGTTTTCGCTAATTCTATTATTGAATCAATGATGGTTTCTATTTTTAAATACTCACAATTAAAATTCACATCAAATAGATAGGAAGGTGAAGATTCCCCGGAGAAATAATTTAGTAGAAACGTGCGTTCTTGGTCTATTGTTTTGATTTTACCCAATGCTTCAAAATCGGAAGTAATGTTATCCATTTTTTTTATACTTTCTTTTCTCCATTCGATGGAAGCGTATAAATGAACATGAAGGGAATTGGGAATGTCTCTAGCTAAAACTACACCGCCCCTTCCTAATATAACTACATTTCCAGTCAGTGCTACCGTTCTAATCAGTCTTGCTATGGTCTTTTTTAATTTTACATCATTTGGTAAATGAAAATCCGAAAAGGATAAAAATAATTCCTCAAAGGCTCCTATGGGCTTACTCTTTGCCATTTTTTCAATCAGTTTTTCCGGTAGATTGAACTCTTTAGATGCTTGTTCCACAATTTGTTTATCCACAACACTCCAACTTTTTCCTTTATTGGATAATATCTTAGCTACACCCTCTGCTATTGGAATCCCGGGACATCCGTATTGTCTCGAAATTGTGATCACTCTTGGGGCATTTGCTAAATCAAATGCTTCCTGATTATTTAATTTATCTTTTATAAACTCAACAACTGGACTTTTTTTTAACATTTTTTTCTCTCTTTGTTTTTAAATAATCTATCCATTTTTTTACTAAGTATACCGAATTATGTTTAATCCTAATAATCTTGACGCGAAAAGTATGAAAAATTATGTCTCAAGCATGGGAAAGAAAGTAGAAATTCTATTTAAATCTAGAGCACTTTATGTAAAAAAGAGTAACCTGCCTGAGGCTGGATTGGGTTTGTTTGCATTAAAATCTTTTACAAAAGGAGAATCCTTGGGACCTTATAATGGAAAGTTACTGACAATGGATCAGTGTAAAGAGGAGAAGTATTTACCTTTATGGGGTCATATGTTGGACATGACAAACATTGATGGTATCGAGCCTTATGTTGCATTACATCCTTCAAAAACAATGATCCTAAGGTTTATTAATCATGCTCCCAATATGATAGATGGTAAGAGATTAAAACTCGAGAATAGAGTGAATGTTGAATTTTCAAAAATCGATGTGCATCCTTATATTGAAATTAAAGCACTTAGAGATATACCCAAAGATGCAGAGATTTATTTGAATTATGGTCCCGGTTTTTCTAAGATGTTTTTAAAAAATGAAAAGTTGAGAAATTTTTATTTAAAAAGTATCAACAAATAAGAGATCAATCGCCAATTAAAGTGTAATTCTATTGACAACCTAATCGTTTATAAAATGCTTGAAATTCATTGGCGTCGTGGCCAAGTGGCTAAGGCATGGCTCTGCAAAAGCTTGATCCCCGGTTCGAATCCGGGCGACGCCTGATAATCATCCTGCCCGGATGGTGGAACTGGTAGACACACAGGACTTAAAATCCTGTGTCCGTAAGGACGTGCGGGTTCGACCCCCGCTCCGGGTAAAATACTTTAATTTCTCCTATTCCCCCCAAAAATTTTATTGCCTAGATTCAAAATAAATATATCAATTAATCATGAAATTATATTTAATTGGCCTGTTTGTAATATTCTTAAATACTTTAAACTGTACTACTGTACTACATAAAAAAAATGATTATATTTTATCTAGTGAAAATTTATTAAATAATAATGTAACACAAGCATTAAAAAACTTTCCCCTAAAGGAAAAATCTTCATTTATAACAATACTAGAAAAAACATATTTAAATTTATTGAATGGTAACTCTGATATAAAGGAGTTAATAAATTATCAAAAAAAAATTGAATCAAGAGTGAGATACAGTATAAAAAGAGAAGTGAATAATTTTTTTTATATTGAAACACCGGAAGGTTACTATGCTTCCGAACATGAAATTATATGGGCACATTATTTATTATCATGGGGTTATTCCCTTCAAGGAGAGTATGACAAGGCATTAATAGAAGTTAAAAAAGGGAATAATTTACTATCGGGAGAGATCACACAAGAAGGAAAATTTGAAGATCCCCTAATGAGAATATTCCAGGGAGTTTTATATGCAATGGCAGGATCCTGGGAGGATTCTCGAATAGATTTTAAATCAGCCTATAATCAGGATAAAAGTTTAGTGTGGGCATTAGAACTCTCTAAATTAGAAACTGAACCTTCCAATATAATTGTATTACTAAACGGAGGTGGTACAGAGCCATTTTGGGATCCAAAATTGGAATTTAATCCTGTGCGAGGGATTAGAACATTAAATTTTAGCGGGAAAGGACAGTATTCTAAGCTAATTTTAAGAACGGATAGTGGGGAAACTATTCCCCTTTATTTATCTCCAAAATCATTTAATTGGTACAACAGACATTTCACAAGGGATACCGAGCTCCACGATATAATTAAAGATTCGAAATACAGCCAGGAAGTTTTGGGGAGTATTGTAAAAGGCACTGTGGTGAGTACGGGTGGGGTAATACTGGGGACAATCATTGCAGTTGGATCAATTGGTGTGGGAGGGGGAATAATCTATTTAGGCTTTAAATCGGGAAGTAGTGATTTAGCATCAACAGGAGTGATAGTTGGAGGTACAATTATAGTGAAAGGATTTGAAATTGGGTATGATATAATTTCTGCATCTTTTGATTATTCAAAAAAAGATTTGGATACAACACTTGATACATCCGAGTCGTATAGGTATGTAAGATTTTTACCGGAATATATAAATATAGGATGGAGTGTAAACACAGATTCCAGTAGTTATGTATTAAAAAATAGGAATGAAGAATTACAAATACAAAATAGTAAAGTAGGTAAAAATAGAAATGTAATAATTAAACATTATTCTGATTCAAAATAATAATTTATTTATTTTCAGTAATTATAAAGAGTGCTAATTTTGCAAAAAAATTTGGAAAAATTTGTATTTTCGTTCTTTCAGAAAAAAATTTCGAATCTTCAACATAGTAATTTTGCACAATACAATACTCTTCAAAATCTTTTATGGATAGAAAATGAAGGTTTGGTGTGTTGAACCATAAATAGGGTAAAAGGTTTGTTACAGGCGTTCTTCCGTTAAATAAGACAATCAAGCGAATCATCCAATGTCCGAAATTGGGGAAACAAACGATTACTTTTTTACCAATTCGAAGAGATTCTTTTATTACATTACCGGGGTTTCTTGTTTCTTGGATAGATTGATTTAGTACTACATAGTCAAAACTTTTGTCTAAATGATGATCAAGACCCCCGTCTAAATCTCCATGGTGAACTATGACACCTTTTTCTATGCATTTATAAATTTCAGCCTCATCTTTCTCGATTCCAAGACCCATTATTTTATTTTTCTTTAGAATAGCTAGAAGGGACCCATCGCCACAACCTAAATCTAAGACTCTACTATTTTGAGGTATTACATCTACAATATGCTGGAAATCAGGACGATTTGATATGTCTATCATCTTTATTTATTGTAAGACGATTCTAAAAAGTGATGAATAAGATGAGCCTGTTCTTGGTTATAAATTAAGAAAGAATCATGCCCTTTTGAAAAATTTATTTCGCAATATGTAACCGGAACCATATTTACCTCCAGTGATTTTACAATTTCTCTAGATTGGTAGGGGGGATAGAGCCAATCGGAAGAAAATGCAATTACTAAATACTCAGCTTTTACAGAAGATAGATTACGGGATAGTTCTTTTCCCCTTCCCAGGCTAAAGTGATCGAGAGCTTTGGTTACATAGATATAAGAATTGGCATCAAACCTGTCGACAAAATTATCTCCCTGGTACAATAAATAACTACCAACTGCAAATTCTGTATTTTGACCAATGCTTCCTCTGGGTGGATTTCTTCCAAATTTTTCACGCATTGATTCATCTGATAGGTAAGTAATATGGGCAAACATTCTGGCTAATGAAAGTCCAATTCTGGGTAAATTATCGTCATACAAGCCATTATTCCAATTTGGATCTTTAATAATTGCCTGTCTTCCCACTTCGTTAAATGCTATCTGTTGTGCAGAATGTTCTGAGGAAGAAGCGAGTACAATACACTTCACTAAGTTGTTGGGGTAGGATACCGACCATTGTAGTGCCTGCATACCTCCCATACTTCCTCCGGCTACACAAAATAATATTTCAATCCCGAGATACTCGATTAATTTTTTTTGAGCATTGACCATATCTGTAATGGATACGAAGGGAAAATCGGATTTGTATGGTTTTTGAGTTTTAGGGTTTAATGTAAGTGGTCCTGTACTACCCATACAACCACCCACAACATTGCTACTGATTATAAAATACTTATTTGTATCAAATGGTTTAGAAGGACCGATGTACTCATCCCACCAACCAATTTTATTGGTGACTTCATGAATACCTGCGGCGTGTGCATCCCCTGAAAGGGCATGACAAATTAAGATGGCATTGTCTTTTGCATCGGAAAGAGTACCGTAGGTCTCATAGGCAATCTCAAGGGAGGATATTTCTTCTCCCCCCTCTAATTTTAATCTTCCTAAGTTAGCTTTGGAAGTTTTTACAAAGCCCAGAGTACTCTTTCTTTCAGACATATATCACACTTTTTTTAGAGCTTCCTCTAAATCAAACAGGATATCATCAATATGTTCTAATCCTACTGAAAGTCTAATAAAATCAGGAGATACACCGGCTGTTCTTTGTTCATCCTCAGTCAATTGTGAATGAGTTGTGGACGCGGGATGTATGGCTAGAGATTTTGCATCACCGACATTTGCTAAAAGTGAAAAGATTTCAAGAGAATCAATAAATTTCTTAGCTTCAGCTACTCCACCCTTGATACCAAAACCAACGATTGCACCGAAGAGTCCGCGCTTGTGATACTTTTTAGCAAGAGTGTAATTTTTGTCGGTCTCGAGTCCGGGGTAATTTACCCAGGTAACTTTAGGATGTTTGCTCAGGTATTGCGCAACTTTTAAAGCATTGGAGGAATGTCTTTCTACCCTTAAGTGAAGAGTTTCAATTCCCTGAAGGATCTGCCATGCATTGAAAGGTGAAATACTAGCACCAATATCACGAAGACCCTGAACTCTTGCTTTAATAATGTAAGCAATATTTACCCCACCGAAAGGCTCAAAATTACCGAATACATCCCAGTATTTTAATCCATGATAACTCGGATCAGGATCAGTGAAGTTTTTGAATTTTCCATTGCCATAATTAAATTTTCCACTGTCAATGATTATACCACCAATTGATGTACCATGACCACCTAAGAATTTAGTGAGTGAGTGTACTACGATATCTGCTCCATGGGCAATTGGGTTTACTAAGAAAGGAGAAGGGAGTGTGTTATCTACGATGAGGGGAACTCCTGAGTCATGGGCAATTTTTGAAATGGCTTCAATATCATGAGTGTCTAATTTAGGATTTCCTAAGGTTTCAATATAGAAGGCTCTTGTTTTATCTGTGACTGCTTTTTTGAAATTTTCAGGATTAGAAGAGTCTACAAATTTTACGTTGATTCCCATTTTAGGAAGAGTGTAATGCAATAGATTATAAGTTCCGCCATACAGTGAAGAGGAAGATACAATTTCATGGCCTGTTTCTACTATATTTAAAATGGCTAATGTTTCAGCGGCCTGTCCGGAAGCTGTTGCAAGTGCCGCAACCCCACCCTCTAACTGAGCCACTCTGTTTTCTAAAACATCAGTGGTAGGGTTCATTAAACGTGTATAAATATTTCCAAATTCTTGGAGTCCAAAAAGTCTGGCGGCGTGGTCTGTATCCTTAAAAACATAAGAAGTTGTTTGGTAAATCGGTACAGCTCTGGAAGTAGTAGTGGGATCAACGGTTTGACCTCCGTGTAGGGCGATAGTCTCTTGTTGTAGTTTTCTGGACATCTAGGTTCTCCAAAAATGATTATTTTCTACCATATTTTGGTTTACTTAAAAAAAGTCAATGAAATATCCAATAAATTGAATTAATTTTTTGTTATATTGAATAATGATAAAAGTTTTGAGAAGTGTAATAACTTAAAAAAAATTAGAGAAACTCTAATACAAGAACACATATTAAAAAAAATCTTTTCTAAATCAATTGTCACTTCCATAAAAAAGTCCTTTCCAAAAAACCAAAGACGAAGAAAATAACACCGATTTCAAAATAAATTTTGTAAAACTGCAATAATACTAAAAATGCGAGTCATACTATCATTTAAGGTGAGTAAAGTAAGAAATCACCAAAGGAAAGAATATGCCACAAATCCCGGACTACATCCAAACCCTCCAAACTCAATTTGAAAGCGAAACCCATCCTTTTAAGAAAGTGCATCGACTCATCGACCTCTGTGAAGCCGTAATTAAGTTTCATACTGTGGTCATATTGTCCAATTTCATGGAAAGTATGGCTAAAAATACACACTCTCAGGAAGATATTGCGACTGCAAGGGGGATTTTGGCTCAGGGCTTGAAAACGCCAAGTCTGGGGATCTGGGCATTTTTTACGGAGAAGATATTTCCTTTGATTCCCAAGGAGGATCTGTTTTGGGAGGATTTTCCTGTCTATTTTGAAAAGACCCTCAAGAAAGCCTCTGCGGAGATTATACCGTTTCGGAATAGTTATGCTCACGGCTCTACCCCTGACGACAAGGAATGTTTGGCGGATATCCATAAGATTTTGCCCCATTTGGATAAGATTTTAAAAGGGGGGATTGTGGATCGGTATGACCTTCGTGTGGGGGAAGTGATTAAGGGGACCAGGGTTTCTTGGATTGTTTCTCTGGAGAAAGAGGGAAGGTCGCTCGTGCTAAGTCCGCTTTTGGTGTATCGCGATTCGGAAAAGGGTGTCGTGGTTCGACAGGCTCACCATGACACGATGGGGGGTAGTACGGGGGATCGTAGTACGAAGAA
>CANGZW010000083.1 GCA_947458405.1 Leptospiraceae bacterium
GACAACTGGGAGGTCATCTCGGAAGAAAGAGTGATGGCTTTCCTGGAATTCTAGCAATTTCTAAAGGACTATATCAACTTTATTCTATCTCTATAGTTTGGAAATTGTTGAGTTATGGGTAAGGTAATGACTAGTGGGGAAGGGGTAATTGTTAGAATCTAGATATTCCATAATAACCAGTATAAAAAAATTCTTTCTTCTTTCTAGGGATGTAGACTCGAGTATTCAAAAAAGGACTCTAATAAAATATGAGTAGTTTGGCTACTATTACCAACCATCTCGCATTGTCCTTAAGTTGAAACCTCTAACAGATCCAAAATAGCGAAGCTGAGCGTTTAAATTTTGCATAAAAAAGCCCACATAGCTTTTCGCGCGTTTTCCTTTTAAATAAGGAAACCCTGGATCAGAAAATTCTATTTCATCGTGATAGCATTCTATCATTCCCTTTGGGTCAGAATTTTTTAAAAAAGGTATAAAACTTTTCGATTAATTTTTTATTCTCATTCATATCGTTTTTCTATCCTCATCATATTAATCACAGTTCAGACAATGTTCTCAATAAACTCAACCATATACTCTTCCAATTGATCAATCCCTGGTTGCTCCATCGGGTAATGCCCCGCGTTCTTTAAGCGTTTAATGGAAAACGGCGCTTTGATTCCGGCTAATGACAATGTACTCAAATGCTCGCGTGTCCAGTGATCTTCTTCAGGTTGAGTAAGTAGAATCGGGCATATATCGAAATCTTTTGGTTCGAGCGCTGGCTTGTAAGTCATGAAAGACGAAAGAAATTGCAGAGATACAAGTGAGGCTGATGAGGATTTATCGCTAAGAAATATTTTTAAAGCTTCTTTGTTGTTGGTTAAAGTATACATTTTAGAAACCCATTTTATGGGAATTTTAATTCTTTTTAGAAATGGAATTTTACCAAGTAGTACAACAAGTGGAACAGAATATGCCATGAGTGGAAATAAAACCGTCTCACGCCTCACCATAAACATCCTCTCATCTAGAAAAGTCATCCCGACAATTCCTTTTACTTTTTTGTTAATTGCAGCAGCATTATAAGTAAGCATTCCACCAGCACTAAGTCCATAGAGAATAACAGGCTTACCGTCTCTTTTGATTTCAGCATCTATAAAATCAGAAAGCAAGTTTACCCAATCATCCAATGTTACTTCACTTTGCTTCACTTGTGTCATACCATAACCTAGATTATCAGGAGCGACTACCGCATAACCACGTTTAGCCAGTCTTGCTCCAATCAGTATCATCATCTGCCTGCCGTTCGTCCCGACTCCATGGTGCAGTATGATTTTATATTTTGATTTTGGATTATCATATCTATCTAAATGAATTTGGTTTTCATTCCAATTCCAAAATTCTTCGTTTGGTAAATCGCGCTATCTTTTATTTGAGATTCATTTGGCATTAAAGAAAGAATTTCTCTCCAAGCGGATTGTGTATTATATGTGTTAGTCTCTTTCATATTCATATTATAGCCTAATACCCCTTAACAGTAATCCCACACTGTTTCGCATTATCAAGAGTAGCTTGATTTAAATCATAAATTTCTACTTTTTCGCAGTAATACCAATACCACATATCTCTTCTTAATTTGGCTATCTTGTCGCCATTATAAAATACTACTCCCTCTGCAAAGGGAACTTCTACGTTAGTTCCCATATCAGAGATTGGAATCTTATGATAACGACAATAGAATAAACTTGTTTTTCTAAGAAAGTAGTCTAGAGTATTCATAAAAGGACTCCTATAAAATATCTGAATCTCTCCTTGCCCATCTGTTGAAACCTCTATGGATTCGATAGGCTTGGTTGGTGAGCCAGTCGAACCACACCAACCGACCAAAATAGCGAAGCTGAGAGATTAAATTTTCACCAAAAAATATCAATCTTCTGGTGAAAAATAAGTATATGACCATGAGAAATCCTGCTTCTGAAAGTAAATTTTTCAAAAATTCGGTCTATCCTTTTTGTGTTAATTTTGGAAAAATAACAAATTTCTATGGTGGTTTTTTGAGTCTCTTCTCACACCTCTACAACACTTCTCCCATTGATTTTATTGATTCAATGAATCGAATATTTCCCAAAAATCTTCAAAAAAATTGGAATAATTCTATGGATTTACTCCAGGTATTGATAGGTCCCCGTCAGGTGGGGAAAACTACTGCCATCCTAGAACTTGCAAAGGTCCTTATCTATTGATTCATTCTGAAAATGTGGAAAAATTTTTAAGAATAGATACACTAAATTTTGAGAGCCTTCAATTGCAGTAAGGGATAAGGTTTCCTTTGAGCTTATGCAATCATAAGGAAGGGTAATAAGGATTCATTCCTATTTAGTATTACCTCTGACGGTCAGTTATCTATGAAAATATATTTAAATCAATAATTAAGATACTCATTTTTTTATTCAGTAGAAATCTGAGTGTTTGAATGGATTGCTTTTCTAATAAATATTTCAACAATTGGCTCTGCATGACAGTATTTAATTTTTAGCTTCGGATATAAATTCTTTGAAACCCGAAATAGTTCATCAGCAAACGCAGGACTGATTTTTTCTACATTCTTAAAATCAAATAGTACTTCTGTAAAATTTTCTAATCTAGATAAGATTCTTTTTGCCTGAGAACGAGATACTAAATATACATCTCCGTACTCAGCAAGTTCTATTCGGACTTCCGTTTTAGTGAATTTAAAATCATCACCTACTACATATTTTAAGAATACATCATTGATTTGCCGCTCTGAGAAATTGTTCAATCTAAGTACAATTTCCGTGCCTTTGATTTGTTTGGGTATCTCTTCTAGCTTCCAAAGATCAGAAGAAAGTTCTTTTGAAAAACAATATTGACCGGAGTTGAAAGTCTTGTTGAACTCAACTCAATATTCTCACAAATAAAAATCCGAATTTTTTGTGTCTCCTCATTCATATTAAGATGTCAATATAGATTGACATCTTCGTCAACCTATATTGATTTAAGCCTTTTGTCCCCCTAGAAAAAATGAAGAAGCTAAAAAACAATTGAGGTTCGTAGTTAGAGAATTCATTATAAGGACATTAGTTTTTAGATTTTAATAAACTTACTTCATATTTTTTGAAAATAGCATCATGAGTAATGATGGTTAAATTTTCTAAGATAGCTTGTGATATTAAAATTCTATCAAACGGATCTCTGTGGTACAATGGCAGTTTTTCTAAATAATTAGTATGCTCTGCATCAATCGATAAGAACTGAAATCCACCTTTTTGAATAGTTGAGAAAAAATCAGATGGTATCTTTAATTTTCCCAGTGATTCTTTGATCCTAATTTCCCAAATGACAGCTGAACTAATTAGAATTAGATTATCAGATTTTGAAATTACATCTTTTTCTTTTTGGGACAGTTTATTGCTATTATCCATCCACCATAGCAATACATGAGTATCTATAAGATAACTCATTATCCTTTGATACCAAATGCCTTCGCCATATCATCCGGTAAAATGTCGAAGTCATCAGTAAATTTAATTTTTCCTTTTAATGCTCCTGGTTTTCTTTCTTTTAAATTTGATTCATATTTTACCAATTTAGCAACTGGCTTTCCAGCTTTTCCAATGATGACTTCTTCACCTGCTATTACTTTTTCTATTAAGCCAGAAAAATGAGCTTTTGCCTCTGAAATATTTGCTATCTTCATTTTGATACCTCTAATATAGTCTGACCTGGTCTGACTATATTAGTCAATTCTTTTAGATGATTACGGCTAGCTAACTACAAAATCCCCTCATCATTTCTCATCTTCTCTAGAAACTCTGTCCCAAAGCTCAATTTTTTAGCGATGGGAGCCTTAGGTGAAATAACTCTCCAGAAAGGAGTGGCTTCTTCAATAGATAGTCCCTTTTGGATTTTCTCATAGGTAGCCTCAGCTACAATTCTTACAAACAAACCTGTAGTCACAGGACAGGTATGATCTACTTTGTAATTCTTTGCAAGATCCTGTCTTACTTTTTTTAAGTCTACCGACGTTCCCACAGGTATCTTCCGAATGTAGTCATCGAAGATCTTTGGAGTAGCAATCAGGATATCACTGTTTTCAGGAATATCGGAAAACTTTTTGTCTATATGTTTTATTTGATGATTTTTCCTATGTTGAAACTTTTCATTCCATGGTAGTTCTGAGATTTTTTTCTTCAAAGGATTCTCCTAAATATGTGCTGAGATTTTGAATATATAAATTCATTGTTTTATCCATATCAAAAAATAGAAAAGATAAAATTCTATAAAAAGGATTTTTCACTCGAACGGACTCACGAAATTTTGTCTCACATCCACCCTCTAGATCCTGAAAGTTTCCAACCCAGTTACCGTCCAAATAGGTGGGTTCGATGATTTTCATTTTCCAAAGAGATTTTTCCTGAAGTTCAGTGGTTGTAAAAACCATTTCACTTCCCGAACTTGTTTTCTCTTTCCATGTTTCTGGATTTGCAGAGAGGATTCTTACCTCTGTTAGATCAGTTCTCCAAGAAGTTTGTTTCTCTATATTACGAACAGCGTCCCATACTTTTTCATTGGAAGATTTAAAGTGATACGTTTTCGTTAAAAATCGTTCTTCTGGAAGGGAATTTCCATAAAAATACAACGATGTGCCAAGAAAAATGAGGATGCCTATGCTAAGTTTCCATATCATAAAGTTTTTTCTCCTGTTTCTGATTAGAAATCTTTATATTTATACTCAGATTTCTAATGAATGTTAAAATGAATCAATTAAACATTGATTTAAATTCATTTTCGTATAAAACTGACCGTGAGACTTTTTGCCCTGCAAAAAGCCCCGCGGAGCGGTTTGGATACTATGCGAAAATGTATTTTTACAGATTTCTGATTAGAAGTCTGAATTATATAATATTATAACCTAAACCTAACAATACTTTTTGACGAATCTTGCTAAATATTGTAGGGAATTAAAATTTCTGTGATCGATTGTTCTTCAGGATAAAAGGGAGAGATTCTATGGTACAACTCAAAGGGAGGGTTGAGAATGATTTCTGTATTGGAAATCATTTTGATAGAGCTTAAGATACGATTATATGTACTACCAATTTCTTTAGGAGAACCAAAATGGAATGCACTCAAATACTCCCCTGCGGGAATAGTTTCTAGATAAAACGGATACTGAGGTTTTATGTAAATTGTTTCAGGTAATTCAAATCCCATATCAATTCGATTTAAGTTTCGAAATGGAAAATTCGGCGGGTCATGAAATCTTCCATAGAGAGAACCTTCAAAGGAATGAATTCCTTTTTGTAGTGCAAAACTGAGAAGTTTAGGAATTATTTTTTTAAATCCATGGATACCTTTTGTACTACGAATCATCACTAAGTTTTTAGATTCTACTATTGTTTTACGAATTAGAATTTTTGGATAAGTAGGAATTTCATCTAGTTTCCTATATTTATTTCTAAATTGAAGGGGAGAGATTCCAAAGTATTTTTTAAAGGATCTTGAGAAGGTTTCTTGATTTTCAAACCCCACTTCAAAAGAAATATCCCCTATCATCCTATCAGTAGATATTATAATAAAAGCCGCCTTTTCATTTCGAATTTGTATTACATATTCTTTGGGAGATACACTAAATAGTTCTTTGAATTCTCTTTGAAAGTGGTACTTAGAATAGAAACTTTTGGAAGCGATTTTTTCTAAATTAATTTTTGAATTCGAGTTTTTTTCTATGTATAGAAGTGCGTCGAAGAGTAAGGTTTTTTTCGATTGGGTCATTTTAAATTACCAAATTTACCGTTGGGAATGCAGATCTGCATTCCCAACGGTAAATCAATTATTGATCCTAATAAAACCTATCCCTAATCCATCTCTGAGGGTTCATCTGTATATACCGACGAATAAAAAATAATTCTCTTTCATTGCGTATGATTCTATCATAATATGATTTTTGCCATTGAAAATTAATTTCATAATTTTCATTGATCATTCGCGTTACGGATGATTTAAAACCATGAACGATTTTAGGGATGGTCATTTTTGTACGATCCGCAATTTGATTTTGTTCAGAACGCATCTGTATACGTGGAATACAATCCCGTTGGGCACGCAGATCTGCGTGCCCAACGGGATTTGATACGGGGTTTGATATCGATAAATTTCCCATATTGGCATATGGATTATTTTGGTGAAAATTGATATATCCATTCGGCATGATCGATTGATCAATAATTTGTATGATTCCATGAATATGGTTCGGCATAATAACAAATTCATCAATGATGGATTCGGGAAAATGTTCGGGTATTTCCTGCCAAAATGATTTGGCGATTGACCCAATATTATTTAGAATCAACTCCTGATTAACGATTTCCCCGAAGAAACATTTTCTATTCTGTGTACATATAGTTATAAAATAAAATCCAGGAGCAGAGTAATCGTAATTTTTTAATCTGTTTAACTTCCTTTCTCTCATATCTAACCTAAATTTATTTTTTTAACAAATAGAATTCATCTAGTTTCATACAACTATTAAATTCTAAAAATCAATTTATTATTATCTTTTTTACATAAATATAGCAAGAACTAGTAATAAATGAATGTATCAACTAGTACTTAAGTTTAATAGTGTTATGGATGAGGGTCACGGAGCAGAGAGTATATCTAGACCTGGAAACTTTTCATTGATAATCCTTTTTTTTATAAAGATTAATCTCAATTACTAAGAAAAGAGAAATGAAAATATTCTAAATTACTGTTATTCTTAATTAATGGTAATAATTTGATTGAGTCAAACTTTTTTATAAAATATTACCATTGCATTTTGGGAATTGGGAATTCAAATTGGTATTTATGACAATTCAAATTGATAAAGTGGGAAGGATTGTAATTCCTAAAGAATATAGAAAACAGCTAGGGATACTTCCCTATACCGAATTAGAAATAGTTTTAGATGGTTATCAAATCCATATCAAAAAAGTAGAGGAAAAACCATCATTAAAAAAGAAGGGTCATTTTACGATAATTGCTCATGATTGGAAAGGGGAATCAGATCCGGTCAAATTGATCGAGGGATCAAGAACAGAAAGAGAAAAGATGTATGACTAAAAAAGTTTTTATTGATACTTCCATATTAATCCCTGCCTTTGCAGAATCTCATCCCAATCATAAGGAGTGTTTTTCTTTTTTAGAAAAAACTTTGAATAAAAAAGTAGAACTAATTATATCTAGTCATGTCCTACTAGAATTTTATTCTGTTTATTCTAGACTTCCTCTCATTAAAAGAATATCTACATTAGAAATAAAGAAGATAATTGAAGAAAATATTTATCCTTATTTTAAAATGATAACAATATCTGAAAAAGAGTACAAAGAAGTAATACTACATATATCGAATCTAGGTTTATCCGGGGGAATTGTGTACGACTTTTTTCATTATATGACGGCACATAAGGCAAAGGTAAATGCGATAATTACTTATAATGAAAAAGATTTTCAAAAAATTAATATCAATAAAATACCGATTGTGTTACCTGGAAACTTTAGAGTGTAGGATATTTCCCTATAAATTCAAGAAATTACAAACCTTTTCTCCCTAAGTCTTCAATTTTAGAATACCACTTTATTTTATACTCTTCGGAAGAACGTTTGATTGGAGATATAAACGTAACTTTAACAGGCGAGATACCACAAAATTCTAAGGTCATTTTTTTTAGTTGGTGGATAGCAGGTTTTCCATTGACTAGCCAGTAGTACAAATAGGGTTGATCTGAAGTACAGATGATCCTTCCTGTTCTTCCCTTTAAGAGTTTATCCCACCAGATAGAATTAGGTCTATAAGCAAATGCCCTACCTGCTAGAAAGATTCGGTCTATAAAACCTTTCATGATAGCGGGAATACCACCACAATGGATGGATCCAGACCAAGTGCTCCGGTCTGAGAATTTTTTGCCAGGATTCTTCGAGGTCGGGCTCGAGGTCAAATCTTCTTGTAGTACCTTGAAATAAATTGGGATCAAATTTTAAATCTCCAATCTGAATTTCTTCTACTTGAAAATCCAATTTCTTTGTTCCTTTTATGTATACATTTTTGAGGGCAGTGTTATAACTTTCCCGATTGGGATGGCCGTTTATCACTAATATTTTTTTCATTGTTAATCTCTCTTATAGGTAAGTTTAATACCCGGATTATTTTTTAAACCATATTTATTCAAGAGAATAACTTAACCAGATTTCTAATTTTGCGAATGCTTGTGGATGTATCTTTTCATTTCTGTTTGGAAATCGGAGTAATAATCTTATCCAGACAAGTATTTAGTTTATTCTTGATCTGGACAAAAGATTTATATTAATTGATATGATTCCTTTAATAGAAAGTTATTAAAGATGTCTTCTTGATATTGCAAGTGAAAGTAAGTAAAACCCTCCAATACCAGCTCCTGCGATGAGACTTGCCGAAATCGGAAGATGAAACTGTTTATACCCCAAAGAGTAAAAACCAATATGAATTAAAGTTGTGATAAAGCCCATCAAACCAAGCGAGACAGCAAAGGGAAGGAAACGACTCGGTTGGTTTGCATATATTAGTCCAAATAGAAAGGGAGGAAATATTATTAAATTAAAGCAGTCAAATAATTCAACACCACCCGAGAGCTGAAACATCTCCCACTCATGCCAATAAGATGCATCAATTTGGTGACCGATCAGAATGTTTAGTACGAGAATATATACATATATAATTTTCATAGTTGTCTTTAATGAATAAGCATAAAAATCCAATTTCTGGTCAATCATCTTACTCATTATTATATTTCTTTATGAGTAATCCCCTTTCCTTCATTTAGTTCTCTAGCTCCTTCTTCTACTATCATTTTTATATAGAGTTCTTCTAATATAGAATTCATAGAGGCATCATCAGATAATTTTTCGATTAGTTCTATAGCATCTTTTTTATTATGGTTCTTTTCCATATATCCTCTAAAAGTGTGATTTCCTACCAGGAGTTGCAATACGGAATCAATCGTTCTAAAATAGAGCAGAAGAAAAAATTAGAAATCTGGTGGAGTGAATTTCTTTCTTATATTCTCCTAAATTTCTGCCCATAAATATTGCCATTTCCAATTTATCAAGCGTAGTACGTTTTAAATCAGAGAATCATGGTATCAGTATGACACTAGCAGACTCTCTGATTGCGGCTACTGCTACTTATCACAATAGAATTCTAGTTACCCGTAATGTTTCAGACTTTAGAAAATGCGGACTTAGTTTACTGAATCCTTTTGAAATGATTGAATCTTAGGAAATTGAATTCTATCAGGATGAATTTTATTTTTACCTGGATTTCATTCAAATCCCTGCCCCTCTTAGCTGTTCCTCCGTCAGACCGGTAATTTTTTGAATGAAAGAAAGATCAAATCCTTCGACTTTTAGATTTCTAGCTGTTTCTAGTCTCCCATCTATTTTTCCTTTCTCCATTCCTTTCTCTAATCCCTGCTCTATCCCTTTCTCCATCCCTCTCAGTTCATACTCTAATTGTAGCTCTTCTAAATAGGTCATATACTCCTCCTCCAGGGGCTTAAAAACTTCTTTGCGATGGAATCTTTTTGCGTCCTTTCGAACGCTAAATAAATATTTTAGCATATCGAACAAAATTTCAATTCTTTTTGATGTCTCTTTTTCCTGAGACAAGATGGTAATGAGTTGGATTAGCTCCCTTTCAAATCTTTCGGGCTCTGCCCTGATCATTTGGATGAGCCGGATGAGAATGTAGAGGGCGTTATTCTCTGAATGAAATTCTTCTCCCGAGCTACTGAGCTCAAAAAGTTGAATTTCAAAATTGGGAATATAACTCTGAAATTCTTTTGGAGTCCTTTCTATATCAAACATCTCTGCAAAGCGCCTTCCCAGATCCCATTTTTCTTCCCCATGGTAGAAAACAAAGGGTAGGATGATTTGGAGTTTCTTTTGATGATTGAATTGCCACCGATAGATTTTGGATAGGTAGTCTAAAAGTTGGAGATAGATTTTGGGGTCATAGTAGCTCTTGTGTTCAAAGAGGAGATAGATATAAATGGAAGATCCAGATTTTAAAGGAATTTGATACAACTGATCGGTTCTGGATTCATCCCATTCTAAACCTACGAAATTTTCTTTTCCAAAGATCATTTTTTCTAAGTCAAGATTTTCCACCAGACTTTGAGGAAGATTTTCATGAAAGAAATCTATAGCTTCCTGTTTTTTCGAAAAAATCTTTTTGATGAGCTTATCGCTCGGTTGGAAAGGGTTCATGAATAAAAAATATTTGTATAGTATATTTTTATGCAAATAAAAAGTAAGTATTATTAAATAAATATAACTTACTTTTCTAATTAAATTTAAAATGAATCAATAATTCATTGATTAAAATTCATTTTTTCAGATAACTTAGTGTGACTCTTTTTGCCTTGCAAAAAACCCCGCGGAGCGGTTTGGACTCCATTCGAAAATACATTTCCCCAGATTTCTGATTAGAAATCTGGGGAATAATAGACTGAATTGAGTGAATATTCTTGAAATAGATTTAAATTTTAAATAATAAAATAGAAAAATGCTTGATATGAGTTATACCAAGGTTATACTCATGCTATGAAAACTGCAATATCGATTCCAGATGACATTTTTCTTTCTGCTGAAAAAACTGCCAAAAAATTAGGTATTTCCAGAAGCCAATTATTCACCAAAGCTATAGAAGAATATATTCAAAACCACTCCCAAGAAAAAATAACCGATAAGTTGAATAAAATTTATACTAAGAGGTCAGTATCTTCAGATAATAAAATTTCAAATATATCTATAAATTTATTGAGGGAGAGTTTAAAAGATGACTCGTGGTGAAATCTGGTGGGTAGATTTGGGCATACCCTTTGGAAGTGAGCCTGGATTTAAGAGACCTGTTCTCATCATACAAGCTGATTCATTCAATGATAGTAACATTCATACTGTGATAGTAGTTCCTCTAACAACAAATTTAAATCTTTCAGAAGCTCCTGGAAATGTAGTACTTTCCAAGGAAGAAACTTCTTTATCAAAGGATTCCGTAGCTAATGTTTCTCAAATAGTTACTCTAGACAGAGAAAGATTTGGGAAAAAAGTTTCCAATTTGAAGGCAAAAAAGTTAGAAAAATTGGAAGAAGGCATTCGGCTAGTACTTTCTTTGAATTAGAAAGAATCCAAATAAATTCGGATTGCTCTCTCGTAAATGATATCTTAAGATTCAGAATATGTCAAAAATCCTCGATACAGATCCCCAATTCTCTCTTTTTGAAACCTCGGATCCTGATTTCTACATAAAGGATCTCAGCGACATCTGTTTTCAAAATCCTTTTTATGGTAAATATCATCTGATTGTTTTGATTTTTTCCGGAGAAGGGAGAATAAAATACGATTTATCAGAACTGAAAGTATCACAACCTTCTGTATATTTTTTTTCACCCTATCAAATGATAACCATAAAGAGTTTGGAAAAGCTTCAAGGGAAAGTTATTTTCTTTAGTATCAATTTTTATTGCATTGAATCCAACAATTTTGAAATCTCCTGCAATGGTCCTTTATTCAATAATATTATGTACTACTCTAATATTCTCCTCGAAATACATCAAATGGATATATTTCAAAATTTGTTTGCCGAAATTACACAAGAACTAAAAGAAAAATTACCCGATAGGGATATCTTATTATCCTATTTAAAATTACTTCTCTTAAAATCACTTCGCTTAAAAAGAGAAATTACAGAAAATCTATACTATAATAAGGAAGATAGAGATTTTATAAATAAATTTCAAGTTGAGTTAGAGGAACATTTTAAATCAAATCATAAAATATCCTATTATGCTAACCAAATGAACGTGAATCAATCTACTTTAAATCTCAAGTTGAAAGAGCTACTGGGAAAATCATTTGGCAGACTGTTAAAAGAAAGGATCATCCTGGAAGCAAAACGTATCTTAATCGGACATGACTACAAAATTCAAGATATAGCCTTCCATTTAGGTTATGAGGATCCTTTTTATTTTAGCAGATTTTTTAAGAAAATGACAGGAATCTCTCCAGAAAAATTTAGGATTGTTTACTTTTCAAAAAAGTCCATTTAAAATCCATTTTCATCCATTCCCAAACTTCAAAAAGAATGTTAAGATTTTATCTATCTTAAATGAGGAGATAGAACTTGGACGCAATCAAAATTCCAAACACGGAAAATTTACATTCAAAAGCAACAGAGATTCTAAATGGTATGAAAAAAGCTATGGGGATGATCCCGAATATATATGCTGTTATGGGATATTCAGAAAACACACTGGAGGCACATTCTCAGGCAACTTCCATACTCAGCAAAGGTGCATTCAACAATAGGGAACGGGAAGCCATTTCCTTAGCAGTAGCTGAAGAAAATGGTTGCAAATATTGCCAATCTGCCCATACTGCGGTTGCCAAAATGAATGGTTTTTCAGATGAAGAAACGTACCAACTCCGAAAGGGTAAAATAGGAGATTCCCGATTGAAAAGTATCACAGAACTTAGTAAAAATATCATTCAAACAAAAGGTAATGTAAACAAAGAAAGCCTTGAAAAGTTTTTTCAACAGGGGTTTGATAATAAGGCATTGGTTGAATTGGTGGCACTGATTAGCCTTGGAACTTTAACCAATTATCTTGGAAAAATTACAAATATTCCAATAGATTTTCCCGTTGCCAGAGACTAAATAGGATTTAGGGTTCTAATCTGATTTCAAAAGATTAGAACCCATCAGGAGAATTTATGAAAGTACTAAACTTGAGACTCTAAGATATCTCTAAAAAAATAACCCCCTAACCATTCCCAGATAGAATTAGGTCTATAAGCAAATGCCCTACCTGCTAGAAAGATCCTATCTATAAAACCTTTCATGATAGCAGGAATACCACCCTACCACAATGGATGGATTCATACCAAATGTTCAGCCCATAATATTTTTTTCCATGATTCTTCTAGATCAGGTTCAAGATCAAATCTTCTAGTTGTGCCTGCAAAAAGATTGGGATGAGTGTTAATTCCTTTTTTTCTAAGCCTAAATATTTCTATCACCTACCCATAAAAATCTTGACGAGATCCGAAATTCAAAGGTTAATATGTGCATGTCTTCGAGAATCTTAAAATCAGATTTTGATCTTACCCAAATTCTGAATGGAGTCACAGTTATGGCAGCCAGTCCGTTTGGATATCATCAGCAAATTCTCAGAATCCTATTATTTAGAATCAACTCTTTTATTGAATCCTCGCAATGCGGGGAATTGTTTATTTCTCCTTTAGATGTGATTCTAAAAAAAGACTTAAACGTAGTACAACCAGATCTAATCTATATTAAAAAAGAAAATCTATCTATTTTTCATCCAGAGGGTCATATTCAAGGTGTTCCCGATCTATTGATAGAGATTGTATCTCCCAGCTCTGTACCACGGGATACTGTAGAAAAATTTCGTATCTATGAGTCCTATGGGGTAAATGAATATTGGATAGTATTTCCCGAACAAAAGGTTATAGAAGTTTTTACACTTGAAGATGGGAAGTATGTTCTATTTTGTAGTACAGAGTTAGCGGAAGATATGGCTAAATCTAAGGTTATTCCCAATCTAGAAATCAAAAATAAGGATATATTTTCCTTTTGAAAGTATAAACAGAAATTAAAAGAGTAGGTAATTCATTGACTAAAAACTATTTTTGAATTCATCTACAGATGGGTCTCTGGCGAAAGCCCAGGACTTGTGATGTGATTCATTTCAAGAATGAACTGCGAATGAATCATATAGAGAATACCTTCATTATTAAAGATGTCTTCTTGATATTGCAAGTGAAAGTAAGTAAAATCCTCCAATACCAGCTCCTGCGATGAGACCTGCCGAAATCGGAAGATGAAACTGTTTATACCCAAAAGAGTAAAAACCAAGTTAAATCGAAAAATAGTTTTTAGCGTGTGAATTACTGACTCTTTTCATTTATGATTAGAAATCTGAGTATTAAGCAAGGTCAAGATTTTCCGAGATAAACTTCAGAATAAGAAAAATTCAAAATTGTAAGGATTGGATCATTTTCTCTTTTTCCAAGAAAAGTACGTCAATAAACAAAGAATCATTGCTAATGGAGCCATGAATACATCCGGAAATAACAATTGTCTTGTTGCAATAAAACCGAATATAGCCCCTAAAAAATCAAAAGTAAATCCAGCATAGGCCCATTCCATTAGCCACTCGATAGGAGAGAGCCATATTGTGATGATTCCCAATATCTTCAAAATACCGAGTAGATAAAGTAAATAAGTTGGCATCTGCAAAATATCTAATGAATGTACTACGGTTTCATTCAATGTTAGTTCTCCGGTTGCACTGAAAAACATAAAGAAACTAAAAATTATTTTTAATACGATATGAGCTTTTTTCATGTATACTATTTCACTCCAATATTTATATTATTTATGGCACTCCTGCAAAAAGTCAGTTTTTGCAGTTCCGTCATTTATTCAAGAGAATAATCATTTTGTACCTCCATTTGAATTCAAATTTTGTATTACTAGATTTCCAGATAAATAACTCTCAGTGATTTTTGATCGGTAAAGTTCTATTTCCGAGAGAACTTTCTTTTCTTCTCTTTCTAAAACCATATCCTGAATTTGCAAATAAGGAATTGCAATGCTTCTCCCTGAGTTGAATTTATTTCTTTCTATGTTTAGAGTGTTTTTGGAAATTTCTAAATCTTTCCTAATGAGTAGTAAATTAGTTTCCATGCTCCTCACCCTATTTTTTGAATCATCTCTGGATATATTGACCCTATTTACAGTATCCCTGTAATCTTCTTCCAAGCTCAAAATTTCTTCCTCCTTTTGTTTTGTACGGCTGATCTGGGTTCCGCCATCTAAAATTCTCATCTTAAGTCCGATACCTACTTGAGAGTAATTGAAGGGCTCTATGTTTCCCTGATTGTTGTAAATAAGATTTCCCCTCACGTATACCTCGGGCATGGACTCACTCAAGATTCCATTTTTTTCTAAGATAAGTGCATCTATTCTCAAACGAAAGGCTTCTAAGTCAGGCCTATTTGAAATTTGTAGAGTGTCCTTGTTATCAAGGGAAATTTTTCCCAACTTAAATTCATCTGTTATATTTGTCATACGGGAAAGTTCCTTTTTGCAGGTCGTCGAACCTACTTCTGTAAGACTAGCCCCATTTTTTAAATCTCCGAGACCCAGCTCCATTTTTAGGAAATCGGTCTGTGAAATCTTCCCGGTCTGGACATTTCGCCTTCCTTCTCTCAGGAGGACTTCCTGGTTCTGGATCCGTTTATCCAGAGTATTTTTCTTGATTTCTGCTGTCTTACAATCCAAAAAGATCATCGCTGTGGAGTATTGTATACTGACTCTTTCCCATTCTGCTTTTTTCTGAGATGCTTTCAAAAGCAAGCCTGCCGATGGAATTTTGTAATTCATGAGTTCTGAATTCCAGAGAGTCTGGTACAATTCTAATCCACCAATGTAATAGTTTGTATTACCAAAAGGTGTCTGAACAAAGGGAGAAAAAGGAGAAGCTGCTAAATAAATATCTCTATCTCTTGCGACACGTTCTGCCAATATTCCAACCTTTGGAAAGTAAGCGGCATACTTTGCAGTATCTTTCAATGCATCTACACTAGCGATATCATGCCAAGTAGCCTTTGCTTTGGGAGATTCTAGGCTTAAATTCATTGCCTCTTCTAAACTCAGTTCTCGTATATTGGATTCATTGCCAGATATTTGAGTAAAAGAACAAAGTAAACAAAGGAGAACCACTGCACTTGTAGAACTCTTCTTTCTGGAATGATATAATTTATACAGATAAGGGACTATAAACAAAGTAAATAGAGTAGAAAAAATAAGTCCTGAAATCATAGAGAAGGCAAAGGGAGGCCAGAGAGTTGAGGAAGAAATTGTAAGTGGAACCATTCCTAAAATTGTAGACCCTGTAGTTAGAAGGATTGGTCTGAGTCTAGACGTGATACCTATACGTATCACTTCATCAATCTTAATCCCTTTTTTATTAGAATTTTCTAATACATCTATCAAAATGATCCCATTGTTTACAGCAATTCCAATCAAAGCAAACAGTGCGAGAAGGGATAAAAAACCAAAGGGTTTTCCTGAAATTGCAAGTCCTGGAACAATCCCTAAAAAAGCAGTGGGAGCGGCTGTTAAAATGATTCCCATGAGTCTAAAGCTATTAAACTCCCAAAGAAGTGCCGCCAGTAAAATAATCACACCAGTGGGCATAGCCTTTGCCAAAGAAAGATTGGATGTTTTAGATTCTTCCTGCTCTCCTCCATACTCAAAGCGGATGGAAGTGTTGGAATGTTTTTGAATAAACTCATCACAAATCTTGAAAACTTGAGATGGGTTTTCATCTTTTTTCAAATCTATAAATATGGGTATGTGCAAGTTTCTATTTCTGAGATACAATACAGAATCTGTGACTTTTTCTGAGTACTTTATAAATGATTTAGCTCTGAGATCTCGATCCTGTGTATGACCGACTACTGTCTGTAATAATTCATCTACTTCCGTTTTTTCTTTATTTTTTGATGTCAAATAAAGTGGAATACTCTCCCTTTCTGTTTTTAAGTATCCTCCAAAAACGCCCGAAGTTGTCTTTAA
>CANGZW010000084.1 GCA_947458405.1 Leptospiraceae bacterium
CCAATTCTTCCCCTTCGAATGATTTTAATACTCCCTCTCAGTCTCCCGTTCCCTTCTTTACTGATGACACTCAGCAGAATGCTCCATTTCCTCCTCAAAATTTTCCACCACAGGCTCCTTTTCCACCCCCTATTCAACCAAGTGGATATCCACAAACATCTATTCCGCCCCAACCTCCCCAGGATTTCATCCCTCCAGCTGCCCCTCCCATGGGAAATCAGGAAGAACAAGTCCGGGGCAGTACAGAACCAAGTCCACCGCCTAATTTCGCTTCACCCCAACAACCACCGTTTCCCTATTCTCCACCCCCTTTCCAAAATCCGATTTCAGGGAACCCACAGCCTTCTTATCCACCATTTGCACCGCAAAATTTTGCTCCAACCCCAGCGCAGGAGCCTCCTTCCGGAGAAATCCCCAGAAATGATGCCTCCACGGCACCACAAGCACCTCCTGCAAGTCAGGGAAATTTCCCTCCTCCTGTATACCCTCCATTGGGTGGAGGAGGATATCCACCTGTTTCTCCCTATCCACAGCAATCATATCCCGCCCCTCCTCCAGTACTTCCTTCACAAAATGCGGGAACTGAAGCTCAGTCAGAAATTGCTTCACCACCACCAGAGTCTGCCAATCAGCTTCCGGTAGGAGCACCTCCACCAAGAGATTATTCCCCACCAGAAATTTCTTACCCAAAATTTCCCGATCCCCCTCCTCTTGGGGATGGAATTCCAAAGGGAATCTTAAATCGGTTACAGATCCTAGAAGATCTCTACAATCGTCAGGACTGGCAAGATCTCCGTAATCTTCCCATCAGGGATAGAAGGACTGGAAAGGATAGAAGAGAAGAAGACATCCCCGTTGAGAATGACCGTAGAAAGGGCGAGGAGAGAAGAGATGAAGATCTCTTAGAAAAGAGGGATGAATTCGTTTCCGATTACAATGAAAGTGTTGATAAGGGCGAATTACCCCCGCAACCAGATAAAGATCAGAACGAACTTACGAAAAAAGCTCCCCCTGTTGATGCTCCAACCGAGCCCGCTCCCACAGAAAAGCCTGCCAATCAGGAAGTAATAGAGGGCGTATTACCAAAAATAAATTTACCGGATCCTGTTACACTTTCCTATGATAGTTTTAAAGATGCTCCCAAACGTAGTATGTCAATTGACAAGAGCATTGGGGAAGAACCTACCGAAGAAGGTTTAAAGCCTGCGGATATTTTATTTCCCACTGAAAAAGATGCACAGGTCCATGAAATATTTAAGATCAATCTTCCCAATCCAAAGGACACAACGTTTCGAAATCGGGAAAATGAAGATGATGATGACCGTTTTACAGATAGAGAAATCAATATTATTGATGCTCCCCCCTCTGAAGAAAAAATTGAAGAGGCAATGGACAATCGTCCGGAAGTTTCTATTCCAGAGATTGGAGCAGAAAGCAGAGAGCCCCCGGAAGCAGAACGTATCATGCATGGGATCTTGGAACTCAAGCCCCCGGAAGTGGATGACGCTCCTTTCTTAACTTTGACATTTGATTTTACTAAAATTCCCCATTCCTTTAGGCTTTCTAAGAACTATAGTGTGATGGAATATTCGTATTATAAGTATAAACCCATGCTTATGAAAGCACAGGAGTTTGCACGCAGAAAGATGCTGAAGAATGCTTTAAATTATTATAGAGTAATACGATCACAAAATATTCCTCCAGAGCTTCGTATGATGATAAATCGTAATATAACAGATATTACCGAATTTTTAGAAAAATTCATGATGAGCAAGGGTGGTTGATTTTTATTCTGAGAGTTTTCCAGATTGACAACCACTAGCAATACACTCTCGCATTCTTTCATCTAAAAAGTTTTTTCTTTCCACTGTCTTGTTCGTTGCACATTGCATATTTACATAAAATCCACGTTCATCCTTCCAACTGCATTCATTATTTCTGGACTCTATCCATTTGCGTTGAGAAATTTTTAGGGTATTTTTCATGGATGCATCTAATTTACCAACTAGCTTTTTATATGAATCATTCAAATCTTTATCTGCAACTATATAGAGTTTGTTGAGACAATACAATCCATCAAAATCATTTTTTGGACTCTCGCAATTATCAGCATTTACTCGTATTACTACAAAAAACATCAGTAAGATTATTTTGACTAAATTTTTATTCATGTTGAAAATAAAAAACTATAAAATTGAAAAGGCAAGTATTTTTCATTATTTAGAAATATTAAATGCCACTAATTCAGATAGGATTAACCCATAATTAGGAAATTAGATAGTATCAAAATTTATTTTAATAAATATTCTTTTCCTAAAAAAGGGATCAAAACTAAAAATTTAATCTGAATTTAAGTGTTGACTTACATTGGATTGTATAAGGAAATATTTAAGAACTTTCTATGCATATTTATAGATTTTTTTCAGAAAGGATTTGAAAACCCTATAGTAGAGTTACTCCCTTTGTTCATCAATTTATCCAAGAGAATCCAGGGAAAATCCTCAATTTAGGCATTTTATAGTCATTTAATACAAATTGATGTAATTTTGCATTGAGTTCAAAAGTTTACCTTCGGAAAATGAATTATGATATTATCAAAAAAAAATAAATCAGATGTTTCTGCCATCACTGGGGGAGAAAATAGAAGTTTTGAAATCATTTTCTTCAGTTTAAGTGCACTGGTTGTAGCCGTGATGCTTGTCTCAGGATATAGTTATGTCAATAACAAGAATGCAATTGAATCTCTCTCCGGTGAAGTTATAGACGAGATAAATCAGCTTGTATTCCAAGAATCTAAAAATTATTTAATGACCGCTGTGGATATGACGGAGTTAAGTTCGCGTATCTCAGGCGAAGGTCTGGGCGCTCTGGATAATAATCCCAGACTGGATTCGCTTATGATGAATGTATTAACACTGCATGGCCAACTTCTCAATTTTGAGATTGGCGATGAAGATGGAAACTTTCTTATGCAGAAGAGAGAACAGAATGGAACCATTTCAACCAAAATAATACGCAGAAATGGTGACAATGTATCAGTAAAATGGCGACACCGAGATACAAATGGAGCTATATCTGAAATAGAGGATCCTAAGGACAAGTATGACCCCCGTACGAGACCCTGGTATCAGGGAGCAAAAGAAGCAGGTGAATTATTCTGGACAGATGTTTATATATTTGCCACTGATAAGTCTCCCGGACTCACTGCCTCTTCTCCTGTTTACTCAAAAGAAAAAAAACTTCTCGGAATTTTTGGTCTCGATATTCCTTTGAGAAATATTTCTGAATTTCTGAAGAGACTTAAAGATGATCTAAAAGAAAAAAGTATAGGGGAATCGAGTATAATTTTTATCGTCAATGATAAAGCAGAAATTATCGCCTATCCCGATCCCGAAGTTCCTATGATCATGGATGAAGAATTAAAGAAACTAGTTCCCCGATCCATCTACAAATTAGACAATGCTAACCATGTAATTGAATCCTACAAAGAACATCTCAAAAACAAAGAAAAAAGAAAATTCAACATAGATGTAGATGGTGTGAAATACATTGCCTCTTACAGAAGATTCAAAAAAGAAGAATTCAACAAAGATTGGACTATAGGTCTTGTAGTACCAGAAGATGATCTCATCGGTCCTATCAAGAAAACAAATAACCTTTTGATTGCTATCTCTATTGCTATTCTCTTGGGTGCGATGGTGTTGGGTGCAATTCTTCTTCAAATCAAAAAATCTTTGGATATGAAGAGTAGATTTATCAAGGAAACGTTTGGAAAATATCTTTCCGATGAAATTGTTTCTACTATTTTAGAAAGCCCTGCAGGAATGCAATTGGGTGGAGACAAGAGAGTAGCAACTATCATGATGACTGACCTCAGAGGGTTTACTTCTATCGGAGAAAGACTTCCTGCAGAAAGTGTGGTCAATATGATCAATATCTATTTGGATGTTATGACTGAAATTATCATGAAGTACAATGGAACTATAGATGAATTTATCGGAGATGCTATTTTAGTAATCTTTGGAGCTCCCGTACAAAGACCCGATGATGCTCAAAGAGCAGTAGCCTGTGCAATTGAAATGCAAATAGCAATGGCAGAGGTAAACAGAAGAAACTTAGAAGCTGGGTATCCAGAAGTTTCCATGGGAATTGGTATTAACACTGGGGATATCGTAGTTGGAAATATTGGTTCTTCGAGAAGGATGAAATACGGTGTTGTGGGTAAAAACGTCAACTTAACCTCTAGAATTGAGTCATACACAACTGGTGGTCAAACATATATCTCTCCTGCTACTGTTGAGGCATGTAGTGGTTTATTGAGAATAGATGACGAAATGTCTGTTAAGCCAAAGGGTGTAAACAATGAGATTACCATTAGCTTGGTTGGTGGAATCGGTGGTCCGTTCAATGTATTTCTTCCTGAGAAAAAGGATTTACCACTAACTGCCCTAAAAGAAACACTAGAGATGGAATACACAGTTCTAGCTGGAAAACATGCAAGCGATGATCTCTATATAGGCAAGATCAATGATTTTGGAATGGAAGAGTCAATTGTAAATGCAGATATTGATGTGGAAAAACTTGATAACCTAAAGATAACAAGCCTGAGAATAAAGGGAAGGTATTACAAAACTGATCTCTATGCTAAAGTTATTAAGGTGATTGGAAAGTCTCCCAATCAATTCAGAATGAATTTCACCTCTGTGCCACCAGAGTCCGCTGAAATTATGAAGAGCATTTTATCCGAGTTTGGTAAGTAAGTAATACATTAAAAACCGCATTCATACTGTGCGGTTTTTATTTACTTTATAGGAAAGTTAATATCACTTCGATCATAGAGATTATGAATGAATATCAATAGAATCCCAAAAGTAACCGCTAAAATAATCAAAGCACTACTCATTAACCCTTCCGTTGTAAAAGAGAATCGCAAAAGAATAGTAGAAATTATAAATCCAGAATTTCGTATTACTTTATGAAATTTATCTGTGTGTAAAAAAGATAATAAAAGAAGTAGTACATCAACCAAAATCAAAACTGTAAAGAAATCATAAAAGAATATATTATTAAAATTTTTACCTTCAGTGGAAATCGTACTACTAGTTGAGATAGACTGTAAAATCCAATGAATAGAGTTATAACTGAACATTAAAATCAAGAGGGGAACTAAAAAGATGGCTATAACTTTCTTGAATGTTATAAAATTCACAACGGATTGAGAAACTTTCTCGTGATTTTTTCTTAAATCTCGGTAGTTTTGTTTTGCTAATTCATAAAATAAATAGATTAAAAAGAATAGTAAAATCGTGGAAAGTATATCATAGGTAAATTGTAAGTCATTTTTTAAACTAAACCAATCTGAAGAGATTTCTAAATTAGAAAGATCCTTAAAGAGTCTTCGAATTATAATTAAAGTTACAATTTCATATTGTTTTCCAATGTAAGTGGTAAAAGACTTGGGTAAGTAATATATCAATAAATAAAATTCATAGATCAAAACAAATGAAAATGGTGTATAAATCACAGAAATTGGATTCGAAAGACTGGGGTATTTTAGAAGTAATTGTGGAAAAAAATTTAAATTTACTAAGAGAATAATTCCTAAGTGAAGCACAAAACTTGAAATCGCAATAAATAATATGAACTCTTCGCCTTTTTCTTTTGATTTTTCAGAAAGAAAAGTGTCAAAGACTTTTTTTGCATATTCCTGGAAGCGATTCATCACCCTGTCATTGTTTATTATTTTAATTAGATTGTAAAGAGATTAATTTATTATAAAAATAGATTAATATTGTATCACCTTTCGTCTCTACTCAAGGTTCATGATGGTTAGCTTCTTCGGTGGCCTAAGGTCAAATAAAACCACCCTTGCAAAAGAGCCTTTTTAGTAGTACACAAATTAGTCTAATTAATTTAGAAAACTAGAGAAATTTACGTATCACTAAATCTGATCTTTAATATTTGAGCTTTATAGAATAACAATGTAGTAATATCTTTCCGTTTACTTGCTTTCGAGTGCCTCAAGCAACAGGCTGGTGACGGGTTGGAAGATTTGTACCTCACCCCTACAATTCTGAATTGTGCTACTAGCTTGCTTACACCACCTCTCCATTGCGTTATACTGATACGCAACGAATAGTAGTAACTATATAGTTACTACTATTCGTATACTATTATTATTTTACTATACATATATTTATTTTTCTTGATTTTTTTCTCATAAAAAATTACTCTGCTTACAATATGTCATCCTCCCATGATCTATTCGTAAAACAAATTTTTTCTAATACTGCTGATGCAATTGATTTTTTTGAAAGCTCCCTATCAAAAACCATTATAGATCTACTTGATTTAAATCATCTCGAACTCACAAAAGAATCATTTATAGGCACTGATCATGATGAATCCAGAACCGATTTACTTTATAAAATACCCTTAAAGACAGGCTCCTCTGTCTATATCTATCTACTCTTTGAACACAAGAGCTACTATGATCCGAAAATCTTTACACAGCTCTTAGAATACCTCTCAAGAATCTACAGTTGGCAAGATCAGAATCAAGTAGATTTGAAAATAGTCCTGCCATTTGTATTTTATCATGGAGATAAGGGATGGGACTTAGGCGAGTATTTCTTGGATGGATTTCCTAAAGACTCCATTCCACAGGAATTTATTAAATATATCCCCAACTTTTCCATCCAGTTGTTAGAATTAAAAAAAGATGGGAATCGCTTCCAGACAAAAAATCTGGCACTCCGTCTTTATATGAGAATGATACAGATCATTCGGGATGATCCAGATTTGTTTCTTACCAACTTAAAGGACATTTTTTATTCTATTTCACAAGAAAAAGACGAAGCAAAAAGAATTTACATAATTAAGAACCTACTTGAATATTTGTTTAGAGCTAGAAAGGACGCAGAAAACTACACTGAAAAAGAAATCATAAAAAATATTGAGGGCGATTACATGAATTTATTAGAAAGAATAAGAGAAGAAGGCAAACTAGAAGGTGAACAAAAAGGAAAACAAGAGGGCAAACAAGAAAACAAACTAGAAACAGCCCGAAAAATGCTAGAAGAAGGTTTTACTCTAACTCAGATTTCCAAAATCACAGGGCTTACTGAAATACAGCTTCGGGAAAATGGGGTATTGTAGGATTTATTTTGGATATACGGGGTCTCGATACACTCTGCCTAACTTTTTTACTTTTAAATATTTATCTGAATTAGGCAGAGCACTCGACCACCGGACTTTTTTTGTATAATAATGTATTACTGAATAATCTCTTTACTCACAATATATTTCCATAGTATCCCTACTCAAACCAATCCGATCATCGAGCGGTGTGGTGAGTAGCCACTATTTGTTTAGTGGCGTATCGAACCATGAATGTATCTCTTCGCAAACCAATTCGGTCATCGAGTGAATTTTGCATCTTCTTGCAAAATTAGTATCGAGATGCCAAATATGGAGAGGCGGGTCAATTCAAAAAAGTATTACAAGTCTGTAAAGTCGGGGGTGAGGTCCCAAAAATCCCCCAAAACCATCCCGTCTCTCGATACCCCATCTGTCCAAAGGAATGGGACAGACGGGGGAAAATGTTAATGCGTATAAATAAATACTTAAGGGCTCTACCGATGACATCGTACATGACCATAAAGATTCTGAAAACCACTTATATAGTTAGTTCCATTAATTATATCAAATCGCAACATCTCACTAAGAATATTTGGTGTAAATGACCAGAAATATATTATATAGACACCGCCCCAATTATTAGTTATTCCCATATCATAAGCGGATTTTAATTCGTAGATCGTTGGGAGTCTCATACCAATTTTATTGCATTTTTCATTTGCTTCTTCCCATTTCATTTCTCCCAAATAACCAGACCAAATAGCTCCTTCACATGTATTTGAAATCCATACACCTAAATTTTGTTTACATTCTCTTTTACTCTCCTCTTCCTCTTGTAGTCTAATCTCTTCTCGAATTTTTTCTTCATCTTCCATCTGTTTAAAGGAAATTTGTCCGAATAATTTTGCACTTCTATCAAATATATTTCTTGCTTCTCGAGGTTTAAATGATGAACTTAAAATTAAATTTCTCGCCATCCCCACTGACTTCAAGGCATCTTCCCTTCTATCCTGCAAATTCAAATACTCCGCCTGATCGAGGTACACCCTCACTGCATTCTTTACATAATTCTCCCCTGTCTTACGGATAGTATCTTTCTTCTTATTAATTCTAGCTAACTCGTCGCTTTTCTTTTTTATATCGTACATATACTGAGGAATTTGAGCAATATATTCATACTTGGCGTATGCCTTCTCAAACTCATTCGCTTGGTAGAGGTTGTCCCCTACTTTTTCATAGAAATTAATCTGCGATCGTCTCAAACTATCAATCCTATCTGTAGCTCCTGTCCTTACTTGGGAAAGTTTAGATTGAAATCGAGTACCTTTCTGATCAATCACATCCCGAATCCCTTCATAGTTATTGATAAACCACATAAAGTCTTCCGCTTTCCAATTGCTTACTTTCTTCAACTCTCCATCATAATAATCTAGCCATTCTTTTTCTCCTAAGATAATCGAATTAGCAATCCTCTCTACCAAACTCTCTTCAAACTTGCTAATCTTCTTCCGCTTCTCAGGGAGTACCTTTTCCCAAATTTTTTGCAACACAGCTTCATACTTCCCTTGAGCCTCTCCATACTTTTTCTGCTCAAACAACTCATCCCCTTCCCGCACCATTTCTTTCAGAAAATTCACCACATTCTGCACGCTCGAATCATCTGTTTTGAAATCCAGCACACTCAAAGTTCCACTACCTGTCTTCCCCAGATCAATGGCTTTTAATTCCAATTTATCTTGGAATACCAATGCAGGCGCCTTGATTTGATACTTCGGTTCCAAAAGTTTGATGGTAGCTTCTTTGGCATAGTGGTCATAGTCCGCTTCGAAAAATTTGACTTCAACTATGGATTTGGTGGACATTTGTAGGGTATTCTTGTCCCGTAAAATATTGGTAAGACTAAACTTGATCTTACCCTCTTCCAGTGTTACATCCCCATAGATGATTTCATCAGCATCGATAGCTTCGGCAATTTGTTTCATACACACTTCATCTGAACAACCCTGTTTTTGGAGCTGGGCGGCTTTTTGGTTCATGAGGGCTACATCGCTGTCAGACACGATTTGGTATTTGTCCTCATACTTTTCTAGGACATTCAGCTTGATACGGTTAATGATAGAACTTTTGATTCCAGAAGGCACACCTTGCTGTACATTTATCTTGGAGAGATATAGCTTTTTCTTGGCATTGGCATACAGAGGTGAAAGTAGTATGGTAATTAGTAATACAGTCAGAATTTTCAGATACTTCATGGACTTACTTCTTGCTCCTTGTAGGACGGGGAGCCAAATCTACCTCATCGGCAGGCTTTTCTTTAATTGTAGAATTGTTCTTGGGATAATTGTCTCTTGGAACTACTTCTTCATATGCACAACTCGCCATCCATACAACTAATAAGATAAGTATCCATCTCTTTCCTATTTTTCCTCTCACTACTTCTCTCCAGATTTATTTAGTTTATTTAACTTGTTCTATCTATTCATGATTTTTAATTTATATTTCTGAGTTTTACTTTGATTTAAATAAAATCTAGGAAATATCTATGTAAAATTCAAGTTTTTTTCTAAATAAATTCAATTCTTAGCAAGTTATGAGCTAAATTAGAAATAATATCTTATAAAAATGATTTTCTCATTTCCTTAAATTTACTTACTATTTAAAAAAAATATAGAAATACTAATTTATCGATTAAAATTTCACACAAAGAATAGAACTACATAAAGGGAGAACTATTTTACAGTCAGTAAACTTGGTTAAATTAAATGTTGGGTAAAAGTAGAAAAAATATTCATGTTGGAATTAAGTATTCTTGGACGGCCTATCCAAGGAGGTGGTATTAGATTTGTTTTACCCCCAAATACCAAAGATTCAGATGATCCTATAATTGAAGTTAAAATTGAATCCTTTCTGAGTGATCCAAGTAAAATTTGTGTTGAATCTCAATTTATTTGGAAAATTCCCTGTGTATTAAAAACGCACATTTCAGCTATAGATAAAATAAATTCAGTTGAAACATACATTAGTGAAAATATAATTCCATATATCGCTGGAGAATATAATGACAATAGATAGTAGACAGAATCCAAATAAAGCTATTTTTTTTGACTCTGCATTTCCTGAGAACCACTGGGCACAACCTCCTATCAGTCAATATAATATTCAATTTGGAGAAACTATTCAAGGGGAATTAATGAATACTTATTTTGAAATGATTCCAGATGAGACCATACTCATTCAAGAGTTAGAAGCATGGGATTTAGCTAGTGATACGGATATAAATAATCTTGGATTATAAATCTAAAATAAGATGGATAAAGGAGAAATAGGATAATTTGAATTACCATTTCAAGGAGGGAATGAGCAAGCCGGTATGCGACCAGCTTTAATTATTTCCGTAAATAATATTCAATCACATAAAATGCTTTCTGTAGTACCATTTACTTCACAATTAAATGCAATCTCTTTTCCAGATACCTTCATTGTAAAACCATCTATTAGAAATGGACTCACAAGTGATTCCGTAGCATTAATATTTCAATTAAGAGCCATATCTTCAGCTAGATTGAAAAAAAAACTTGGAAACTTAGAACAGACCTCTCTAACTCAAATTGAAAATATTATTAAGACTATGCTTGGATTATAATACATCATTTTCACTCCTTTTTCCATTTCACTTATCCAACAATTTCTTCAACAGCTTTGTATTCTCCTCATTGTATCCCACTAAGGTAGAGAGTATCTTTCCCTTATGTATGACAACTGTAGTGGGATAGGACTTCACACCAAAGATCTTCTGGATGTTTTCTACGGGATCAGAATAGATTGTGGAAAGCCCTAGAGATTTGCCTACGGGCTTAGCCAAATTCCCTGCTTCTCCAAAGATACAGAAAAGTTTCATGTGGGAGGTCTTTTTTTCTAGGTCCATGAGTTCGGGGATTTCTTTTTTGCAGGGCACACAATCCACCGAGGTAAAATTCAACACAAAAATCTTACCCGGATTCTCCTTAAGGATTCCATAAAAGACCTGGCGGTTTCCCTCCACATCGTACAGAGCAAAATTTTGGAATTCGGGGTCGGAATATAGGGGGAATTGGAATAATAGGATAAGGACTAAAAGGATTTTTTTCATAATTTGTTAGGACAGTTTTTTGTGCCAAGTTTTCTGATTTGGCTATTTCTCTACTCTAAATATGAGATTTCATCCTAAATTTTGTAAATCATAAAATTAACTGATTTAGATGGGGATAATTTTGTTTTCTATCAATTTTTTTATTTTTAATGTTAATTCTTTATATTCTATAACTTCTTGTATTTCGGGTATATAAGAATCATCTGGATATCTATAATCTCACAGCTTCACATATTGCATAATGTACTACATTCCCGGGAATATTTCTCTTTGACTCTACCTCTTCCCTACTTTGTAAAAGAATATCTGCGTAAATATTTTCCCTAGACAACTCATTTCTTAAAGAAGATCGGATTTTAATTTTTTCTCTTGGAGTTAATTGATTTTGTATGACAATTAATATATCATAGTCACTATCTTTAGTAAAATCCCCTCTCGCTCTTGAGCCAAATAAATACACCTCACAATTTATAAGCATTTTCTTAGCCTTTTCACAAATCGTCTCTATAGATGTTCTGTTAGTCAAAAAATTTGCTCCTAAATCTTATATCTTATGATTATTCATAAATGGGCATCCCTATAGATCAAATGAATATGATAAAATTTCTGTATGAGTAAAATCGTTACCTTTATATAATAATGGTTTTTTAAGTTCTTTTACCAAGGCATATGTGAATAAATCACCAAAATTTAATTTCGTCTTGGTAATCCATTTTTATCATATAAAATATCTCCATGATCGAGAGAATGAGATCCCTTTGAAATTTTTTTACGAACTTGATTCTGTATCACTTTTATTCTTTCCATACTTATAGAATCGTCTCTTAAACTCTCTAATGTTTTTAATCGAAATTCTAAAGAATGAAAAATTGCTTCGGTTATAGTTTCCCCCGTCATGGAAGATATACGGCGGGCAAGCTCATCTGTTTTGGGGTCTTTAATAGAAATTGCCATTCTATAATTCTATACTTATTATCTATATTTCGTCAATTATAATAGAATCAAAATTTTGCTACAGTTCTCTCGCCCCTCCATCCTGATTTTTTCTTAAAAAAATCTAAAAAATTGATTGACTTTTTATTTTATATCGAACATTTGTTATAAATAAAGATTATGCCAAAGATTGTGAATCATGAGACTTATAGAGAGGAGCTACTCGAAAAGGGCTTCGATCTCTTTGCAAACAAGGGATATACCATTACCATGCGGGAGCTCGCTAGTGGCTTAAAAGTATCCACAGGCACTCTTTATCACTATTTCACGGGAAAAGAGGATATGTTTCGGCAAACAATGGAACATATTGCCGAGAAGCATGTTGGAAATATCAACAATCAAATTCAGGAAGAATGGAGTGTAGAGGATAGAGCCCGAACTCTTTTTCTCTATGTTACCATGAATGAAAGCTACTTTAAGAGCATAATTTTTCTATTGATTGAGTATCACAAACAAAACAATGGGACTGATCCCGATAAGATTATTTCAGGGGTTGCCAATTTGATCAGAAAAATTTTGCAAGACCAACTAAAACTTAAAAGTGAAAGTGAAGCGGTGACACTTCTCAGTTTTTTTGTAGGACATATTCTTCAAAAAGTATTGGATCCCATGGGAAGTGTATATCCCCTGCAGGGCTTGGAATTATTAAAAATTTTTACAGCTATTAGATAAGAGTATAGATAAAAGGAGAATGACTATGTTAGAAACCAGCACAATCGATGTGATTACAGGTATGGCAGGAAGAAATATGAAGGTTGCATTTGATTTGTTGCCTTCTGCTCTTTCAGGTTTTGTACTACAGGAAGGCAAAAAAAGAGACATAGGAATGCATTCCGGTCATGAGATACATTATGATTGGTCGTACTCTAATTTTGGGAATCCTGAATTTATGAATCTTTACAAAAAAGCCAAAAAAGGCCAATGGGATTCGGATGATTTACTATGGAATACAGATGTGGATCCAACCAACCTGGATTTCCAAATTTTTCCTGAAAAGCTCCAACCCATGTACAATCATCCCTCATACAGAAAATTATCCAAAAATGAAAAAGGAAAAATGCTTCATTCTACAGTCTCCTGGCTCTTATCAAACTTTCTTCATGGAGAGCAGGGAGCCCTGTATGCCGCCTCTATGACAGTAGAAGCAACTCCCTGGATGGGTGCTAAGTATTACGGATCTACACAAGTAATGGACGAAGCAAGACACGTAGAAGTATTTCAAAAGTATCTCGATACAAAATTAAATAAACTCTACCAAATCAATGATAATTTATTTGTAATCATTCACGCCCTCACAACTTCCTCTGAGTGGGATATAAAATTTTTGGGAATGCAAATCATGATCGAAGGATTGGCCTTAGGAGCATTCGGAATGATGTACAGATTCTCAAAAGAGCCCCTCCTCCGTGAACTTCTAAAAAATGTTATCTCCGATGAAGCCCGTCATGTGCATTATGGTGTGGAAGCACTCCGTGATTATTACACCAAAGAGGTTCCCGATTACAAACGAAGAGAAAGAGAAGATTGGGCTTTTGAAGTGAGTAAACTTCTTAGAGATAGATTTTTATTTATCGAGTTCTATGAAGAAAATTTCGGTCATGCGATGAGTCGCAAAGAGTGGATTGATACAGTTGTAAACTCAGAAATCATGTCTGAATTTAGAAGAATGTTGTTTTCGAGACTGATTCCCAATTTAAAGGCAATAGGACTTTTGACCGATCGCATCAAACCACGTTACGAAGAACTCGGACTCTTAAAGTTTGAAGATGGAAAAGCGGCTGATAAAATTACTCTTAACGAGTTACTAGCCGCGGCATAAAAATTATAATAAAGAGATGTACGTAATACGTACATCTCTTTTTGAAATCATTTCCAAACAGAAGCATTTTCTTTTGCATACTCTTCGAATTTAGTAGGCTCTTTTCCTGAAAGGTATTTCACATCCCCTGTAATCGCGACTGATTTTCCCTCTTTTAAGGCTCCTGCTATCATTGCTAAAAAATTAGAATAGTCTTGGTTTATACCATTATTTATTAACATTGAAACAAAACTTTCACTTGTAATATCCTCATAAGAAATTGTAATACCAGTTGCTTTTGAAATAAGACCTGCTACTTCCGAATGATCAATTGCTTCTCTTCCTGTGAGCATATAGCCCCTGTTTTTTTCTATTGAATCCTCAAAAGCCCCTACAACAGACTTAGCAATGTCAATAGAGTCTATAAAACTCACTTTAGCCGATCCACCGGGGAAATATATTTTTCTATCTTTTTTGATTCCTGAGAGCCAGCTTGTTTGGAAGTTTTGCATAAACCAATTGGGCCTTAAGATAATATAATCAATACCAGAGTCTGCTAAGTAGAGTTCGAGTTTTTTAAAGGGAACCTCGGGAGGAGCGTGCTCAATTCCCATAGCTGTCATTAACACTATCTTTTTGACTCCCTGTTTTTTTGATTCATCAATCCAGGGCTTTAAGAGTGTATATTGATCCATGTGTCCCGGAGGGGACATCAAAAAGACTTTGTCGACACCATGTAGGGCTTCCGTTCCCTTCTCTGGAACTTCTGTGTTTACTTCAATCCAGCTTAAATTACTCTCTGATTTTTGGAGGGTAGGCTTTCTAGAAGAACCGACAACGGATTCTCCTTTTTTTAAGAGCAAACTCGCTACTTCTCTACCTACACCACCAGATGCACCATAAATAAAATATTTCATAAATTACCACCTTAATGTTTAACCCAAATTTAAAGGCTTGTTCCCCAGAGGAAAACAATACTCTTAAATTCGAAACACACACTTAAAAACAATAAATATTAAACCTCCATGTGTAAAGGGTTCTTTTTGAAATATCAACGAATGCTTGCTAATTCTTCCGTTTGCTGGAAAGTATCTCTCTTTTGCACTACTTTTTCATAGGCTTCTTCATACTGCTTAAAATTTGTTCCCATCACTCGATCCCAAAAATTGAAGTACAGACCATAATTTCCATTGAATTTGGTATGGTGTAAATTGTGATGTGTAGAAGTGTTGATCCACTTAAAAATAGAATTAGTTGTAAACCCTTTGGGATAAAACTCAAACCCCGAATGAAAGTACATATTCAAAAACATTGCATAAAACGTGTGGATTAAAAAGACAGGGTAATACATTGGAAAAACAAGTAAAAAAGGCACTAAGTAGATACCCTCAAAAATAGCTTCTATCCAATGAAAATTATAAGCCGCTATAGGAGTAGGATTTACACTCTGGTGGTGAACTGCATGCACATAAGAGTATATTTTCTTGTGATGCATAATTCTATGTGCCCAGTAAAACCAAGTTTCATGCCAAATTGTGATTAAAATAAAAGATAAAATCATATAAGAAACACCGCCGTACAATTCGGGATCCCTATACATTTTTGTATGTATGACATTTAATTTATTTAAAATATAAACAGTTGTAGCAATTCCTGAAAACACAATCAGAGTAACAAAGGATTGTATAATTTCCTTTTTTATCTTGTCTATATTGGGATATTTCTCTTGAATTTTAAAACGAACAAAATCAGATTTTTTCCACATATAAAAGAGGGCAAATAATAGACCTGCAAACGGATAGTATCGCACAATATTCATAAAAATATTGTAACTCCCCACTTTCAGTAAACAATCAAACTCTAAACCGCAATTGAACATCATTAAGAACCCACCTCTTATGAAATTAAATTCAGTTTAACACAATGTCTAGAAATTATATTTTTCAAACCAAATTAATTGGAAGGAGAAAAATTTGCCTGAATGGAGGTTTTGAAATAAATCTTGTAAGTCTAGTATTTCATTAGACTTACAAGATTTACCAAATGTATAATCGTTAAAAAGAGTTACTTCTCGGGAGTAGAATCTGGGTCTGCAGGTTCGGCGGCAGGTTCCTCTTGTTCTATCATTTGCATTTTTTCGATAGCCTTTTCTTTTTTAGGGACAAGTCCCATTGAAATCGAAGGAATCCATGTGATAAGCATCAAACCAATGAGAAACAATCCAACAATCGGAGCAACAGACTTTATCACAGCACCTAGAGGTTGCTTGAAGATACCTGAAGCCACAAAGAGATTTACCCCCACTGGAGGAGTCAAGTAACCAATCTCCAAGTTTACGATCATGATGATACCAAAATGAACAGGATCTACTCCATAGTTGATTGCCATTGGGGCAAGGAGAGGAGCCAATACCAAGATAGCACTCATAATATCCATAAACATGCCCACAATGAGGAGGAGTATGTTTACACCGATGAGGAAGGTGATTGGGCTTGTAACCAGTTCTTTCATCTTAGCAACCAG
>CANGZW010000085.1 GCA_947458405.1 Leptospiraceae bacterium
AAGTTTTTTGATAAATTCCTGACAATCATTCCAACTCACAGTTTCTACGGGAGCTTTCTTCCCTGCCTGCTTAAACTTTGAGGGATTGTTTCCCATTAACTTCTCCCACTCTTCTTGTGTTACAGGATACTTACCCATATAGAAAGGCTTTGTAATCTTAACATTATGCTGTGGTTTTTCATCATCGCCCGCTTCCTTATCCTGCGGAACCGCTCCCATCATAAATTCCCCTGCTGGGATCAGCACAAATTCCATGCCTAAAGAGTTAGTATAGGTTTTAGGAGTTGATAAATTTTCATTTGAAGATGACTCCACCTTTCTCTCCTGTACTACAACTCTCTCCCTAGCCTGTAATTCCTCTTCTTTTTTGCGGAGCTCTTCCTCTCGCCTCTTATGCTCGGCTTCCATTTTTTCCCATTCTGGATTTGGCTTGGGTTTTGCTTGAATCAATCCCAACACCGCCTCCCGCATCTCCTTTGCCGAGCTGTATCTCGCAGAAGGCTCTTTGGCACAGGCTTTTTGTAGTAAAGCCTGAATCCCATCGGCTAGTTTGGAATTGTCAATCTTCCCACTCACACTGGGGAGCCTGGCAGTATTGTGCTGGGTGATAAGAGAACTCATACTTCCCTCAAATGGTGGCTTCCCCGTCAGCAATTCATAGAGCATAATCCCCATAGAATAGATATCAGTAGTGAGACTTATGGGCTTGGCATCAAGCTGTTCGGGGCTCATATATACGGGAGTGCCTATAGAAAACCCTGTGCCTGTTTTTGCTTTGCTTCCCTCTTCCACTCTGGCAATCCCAAAATCAATTAAGATGGGTTCCCCCGATTCATCGAGAAGTACATTGTTTGGTTTGAGATCTCTATGGATAATTCCTTTGCTGTGCACTTCCGAGAGGGCAGATAAAATTTTGGATGTGATTTCCAGGGCTTTTTCTGTGGAGAGCTTCTTTTCTTTTTGGAGAAGATCTTCCAGACTTCCCCCATTTAGATATTTCATGATGTAGTACGGTCTTCCAAGATACTCTGCCACATCCATGATGTGCACAATGTTTGGGTGATTCAAGCGGGCTATCAACTGTGCTTCCTGAAAAAATCGATTGCGAATATCTGTACTACGACTGCTATCTGCACTCAGAAGTTTAATCACATGTTTCTGCCCGAGCCCCGAATGCTCTGCTAAAAATACCCTTCCAAATCCACCTTCTCCAAGGGGCTTCTGAACAATGTATTTTCCCCGTAGTGCATCCTGTAAATGCCGAACATCGGGATCGTTCTCTTGGGGATTTTGGAGATTGCCCCCACAGTTCCCACAAAACTTTGTTCCACTAGGATTCTCTGTACCACAGGTTCCACAGGGGATGGGACTTCCCCCCAGAGCTGTTCCACAATCCCCACAAAATTTTGTGCCCGCCACATTTTTGTACCGGCATTTGGGACACTCGATTGTCTTTATATATTCTGTAGCCAAGATTTTATCCCCTATCTCTTAAAATTCCCTATATTCCCAAATCATTTCATCTCAAAATAATTTTGAATAAATTCATTATACTTTATTGCCCTTTCTATTATAACTATCAGGGAAATTTTCTATCATTAACAGTTCAAGGCAAGATTTTTTCGGATTTTGAGGAATTTGGGTGAATTTAGTTTTTTTGGGAGTGATTAGGGTTTTAGGACTTTAATTTTGAGAGAAAAAGTCTGTTTGGGAAGATTAGGAATGGTCTCTAATACCATCCTTCGATAAACTCAGGATGACACTGGGGAGTGGTGGTATTTTGGTATCTCATAGATATGAATTATGTTACATGAATTTACACCGCACGCAATACAATAAAGCCCGTTGGTTGAGGTCACTCGAAACCACCTACACTGTAAGCTCTTTCTATACAAACTTTTCTCCATAGCACCCTTCGAGACCCTCAGGGAGCGGATTGGTCAGTATTAAAAAATCCTAATATAAAAAAATAACGTAATACAATAAAGCCTGTTGGTTGTCCTTCGATTACGGTTGGTGAGCCTGCCGAACCACAGGAACCGCTCGAAACCACCTACTCGAGAAAATCTCCCTATACAAATTTTTCCCAAAGCATCCTCCCAAATCCAGAGGATACAATTATACCGTTTGTTTCCAACTTTGTTTAAAGAATACCGTTTTTTTTCAGGTCATCAGGGGTAAATCCCGTAATATCTTGAATTTCATCAAGAGTGAACCCTTTCTCTCTCATCTTCCGAGCTGTTTCAAATTTATTCTTGTATTCACCCTGCTCAATTCCCTGTTCCAAACCACGTGCTAATCCCAGCTCATATTTAGCCGCCATCTCATAAGCAAAGTTTTCATCTGAGCGGAGTCTCTCCTCGAGCTGTCTCTGTTTTTCAGGATCGGTGGCATACAGTTCGAGAACACCGAATGCATTCTGTAAATCGGGGAGTTTTTGCTTTAGTTTCAATGTATCCTCCTCTGTGAGAGTTTGGGAATTTTTCAGTAGAAATAACCATATATCCATTCCCGATTCCAATTCTTCAATGGAATCCTTGTGGAATTTAGGAAGCTCTACATAGATCATCTGTAAGTCTTCTGTGAGCACCAACGTAGGGTTGGTTTTTTCTTTCAACAGAAACCAATTGACTATACTTTGATTCGGGAAAACGGGAAAGTCAAGAATATTAATTTGAATTACAGGAGAGATTTTGAAATAGGACTCTCCCGCCTTCAATTGGTTGTGGATAAGAGTAGAGGCATAGTATAGAGAGCGTTTGGTATAGCTTGCCTGCTCTGCAACCTGAAGCTCAATTTGATAAATAAAACCCTCTTTGTCCTTGGCTTTGAGGTCTAAAAAGGAATTTTTGGCATCCTGAAAACTGGGGCTATTCTCCGAGGAAAGGATTTCAATTACCTCGATAGTGTTGGAACGATCGGGATAGAGAATATGGGAAAGCAAGGAATTTAAAGAATTTCTGTCTGTGGTAAAGAGAAACTTGAAAACAAAGTCGATAAGTAAAGGAGGCAATCGCATAAATACTAATATATTGAGTAGTTAATTTTTTGAATAGTAAAATTTTGTATGTATTTTTTGAAAGAGGTCACTCGAAACCACCTACTCAAGAAAATCTCTCTATACAAACTTCTCTCGATACCACCCTTCGAGACCCCGAGGGAGCGGATGAGTCGGTATTTCAAAATCCTAATATAAAAAATTTATAGTAATACAATAAAGCCCGTCGGTTGTCCTTCGATTACGGTTGGTGAGCCTGGCGAACCACAGGAACCGATTGAAACTACCTACCCTAAAAAATCTCACTATACAAATATTTCCCTATACCACACTTCGAGTTACCTCTGAGAACATTGGATAGTTCACTAAAATTCTTCAAAAAATTTTCAAACTTCCAATTTTTTTTTCAACTAGTTTGTATCTTTTTTTTACATATATATGTAGGAGAAAATAAAATGAAAAATCTAATCCTCGCCCTAAATAGTGCCAATCTCACCGAATCGGTTGTGGAATCGGTCTTGACAGAAATTGATATTTGGTTAGACTCTAAGATAAATCGGAGTGAACAAAAAATCATGAATCAATCCATTTTACCCATTCAAAAAGAAAACGATACCAATCGCACCGAGTTACGAATCCTCACCGAAACTGTTAAACATGGGTTTTGTTTGCAAAAGTAGTACATTTGATATAGTGTGGCTTTTCTTAAGGGGCTATTGCCCCTTAATTATTTGGGTTAATTGTAATACATTTTTTTTAATTTGCTGGAGTAACTACTTCAACTAGTATCTCATTTCTTCTAAGAAACCATATACTAAAGGGAGAGTTGTATCTCGCATAGATTGGTTCTCCTTTTATTTTGAGCTTTTGAACCGCTACCCATCCCATTAGTCTTGCTTGATTCTCCAGATAATTAGACTCACTCCAAAATCCAGAATATGTAATACTAGCTAATCGTCTTACAGGATTATTTTTTAATACAACTTTGGGATCATTGGGTGTGGGAGCTGTTTCCAGATTTAAAGTTTGTGGTAGTACAAAAGAAATTATATATTTTCCATCTCTCCCTTTTTGCTCTACGGGTGCTGTCATGCTAATTTTTTCACCCTGGGATTTTTGTTCTACGGGAGCAGTCATTTCTACTTTTTGTTTTTTGGAGTTATTTCCGGATATATAGTCAAACAATAGGCGGAATGCTTTGCTTCCTGCCTCATCAAATGTTCCCTCCACTTCCACTTCAGCTGTCAAATATTCGGTATATTCTCTAATTTGAAAGGAATCCACTTCTTTGATTATAGTGTATTTAGGGGTTTCAATTGCCATAAGGTTTACCAAAAAAAATAAATTTAAGAAAATAAATATCTTCATACCTATTAGACTCTTCCTTTCTCCCAAAAATATTTTTTTATCATTTATAATTGAAACTCTTTATCCGGAATTTTCGTAGTACGTTTAATATTTTTATAATTAATATCCACCTGACTAATATTTTTACCTGAACTGGGTTCACTCACCCTTGTTAAGATTCTCTCGGGAGGATGTGTTCCCTTTTTGGAAGCCTCGGAGACTTTTGCCTTAGCTTGTAAATTTCTTTCCTTAGAGAGAAGCTCTAAAGATTCGAGTCCCCCTTCATAAAAGATATACAAATATTCATCTTTATTTCGTGTTACTTTCACCTTCTTTTCAGAGGGATTTAATAAACTTCCCTGAGAGGTAAATTCTCCTGTAAAATCTAAGGCTATGGAATAAAAAATGACAGGAAAAGGAATTCTGTATCTCTTTTGTCCATTCGGATCAACTAATTCAATGTCACCCATTTTTTGCACATAAAGTTTATCATTTCCTCCCTGTTTGATTTTTATTAAGTTGGGATTGGCTAATATTTGCGAAATGATAGCTCCAAAAAAAGGATCGAGCAATTGAATTTTTACCTTCTTTCCCTCTTTTTCATAAAATATTTTACCATTTATATTATTGGTCTCACTTCCACTAACAACCTTCATAGTAAAATCTGCAGTAAAGGAAGAGGATTTATCTTCTAGCTCTTTTACAAATTGCAATAAGGCCTCGGATCTCTTGTCCTGAGGAGAATAATATCCCTTAGTATCTGTAGATTCACTGTATTCCACCACTTCATCCGGTAACTTATTCTGTGGTGACTTACAATTATAAGTAAACAAATAAATACTAAATAAAATTATATATATAGATAGTTTATTAACTTCATTAAATTTTAATAAAACTAGCAAACTATTGAGTACAGATTGACTCTTTTTTGAACTAAAACCCATAAATTTTATATATTACTTCCCTTTTTCTAACTTTTTTATTTTATCTTTTATTTTATCTTTTTCTACTTTTTCTTTGAATAGATTTTCTGCCTTTTCATAGCTTTCTCTAGCAGAATTTATATCATTCATTTTGAGTAATACATCTCCCAAATGGTCATACACCGTTGGATCTTCTTCTTTTTTTTCCTCCATCATTTGTCTTGCAAGCTGAAGGTGGTGCAATGATTCCTCGTATTTTCCATATCTAAAGAGTACCCAACCAAAGCTATCCTGATAGGCAGGATTGTCGGGTTCAATATCTATTGCTTTTTTAATTAATTTTAGAGATTCTTCGAGTTCAATATTTTTTTCAGCATACAAATACCCCAAAAAATTGTAGGATACAGAATTGGAGGGGTCTAGCTCTATAATCTTTTTTAAATCTACAATAGTATCCTGTGTATAACCAATTTTCTCATAAGCCATTGCTCTAAAATAATAATGAGTTGGGTTAGTTGGCTCATATTCTATTGCTCTGGTGAAATAATCCACACTTTCTCTGTACTTCTCCATCACAAAATAGGTAAGCCCCAAGGACTGATATACGGGAGGAGAAGTGATGTCATTGTCCAATACCTGGTGAAGAATCTTGATTGAATCCTTGTATCTCTTCATTGTGGGATTGCGCATTATATTGGCTTCATGAAGTCTGTATAGGTCCTTTTCTTTTAGGGCCTGTGCACTATCAATTGCCCGTCTTACATGTACTAGTGCTAAGTGATACGAAGCAATTTCTTCATAACAAGATGCAATAAAATCATACTGAAAGGCTATTTGGGGAGTATAGTTTGGCTTTTTTTCTGCAAGGGCTATAAATTTTTTAGATAAATCAATCGCCATCAAATTTTGTTTGTAGCCTTGCGCAATTTGGGATGACTTTTTTAAAGTTTCAATTAACTGATCTTCCTGTCCGAGTTTGGTATAAATTTCATTCAATGCGAGATACAAAGAAAGCCTGGATGGATTTTTTTCGGCTAATTTTTCAAGAAACGGTTTTACTTCAGCAATTTTTCCCTGCATTAATTTAAAAAGCTGGCTTAAATAATAATTTGTTTGAAGAACCCCTTTGGAATCCAAGTAAGAAAAATATTTGTAACCTTCTGTTTTATTTTCTACATAATAAATTTCTGCTAACAAGTATTGGGCATTGAGATACGTTGGATTTTTTTTCTCAATTTCAATTAATATTTCTTTGGCTTCTTTTGTACTACCTGTCTGACTGAGTAAATTCGCTAATTGAAATTTGGCATCAATATCATTCGGCTTATATTTGAGATAATTATTTTGGTAATAAATTGATCTCGCCATATCTCCCCTCTTGGAGTGAAGATCTGCAAGGGTTTTTAAAACAAATTGTCGATATCTCACATCCCCATCTTTCTTTTGAATATTATTCCAGAGTGAACCGAGATACAATAAAGCCTTAGAAGAATTCCCCATCTCATTCGATAAAATCCCGAGAGTAAACAATATATCCGAGTCCTGATTAAAATAGGAAACAGCTTCTTCTAAAATTTCCAGGGCTTTTTCGGGGTTCTTTTGATTGATAAGAAGTCTCGACTTCATATAAACCGAATCCCTATGACGGGAATCCTGTTCGAGAGCAATTGTTAAAGCCTGATCTGACTCAGGGATCCTTCCTAATTCATAGAGACTGAGAGCTTTGCTGTAATAGGTGAGAGCACTTACCGAATAGTTCATATTCTTAAGGCAGGCAATGTAATAGTCAAAATACTTAACTGCATTCACATGGAGGGATTCTCTCTCTTCCGGGCCTTGAGATCGAACAGCCTGCACCTGATTTTTATAACCCAACGAAAGATAAAATTCGGGAAAAACAAAAGTCTTTTCGTTTTCAGAATCCGTATAGCTACATCTGTGGTATTTGGGACGGTCTTTTTCAGTTGCTTGCAAAAATCCCATCGAAAGGGTAAAAAAAACTAGGACAAGCCTTATCATAAAATCATAATCGAACTTTCCATTCCATATGAAAGTAAAATTTCTCAGGGGAACATAAAAGATGTTACCGAAAATTAGATACAGGGGAGACGCAAAACTTTGAATAAAATTATCAAAGAAAACATACTCTATATTATTTTGTTGGGAATCTTCTGGTTTTTTTCCATGCCCTATGTTTTCTCCAAAAAAGAAGCTATATTCGATTGGTACTCCCTAAAAGTATCCCCCCTGGGTTATTCTCCAAAAGTGATGAAAAATCTAGTCAAAAAGGGAGATTCCATATTAATTGATACTTTTTTGGAAAATGAACCCAAAACGGAAGAAGCCTTTAAATCCAATTTAGAGCCCATTTTAGACAAAATCGCAAGAGTTTGTGACTATTACAAAGAAGTGGGAAAAGCAGACGAAATTCTTTCGGAGCCCACTTGGTATGATAGAAATACAACCTGGAGCGAAAATCCCTCTAAAATCACCCCTGATGGTGTATCTCGTGCCGCCCTTCCCCACCATGAAGTCCCTATCGAATTTTGGCACAGACACCAAGATTCTATTCTCTCCGCCCTGGATTATTATAAAAGGGCACTCAATTATTCGGGACCCGAACTATTAGCTTCTGATCGCATAAAACTAGTCTCCGCTTCGGTTTGCCGCCCCCAAGAAGTTGTAGTTTCATATTCCACTTTCCTTACAAACACCGATTCTTATGTGGAAGAGCAAATTCGAAAGAAAGACGAAAAAGAGCTTCGAGGTCTTACAGACAAACAAAAATTGATGATTGTTCTTTCTAGAATTCGACATGGCTCTCCTCCCCCCGATGTTCAGGAATACATAAAAGCCCTTACGATATTACTAAAAGATACCCACTATGAAACACTTTCCCCTGTGGAAGCGGATGGATTGTATGAAAAAATTCTTTTCTTTTTGCAAAATTCCTCTGATCCTGGTCAAAAATTCAACGAAAGACAGTTTCGCCTAAAGCGTGGGAAATTATTGTATGAAGTATTGGGAAAAAAAGATCCTGCCAATATCAAAAAAGCAATCTTAGAGTTCAAGGCTGCGGCCTCTTTTGATGACATAGATTCATTCCGCACATCTCAGGAAAATAATATTATGGCACATATCTTCGAATCCAATCTCTATACAGTGAGATGTCTTTTAAAACTCGGAAGTTATAAAGAAGCCCTCTCTAAATTAGAAGATATGCAAACATCCATTCGAACTGTAGATGAAAGGGCAGGTAGACGTAGAATGGAGATAAATCTTCTCCACGATCATCATCTCCTCTTAAGAGAGACTTTAATAAAGCTGGGCAGAAAACAGGAAGCCGATGCAGTTGAGCTATGAGCTCTTCTGCAATTAAGTATTTTGATTACAACGCCACCCATCCCCCCCTTTCAGAGATTCTCGAAAAGAATTTAAGTCTCTACCTAAAATCTTATTTTAACCCATCAGGAGCGAGTAGATTTTCTCTCGATAGACAATCTTCTATCGAGGAAGTGAGAAATTACCTCGCCACTCTCACAAAAAAACCAAAAAAATCTTTTGTATTTTGTAGTACGGGAACAGAGTCAAACCAAATCATGCTGGGTTATGTATTTAGCTCTAAACATTTCAATACTGCCTGCTACGTATCACCCTTTGAGCATTCCAGTATTTATGGAGCTCTCGATAATCTTAAGGTAGAGTATGAAATCCTCAAATGCAAGAGAGATGGGTATATCGATTTGGATTATCTTATCGAAAAAATGAAAAGTAATCCACTCCCGGTGGTGGTTCTTCTCGCGGGAAATGAAACTGGTGTAATACAGCCTTACAAAGAAATAGCAGATGTTTGCAGAAAACATAAGATGCCTTTTTTTAGTGATCTAATGCAAGCCTATTGTAAAATTCCAATTGATTTTAGTTATTTTGATGGATTTACCTTTTCGGGTCATAAAATAGGGGGTGGAATGGGGGGAGCGGTTGTGTGCCTTCCACTTGATATAAAAAGTGATTACAAAATCTTTAAAGGCGGTAACCAAGAAAATAATCTTAGAGCAGGTACAGAAAATACCCCTTCAATTCTATCCATAATGGATGCATCCGTATTACAATTATCCACTTTAGAAGAAAAAAATATACGACTTTTAAAATTCAGAACATCCATTGAAAATAACCTAAAAGAAAAAGGCTGCACTATCATTGCTGAAAACTCAAACCGACTACCCTCTACAACCTTTGTCATACTCCCAACAGAAGACATAGATTTTATTCTCATGGGATTAGAAGAAAAAGGTATTATAGTTTCCACAGGATCCTCCTGTAAGTCAAGGGCAAGAGAAGCCTCCCCTTCTCTCTTATCTATGGGATACACAAAAGAAGAGGCACTTCGGGCAATTCGAATCTCTACGGGATATTTTACAAAAGAAGAAGATGTGGAATTATTAAATTTGGAGCTTAATAAATTGTTGGTTAATTTTTGTTAGTTTATATGGGAAGTCTAACTATAAATTCTGTCGAACCGGGTTTAGAGTTAAAATAGATCATCCCCTTATGAGAGTGGATAATCTTGCAACTGACATACAATCCCAGGCCGATTCCCTCTCCTAAGGCTTTAGTAGTAAAAAATGGTGAAAAAACTTTATTTTGAACTTCATTTGGAATTCCACAACCTGTATCTTGAAATGAAATTAAAATGGATTTCATAGCTTTTAATCTATTTTTTGATCTTCTTTCTACTCTTGACGGTTTCATATTAAATATTTTATCAGGAGTTTCATCTTCTATAGTGATTGAAATTTTTAAATTTTTATCAGTGTAGTACATTGATTGAACAGCATTAAATATTAAATTTTTCCACACTAAAGATAGATTTTCTTGGATTCCATTATATAATATTGAATCAGGAAAATCTTTTTCTACGTTTATTTTTCCTACTATTAAATTATCATATACTTGTAATGATTTATTAATTTCTGAGATTAAATCAAATTCTCTCTCATTATTAAAAAAATCAGTATTTAAATAAGTCCTCAATGCATAAACAACCCTAGTAGCTTTTTCAATTGCAATTTTAATATTATCAATAGATTTTAATTGATTAACAAATACTTGTGCCATACTTATAATTTCACAGAATTTATTAAAGTCCAAAGATTCTAAATACAATTGATAGTTATTAGACAATTTAATTAATAAAATTTGTTCTGCAATAAAACTTATTTTAGAATCATCCTCTGTTATAATTTGTTTTAATTGCTCTTCGATTTTTCTTTTAGTACTACGTTCTTCCCTAGATGTTAAAAATATTTTATTATTATAGTAATTTAAAATTATTCCAAAAAATATATCTCTTTCTTTGGTATTTAGTGAATCTAAAAATATAGGAAGCTGACTAATTGTTAAATGAATGTTATGATCGAGTAATTCTGCATTCGATTTAATCACTCCAATGGGGTTGTTTATTTCATGGGCAACTCCTCCCACCAATTGACCTAAACTCGCCATTTTTTCTGCATCAATCAATTGTGCTTGTGTTTCTTTTAAATCTAAGAGAGCTCTTTCTGCTTTTTCCTTCTCTTCTTTAAATTCCCGGGTTCTGATATTAACTTCTATCGTTAAATTTTTATTGAGATACTCTGTTTCTTTGCGGTACTTTTCAATTTTACTTGCCAATCCTAAAGAAAATAGCAAGACTTCTGAAACTGATCCAACTTGAATAGAGTAAATGGTAAATAAATTTGCAGATAATATTCCATAATTTTTTAAACCTAATGTAATACCACCTATAACAAATAAAATCCAAGCAAATAGATAATATTTAGCTCCATCTATATCCTTCTTTGTGCAGACATAACCATAGTATAAATAATTTGAAAAAATAAGCATTCCCGAGATAGAAAAAATATTCATATTCACTGAATAAGGAAGAAATAAGCTAATTATTATAAAAAATGAAATTAAGAAAGTTAAAAATTTTAAAATCTTTTTATGAATACTATTTTTATCATCTTTGAAATAGTTAATTGTAAACAAAAGGGTAAACAGTAATACAATTAGGCCGGTGGTAGAAAATATTTTATTTAAAAATTCAGGATAATCTTGTAATATAAATTGAAAAATAATTCCGTTCATTAATGATTGAAAGATTATATAGAAAAAAACATAAAATGAATAGTATAAATATGTAAGATCCATCAAAAATAAAAATATAAATAAATTATAAAGAGCGATCAAAAATATTCCACCGTAATAAACTCCTAAGATAATATTTTCGTCCCCATTTTTTTTTAAAGATTCTTCTGGTGATACTATTTTTAAATTCAAATCAATTGAACTTTCACTCTTAATAGAGATATATATTTCAGCTAACTCATTTTCCTTTAATTCAAGCGGGAAATTTAAAAATCGAATTTTTAAATACCTTTCTGAGAATGGCAACATGTCTCCAGTTTTACCCGAGACTACAGTATCATTTACTATAATATAATAATTTATAAAATCCAATAATGGATATTGAAATTGAACAACCCACTTTGGAATATTTGAATTATTTCTAACTCGAATTTTATACCAATAGTATTTTTTATCAAAACCAAAATTAGTCTTTCCATTGGGTAAATTTGAATATTTCAATTTTTTAGCATCATCTAAATTTATTTTTTCGCTAGTTACAGAGTATTCAGCTAGATAAGAAGTAGCATAAGAATTCTCCTCATTCAGTAATGTAATAACATTTTCTTGTGAGTAAATAGTTAACGGCCAAAGAAGAAAAAAGTAGTAAAATAATAATTTAATAAATTTAGGAATCATAGGTCATTTTATAGTAAATAATATACATATATAATTTAAAATCAGAATTTTTAATTATATATCTACAAAATATATTTTTTTTTGATAATATTATCTATAATTCATAATTTTATATCAAGAAGAGTCTTATTATTAAATTATAACTATATGTAATTATTTTGCTTGTAAAAGAAAATAAGTTAATATATAAAGGAATGATTACTTTTGGGGCAACACCGCTACAAACTCTGTACTACTTTCTCCACTTCTAAAAAATAGTGCTCCCCCATTCTCATGGATAATCTTCTTAAAGGTAGATGGGTAACGAAAATCAATAAAATTGATTCTATAATTAAAAAACAAGATTATTAAAGTCTAATTCAAATTAGTAGTAAAATTTTTAAGATAACTTCAATATTCTAGTCATATATTTTCAGGAAGGATAGGTAGTATCACAGTAAATCTCGTTTTCCCGGGCTCCGATTCTAAATACAATGCCCCTGCATGTTTTTCCAAAATTTTCCCAATGATATGAAGACCCAGTCCAGAGCCCTCCCCTGCGGGTTTGGTGGTAAAGAATGCCTGGAAGATCTTTGTGCGTATCTCAGGAGAAATCCCCGAACCGCTATCTTGAATGGACACGGACACATAGCTTCCTTTGTACTCAGGATTTCGTTTGTCTATATCGGGTGTTCCCTGTAGAGTTGATAGACTCTCAATGTCTATCAACAGAGTCCCCTTCTCTGACATTGCTTGTATTGCATTGTGGATGAGATTTGTCCACACCTGATTTAGCTCATCGGGATAGCAGGGAATCTGTGGTATATTCTCCCCATAGTTTTTGATGACCTCTATTCCATACTTGATTTTATTGTGTAGAATGATGAGTACCGTCTCCATTCCCTCGGTGAGATCACTGATGATCATTTTTTCGTTCTGGTCAAAGTGCATAAAGGATTTAAGAGACTTTACAATCTTGAAAACCCTCTCTGTGGAAGTCTGTATTACGCTTGACTTCTTTTTAATTCCATAGAGATCACCCGCTATGCTGAGATATTTTTCCAGATCGGGATGGGTAAAGATACTTTCCTCTCGATTTAGGGCATCTACAAGACCCAATTCTACAATATAGTCAGCCATCACCTCTACGTTTAACGTACCTTTTTCCTCTAAAATAGAAATTACCTTTTTACGGATTGCCCTTGTCTCTCTACTGGAGATTGCTGAGCTTGGATCTTTGGAGAGCTCCAATACAAAGATAGCTTTCTCTAAATCATTTATTGTGATATGACTCAATGTTGGATTGATCTTTAGGATGAAAGTCCGCAAAGATTCCAGAATGTTTTCTGAATTTGCCTTGATGGCTCCTAACGGAGTATTGATCTCATGGGCAACTCCTGCCACCATGGTGCCGAGGGTGATCATCTTGTCTGACTGAACGAGTTGCTTCTGAGAGGCTTCTAAATCGAGATACGCTTTGGTAGCACGCTCTTTAGTGAGTTCGAGTTCTTGGATCTTTTTTTCTAGAGTTAGATTTAGATTTTCATTTTCGGTAAAAGTTCGAGATGAGATAGAAGAGAGGAGATATGCTTGAGCAATGAAAAAAAATAAAAAGCCATATGGGGCTAAGTAAAGCGTACTAATAAAGTTATATGTAAGTAAGATATCATTAATTATAGAAACTGAAAATAGTATAAAAAATATTAAAAATATATTTCTTATATACTTTTCAAATTTAATAATTTCATATATAACATATATAATTGTAAATATAATAATTAATAATGTGATATCACTTATTAATTTAGATAGGTAATCATTTGAAATAATAAATAAAATTACTACAATAGAATAATAGATCCTTAAATATAGATTTAATTTTACAAATTTGGGCTTATTTAAAATATTAAGATAATTCATTAAAAAAATTACTCCAGAGCTATATGTTATATAACCTAATTTAATTCCTACCCACCAAGGAATTGAGGGTAGTACATCATAAATTATATCATTTCCTGTCACAGAGCTTCGAATAGCCATCAGAAAACAAACGATAGCAAAATATAGGTTAGACTTATCTTTTTTCCTTTGTATCCATACTCCTAAATGGTAAAACCCAAGAATAAAAAGGGAACCAATCATAAAAGCATCCACAAAGAAGTTTTTATTGTACATTTGAGTTATTGCACTCTTCTTTCCAATATTAATACTAGAAAGTATTCCCGAACTATAATAATCATAATTTGAAACAATTAAAAAGAGATGGACTTCTCTCTCCGAAAAAGCGATGATCTCTCTTTTGGGATTTAAAACAAAGTTCTCCCTTTTTGTAATAATATCAGTATTTGTTAGGAATTTTTTATCCCTAATTAAGAGTGCTTTATAGTAACTGATCCAATTGGTTCGTATTGCGTAATCTCCTGAATCCTTTAATTGAATCTTTAATTTATATGTACTGTATCCTGAGGATCCAATTTCTTTCCCATTGTTTTGAAAGGTTTTCCAATCAGAGGGCACTTGTATGTATCCACTCATGTCTTCAGGAGAACAATTTGTAAGTCCGGTTTCATTTGGTGTGGGGATGTACTCTTCTGATTTGCAATATTTTTCCCAATAAAACTCCCACTCTCCATCCAAATTTACAATCCCATCTCGCTCTAGATCCCAATCACTTAAATCTAGTACACCTTTCACTGCCTTGGGAGGGATCTTACCTGCTGGAGCACAGCTCTGTAAAAAAAAGAAACTGAAAAGTAAAAGGCTTCCAAAGAATTTTAAAAATAAGATAGGCATTGGGAATGGTTGGCTCTCTTTTTTTTTTATTGGTGAGTAGAACACTGTCTATTTTCCTTATTTTAAAAATATAGCAAGTACATTTTAGATCAATTTATATTTTCACCTAAACTCTAACTAAAAATCTATTCTTATTATTTTTTGAAAACTCCGGCTAAAATGTATCTCGTACTCCTGCCCTCTCCAGGTAATTTATTTAAACACTTCTTTTTAAATAGATCGGTCAAATGTCTGGTTGCGGTGGCTTTGCTAACCTTAGTAATTTTCGAGATATTTCACGAAATACGTCCATCTGTAAATCTGCAACACCTTCTGTGCGTGCTGATGTTTTTTTAAAGGGAATCTTTATCATGAGTCTCTTAGCCAAAGAAGATCGGACTGATTCAACATTGAGAGACTCACCTTCTATTTCCGAAGACATTAGGATATTCTGTAGTAAGGAATCTAATTCTGCATGTTCACTCATTTTGGATAAAAACAGAGTCCTTTCTCTTACAGCAGAGATAGCTGCTTGGAGTATGAAATAGGATCTCTCTTTTCTTTTGGTTTTTATTAACAAGCTAGTTCAGATAATAAATCAGAAGCACTGATATGCTGAATATTCATTCTATCCGTAAATGATTCTTCTAATTGAAAATAGACAATACAGCAACGCACTTCGGGGAATTTTTTCCTTAAATATTGAAGAGGCTTATTCTCTTTGGGCTTTTTGGAATATTTGCACTCTATAAAAAGTATAGGATTATTTTTATGCAATACAACAAAATCTACTTCTCTTAAGTCAATATCTCTGAAATATCGTAGTTCCATCTTTTTCCCTTGTGTATCCTCTAAAAAATAACAATGCTTTAGAAGATGAAACGCTATCATATTTTCAAATCTGGCTCCTTCCTCTTCTACTAAACTCCAATCATAATGATAGTGTTTTGATTCTTTTTTGACCGCCTTTATTTTAGGTGATCCATATGGATAGACTCTAAAAACCATATACATATTTTCGAATATATCAATCCATCGTGATACGGTCTGATGGGCTACCTGTAAATCTTCCCGCAGAGAATTGATGGAGAGAGGAGAGCCTACCAATCCCGGAAGTCTATCAGCGAGAAGTTCCAATAAACTTATATCTTTGATAGTTTCAAGATCGCCAATTTCCTCTCTAACCAGTCTGGAGAGATATTCTTTTGACCATCTGGTAGCATCTATATCTGAATTTTCAAATAAAGGTTCCGGAAATGGACCCCTATTTAAAAGTCGAATCATTGGATCTTTATAGTGATCTTTTATTTCTCTGTACGATAGAGGTAGAAGTCGCAAAAGATGGTATCTTCCCTGTAGAGAATCTCCTCCATGCCTATAATGATCCAACCTGGCACTTCCTGTAATCAATATAGATACCTCTTCATTTCTTTTGTCATAAAGACCTTTTATGATCTGTCTCCATCTACTAAATTTATGTATTTCATCCAGGACAATAAGTCCTTCGCCGGAGGGGAATATTTCTTTTCTAAATTTAGTTCTATCTTCAAGAGAATCATAGTTCAGATACCGGGAGAGATTTCCTGTTTGTTTTTTTAATAAATACTTTGCGGTAGTTGTCTTACCACTTTGTCTCGGACCTGATAAGAAAACCATTTTCTTTTCTAAATCTTTCTCAATTTGGGTGTTTAGATATCTCTCTTTAA
>CANGZW010000086.1 GCA_947458405.1 Leptospiraceae bacterium
AAAACGTAATTAATATAAAAAAAATCGTACTACATTAATAAAAATCTTACTATTTGGGAAATATATAAATAGCTAAAATCCAAATAGAGGAAGATAAAAATTATGAATGAAAAATCTAAAAAACAAAAGTCAATGGAAGCTATTCCGGGAGAATGGAAAAAACTAAATTCAAAAGGCATCCTTGAGTTTCAAAATATCACAAGAATTCTCAATCGTTATTACACTGCCTTCACGGCAGAAGAAAAAAAAACAAACACTCAAAAATTTAGAGAAGAAATCTCTTACGCAAATCCTGATAATTTAGAAATTTTTGCTAAAAAATTTGGAGTCTATGAGTACCTAATCTACTGTGAAATTTTAGAAAACAAAGAAAAAGTAAAATCAGATACATGGATTCATATTGATGGAATTGCCGAAGAGAGGGATGTTTTTATGACCAAGGAAATTCTAAGTCACCCGGTATTTAATATTATCTGTATGTTGGATATTTTTAAAGAATGTGAGACAATTTCTGATTTAAAAGAAATGACTGTATGACAATTAAATGGCGTTTAGAAATAAACGCCATTTATCTTTATTACTTAAATAAACTCATCATGAATTGCTTTTAGAGCTGACTTTCCTTGAGCTTCGGGTATCACGCATGAGATTTTTATTTCTGAGGTAGTGATCATTTCAATGTTAATATTGTTATCGGCTAAGGCTTTAAACATCTGAGCGGCAACACCCACATGAGATTTCATACCTACTCCCACTGCTGAAATGATTGCTATTTTTTCGTTTAGTTCGATTTTACCGGTCTTATTAGCTTCCACAAATTTCTCTAACAAAGGGAGAGCTTCTTTTACACTTTTTCTAGAGATGGTAAAAGAAATTGTATTTTTTCCATTAGAAGGGGAAGATTGAACAATCACATCTACAATAACATCCGCTTTAGCAAGGGCACCGAATAATTCAGCGGCAATACCAGGTTTGTCAGGTACATCGGGAATTGTAACTCTAGCCTCCTCATTTTTTATAGTCACTCCACTCACTCTAATATGTTCCATTAATTTCTCCTCACTCACTACCAATGTTCCGGGTATATCCTTAAAACTGGATCTAACATGTATTACAACATCATAATTTTTTGCAAGCTCTACACTTCTAGAGTGTAAGACACCTGCTCCCAAACTAGCCAATTCTAACATTTCATCATAGGTAATTCTCTCGTGCATTTTGGCACCATTTACCTTATTGGGATCTGCTGTAAAAACTCCATCCACATCCGTATAAATTTCACATTCATTGGCTCCGAGAGTCGCGGCAATGGCTACGGCTGAAGTGTCGCTCCCGCCCCTTCCGAGTGTGGTAATATTTCCTTCTTTATCGATCCCCTGAAATCCAGCAACGATCGCCACCTTGTTTTCCCCTAGGGCCTCGTCAATTCTGGTTCTGTCAATCATCTCTATCTTGGCGTTGGAGAAATTACCATCAGTCATCATCTTAACCTGTGAACCCGTAAACGACCTGGCAGGAACACCTATGGAATCGAGGGCTATCGCCAAAAGGGATACAGAAACCTGCTCTCCTGTGGACAATAACATGTCCATCTCCCTTCGGGGGGGATTGGAATTCAGTTTATCGGCTAATTCAATCAATTCATCCGTTGTATGCCCCATAGCAGACACAACCACCACCACATGGTCGCCCCTATCATGGTAAGTTTTGATCCTTTTGGCAACATTCTTGATTTTATCGGTGGTTCCTACGGAAGTTCCACCATATTTTTGTACGATTATTCTTGGCATATCTGTTTAGAGGATTTTTTAAAAGTGGAGTCTTTGACAAGTGGAAAATGGTTTTTTAGGGTTGCCCTATTTCTCTTTTTGGTAGGAATTAATCTAGTTAAATCATGTTTCTAATGCTAATTCTAATACAAGATAGAGTGTATGTAGCACGATTGTGAAAGAATTCATAATATCAACCTTTTTTCGCTATTATCAATTAAATATTGACTTATAATTAGTCGATTTTATCATTATCAAACAATTATTTATAAAAGTTAATCTTGAAACACTTCATGGTATTATTAAAATAAAAATATTTTATAAATTTTAGATAGGTTTTTTTAAATGAAAAAGTTCATATTTCTAATTCTAATCCTCTTTTACTATGAACTACAGGCAGATACAGTTATACTAAAAAATGGGACTCAGATCAACGGTACCTTAATAGAACAATCCAATCGATTTATAATTTTATCTATTAAAAATGGAAAATTTAGAAGCATACAAAAAAATGAAATAGAATCTATACAAATCAACGAACTAGGAAAGAATACTCCTGAATTACCTGAAAAAGCAGAGGATATTATACCCGAAAGGGCCTCACCTGGAACCTATAGACACATCGCCCCCCAACACAATAAAGATACTCACATTTCCAACGGAGTAGATGTGGAATTGACCCACGAGGTTGTCTCGGACTTTATCTGGAGGGGAAATAGCTATGGGGGAGAGTACCTAGCCCGAAGAAACAATTCAAAGTATAAAGAAGTAACTGAGTATTATGCCTACCAACCTAATTTAAGGGTCAGTGCTCCCTCTGGTTTTTATTTTGAACTATGGGGAAATCTGGCCATGACCAACCGAAAAGATAAGGACTCGGATATGCGAATGCTACAACCTTATCCGGGTTCATTCGGAGTGGATCCAGTTTATTATTTTGATAGATTATCCCAAGGAAACTATTACAGTTCAGGAGATGGAAGTTCCATTTTTTATGACCCCTCCAAAAATCTCTACTCCAGTACCTGTGACCCCACCACAACTCCTGCAGAGCTCTGCAATGCAAATCCGAATAAGTTAAAACCCCGGAAAGAACAAAATGGGATGTGGAGAACAGATGGACTCTTTACAACCTTTGCTTACAATTTTAATGCTGGGAAATTTGGAGATTTCACAGCTGGAGTTTGGTGGTATTTTGAGGGAGATAAAAAAGGGAGATACTCTTGGGATGAGTATTTTATATGGTGGTCTTTACCCTTTCTTAAAAAAGTGATAGCTCCCCAAATTCAATTTTTTACCCAAGGGTCTCAAGATTTAAGTGGTTCTGCTGATGGTGGGAATTATCTAGCTTTCTATACATCCCACACTTTTTTGGAAGATAAATTTTTCAGAATTCAAGTCTATAATAATATTGGGTATAAAAATATTAATAATAATACAGACCAAAAATCTGGTTTCTTTGATATCACAAGTGGGATAAAATTCTTTTTTGGGGATCTATTTATTTCTGTAAATGATGCATATAGACCCGATATCCATATGTACGACAATTCTACATTTTATTATCCAGACACCAAGTTAAATAATTCGTACTACACAAGTAAAACTGACCCCACAGGAACATTAATAAATCAAAATCAATACGATGGCAAAACTGTAAATCCTTCGAGGATGTTTGGAATCAAAAATGATTTATTTTATAGTTATTTGGATAGTTCAGAAGCTGACCAACTCTTAAAAAATTATCTTTCTGAAAAGTATTACCAACAGGATATTCCAAGGCACTTATTTTGGATGAGTATGGGATTTCTGCATAAATTATGATGTTTAATATCAAATATAGAGATAATGAATTTTGATGTATCCCGATAAAAAAATAGTAATAGGTATCACAGGAGGAATGGGATGTGGAAAATCTACCGTAACACAATTCTTAGAAAAACAGGGTGCAATTGTAATTTATGCCGATAAATTAGCAAAATTTTATACCTCTCCCGATTCCCCTATCAAGGAAGAATTATTAGAGATTTTTGGTAAAGGGGTTTTAGATTCCGATGGTAATCCCGATAGAAAATTTATAGCCAGTCAGGTTTTCAATAATACCCTAAAACTTTCCCAACTCACTGAAATTATTCATCCCCTTGTGAGAACAGAAACACGAAAAATTATTTTCCATTCTCCCCCAGAGTGCATGGTAGCTTGGGAAGTCCCCCTACTCTTTGAAACCCATGGAGATGAGATTTGTACCCATACAATTTGTGTCTATCTCTCTTTTGAAGAGGCACTCAAAAGAACCCAGAAAAGAGATGGGATAAGTCAGGAAGAATTTAAAAATAGGATGAAAAATCAATTAGACATAAACAAAAAAATGGAGCTATCCGATTTTACAATTGAAAATAGTGGTTCTATAGAAGATCTTGAATTAAAAGCATTAGAAGTCCTCAGAATTATCAGGGCAAATGGGTAAATCATTGAAAGAACGAACATTTTATACAATTAATCTCGATGTAAAAAGAATAGCAATCTTAGTGAGCATACTTATACTTTTATTGGTATATTCCTTTATGCTCGGTCATACTCTCGGCAAAAAGAAAGCAGAAAAAGAAATTGCCCAAGAAAGCATAGAGTCAGTAGCTCCCCTATCCACAGAAGATGAATTTTCTAAAACAACACCCCCTGAAAAAGTGTCTAAAAGAATCCCTAATAACAAAACTCCCGAAGTGGTTAAGTCGGAAGTTTTAGAAGCTACCGAAGAATCCGTAGAAACAGAAATTCCAGAAACTCCCGAGATTCCCGAGTCAAAGCCCAAAAAGAAAAGGGAAAAACTTCTCAATCGCGAGCCCAAAGAACCCAGAGAACCTACTCCCAAAAAAGGGAATGATTCAGAAGATGAGCCGGATCTGTATAGCCTACAATTAGGAGCCTTCAGCTCCAAAGAGCAGGCGTTAAAATTCAAAGAAAATCTTTTATCCGAAAACAAAAGGTTTAAAAAACTAAGGCCCTATATCATGAGAAATGGTGATCTATACACAGTCAGAATGGGAAAATCCCCCCAAAAAGAAGACATGGAAAAGGAAAGAAACAACTTAGGTGCTGACTTCAAAAAAGATGTTTTAATTGTTAAAATTAAACAGAATTAATCAAATTTTATGAAACCTACTCTTGTACTTTTACATGGTTTTCCCCTAGATTCAGAGATGTGGGTCAATCAGAAGTTATACTTTAAAGACTACTCTGTAATTTGTCCTGATTTGCCCGGAACGTACAATCACCCCGATAGCCTTTTTACCCTTGATGAAATGGCAGAATATGTTTATACAGAGTTTCTTTCTTCACATACGAATATAATACTCTGTGGGCTTTCCATGGGAGGATATATTTCCCAAAGATTACTAGAGCTTTATCCTGAAAACATAAGAGGACTCATTTTAATTAGTACAAGGAGTGCGGGTGATTCCAAACAGGCAAAATTACAGAGAACCGCTTCCATTAGGAAAATAAAAAAAGAGGGCTTGCAGTCATTTATAAACTCATTTACCAAAAACTTAATTACCAAAAAAAATGCGGAAAATGAGGTTTTTCTTCAAAATCTTTTAAGTATTACAAATAGACAACCCAAGGATGGTATCATCTCCGAGCTACTCGCTCTTCAGGGAAGAATCGATTCAGAAAGTTTTTTACCGTATATAAAAATTCCAAGTTTGATAATTGCGGGAGAAGAAGACACTCTAGCACCACCGGGTGAAATGAAAGAAATTTTTAGTAAAATTCCAAAATATGAATTTTTTACTATTAAACACTCGGCTCATTTAGCTCCGATGGAGAACCCTCTAGAAGTAAATTCAATTATCAGTAATTTTATTAAAAAGTTAGGATAATTTTATTTTAGATATTTATAAATTAATTTTAAAATCAAATAAAATAAAAAGTATTTTTATTTTATTTTTATTTATTATTTTAACTTACTTTTTATCTACTTATCTTAACGTTAGTATAACTAGCTCTAAAGGGTCGATGATGACTTTTTTGTCATCAAGAGAAACCGATAATTTTTATAGATATTTAACCTTTTTTTTTACTTACCTAATATTTTTTTTAATTATTTATGCACTCACAACTTACCTCCAAAGTTTTTTGGCTATTACATTTAGAAAAGAATTAACATCTCAATTTTTTAATCTGTATTTAAAAGAAAATAATTATTATCATTTAAATTTTAAAAATGAAATTGATAATCCCGATCAACGTATCACGGATGATATAACATCTTTTACCAACAAAACTATAGTTATTTTTTTTCTAATTTTAGATTCAACCCTGCAATTGTTTGCCTATAGTTTTATGCTCTGGAATATCTCAAAGATTTTATTTTTCTTCTCTATTGGATTGTCTTTATTTACCAATTTTATAGGAGTAATTTTCTTTGGAAAAAAATTATCAATTATAAATATGGATCAGTATCACCTTGAGGCGAATCTTCGCTATTCTCTCATTCAAATTCGGGAATATAGTGAATCGATTTCTTTTATAAAATTGGAAAATCGAATTTCTGTTGGATTGGTAAAATCATTAAATTTGATAATAGAAAACTCAAAGAAATTGATTAAACTCAAAGCTGGATTGGTTATTTTTCAGTTGGGATCAAAAAATTTAATTACCCTACTCCCTACAATTTATCTCTCAGGAATGTATTTTACAAATGAAATTGAGTTTGGAATTATAGAAAAAGGTTCAATAGCATTCGTCTCTGTCCTCTATTCACTTACTGTTATCAGTGATCAGATTCAGGACATATCTATACTAAATGCAGATTCAAAACGTTTAAAAATTCTTTTCAATGAATTAAATCAAACAAAAGAAAAAACAAAAATAGCAACATTTTCTAATAATTACGAACTTATCAAAATAAATAATTTTAATTTATATGATTATAGTAATAATAAATTGATAAACTCTCTTAATCTTATTTTAAACTTCAATGATAAACTTTTAATAACAGGATCAAATGGAAGTGGTAAGACATTATTATATAAAACTTTATCCGGAATACATAAAAATTTTAGTGGAAATATAGATATCAATTCAAAAGTAAATCTTCAATTTATCCCACAAAAGACTTCTCTCTCAGGCCTATCTTTCTTTGAATTTTATGAGCTTGATAAACTAAAACTAAATCCTAAAGAGCTAAATCAGATTTTTCTTCCACTTGTAAACATAGATTCCAGTAAGTTTACCATCGATCTAAATAAATCCTTAGATTCTGAGGATCTCTTTTCTCCTGGTGTTCTACAAAAATTAATCCTTTTAAAAATCTTTCTATTTCCTAATTTTTATTATTTTATGGATGAAAGTATGTCTTCGATTGATGAAGAATCTCAAGAAATAATTTATCAAAACTTCCAAAAATATAATATTAAATTCAGTACAATTTCTCATAATAAAAACTTATACAAATATCATAATATTTTATATAATATTGATACTAATATTGTTTCAAAAATTTAATTGTATCCAAATTATTTGTATTGATGTTTTGCTATAAAAGATTAGAGACATTTATAAGACAGCCGATGACCGACTGTCCAATAAATTTATTATTTAATTTTTAAAGTTAGTCTCAAAAAACAATTTCATGCTTTCAAAAGATTTTTTATCTGCTTCTTCATTATAAGCAAGTCCATGATGTGGATCAGCTCCTTTTCTAGTAAATCCATGCTTAGATCCTGGATGTGATACGAACGTAAGAGGAGCATTTGCTTCTTTTAAAGTGTTAACAAAATTATCCACTACTTCTTTTGTCATAAAAGAATCATCCGCCCCATGATGTATCAAAATTTTTGTTTTCACATTCTTTGCACCTTCCACTAAATTTTGACTCATTAGCATTCCATGAAAAGAGACTACTCCGCCTTTTAACACTTGTCCATCGAGTGCAATTTCAATCACACCTTTTCCACCAAAACAATATCCTATAGCTCCAATTTTATCGGGATCTACATTCGCTTGCGATTTTAAAATTTCCAGCGCTTTATTAATTTTTGAAAGCATTAGCTTGGAATCACCATTCGCACCCGAAAGTTCACCCGCTTTCACATGATCCTCAGTATATACTCCTTTTCCATACATATCCATAGCAAATGCAACATAACCTAGATCTGCTAATTGTCTCGCTCTCATCTTAGGATATTCATTCAATCCCCACCATTCATGTATAACAAGGATTCCGGGTCTTTTTCCCTCTTTACTACTATCCGAAGCTATGTAGCCCTCATATTCGGTACCCTCAAAATTATATGGCAGATTTTTTCCCACAATAGATGCTGAAATTCCTTCTTCAGTTTTATTTTTCGTATTACATCCCAAAATAACTAGAGTCACTAACAATAAAAATATTCTCATTCTTAATCCTTTTTTAGTTTTTTACTATTTTATGTTTAGAACCTAAATAAAACACTAAGATTGTTACTCTGTCAAGTGAAGTTATAATTTATTTTAAACTAAAAAAACTATTAAAAGTTTTACTATACCCGGGAAGCAATCGTGCGATACAGAAATAAGAGATGTCTTTAATAAGAGCGCTCGGTTCTGTTGCTTTCTGATTAAAATGAAATAATCAAAATTAATAAGAAAGAAAGATTTTTCCACGGAAATACAGGCTAAAGATTTCATTTTAAAATAGTTTGATCTTATCTGCTAAGAAATTAAACTAAATTTCTCTAATTTTATATTCTAATTACCTAATTAGTAGGCCTAACCTAAGTAATTAATAGGGAGCTGAGGACATACATCACAAAATAAATTTAATATTTCTAACCTGTACAACGACTTATATAAAGTAATATAAAATTATTTTTTTAAATAGACATATATAAAAATATATCAAATATAGTATTTAATCTAAAAGTATTTTCTTCTGCAGGAGAAAAAAATGAAAATAGTTCAGCTTCTACTCTTCTTTACCTTGTTATTGAATTGCTCCGGTGCGTCCTCTGGTGGGGTTTCTCCAGTTTTTGGTTTATTGGGAGGTTCTTCCTCGGGTGGAATTTCAACATCGGTTAGCGAAAATGCTTCCTTAAAATCTATCCAAATTGAACCGGCAAATGTAGCATTAGCCCAGGATACTGCTGCTGAATTCACTGCCACTGCGATTTACTCCGATGGAAGCAAGATAGATGTTACCTCCAGTGTAAAATGGAATACTGTTGACGAGACTATGGCTGAGTACTCCGAAACGACTAAAACCTCCAATAAATCTTCCAGCGATTATGATTCCTCCAATAACAAACCTGAATCTGTCATAAAAAAAATTAAATTTAAAGCTAAGGCTCCCGGTAAAACAAAAATCAAAGCTACCTTAGATGGTATCTATGGAGAAGCAGAGTTTTTAATCAAGGATGCAATAGTAACTGCCATTCAAACCATTCCTCCCTCTAATTTACCAAAGGGAACAGAAGCTCCCCTCCAGGCTATAGCCATTCTGAGTGATAATACCAAACAAGATGTTACCAATTCTGTAAACTGGACTTCAAATACTCCCGATGTTATAAATACTAATTCATCCAGCGAAAAAGCAGTTATCAGTTCCCCCAACACAGGAAGTATTACAATCACTGCAAGCCTAAATGAAATTAGTTCCACTACCACTATAAAGATTTCCGAACCCAAGATTAAAAGTATAAGCATAGAGGGAATCCAAAGTATTGTAAGGGGCCTCATTACTCCTTTTAAGGCATTAGCCATTTATGATAACGGACAAAGCATTGATGTAACTTCTCAGGTCACCTGGACTCTAGAGGATGATTTAGCAAAGATCAACAAAGACAGCATTCCCGGACTATTGCATGGAATTGGAACGGGAGAAGTTACCCTGAGGGCTAGTTTCCAGGATTTAATGGTAACTCGAAAAATTAGTATCACTGCTCCCAAAATCATCTCCCTTTCCATTCACCCTCTCGCCAATGCTCCCTTAGGATTGGACTTCCAATACCAAGCCTATGCAACTTTTGATGATGGAAATGTATTAGATGTAACCTCTCAGACCACCTGGGAATCGGAAGATCCTTCGGTAGTTACAATTTCCAATATTTTAACCAATGCTGGAAAGGCAATTGCCCGGGGAGAAGGAGAGACTAAGATCATAGCTACAATCAGTGGAGTCTCCATTTCTTCCATTTTTAAATCAGCTCCTGCACAGCTTAAATCTTTAACTATTCCCGGTCCTGAAAGTCTCGCCAAAGGATTAAAAAATCATTTCTCTTTGATTGGACTCTACACTGACGGAAAAACCAGAGATCTCTCCGACCTAGCCGTATGGTCAGTAACTGGAAACTCCCAAATCTCCAACATCCCCGGACTGAGTGGATTACTCCATGCTTTAGGTGTTGGAAATTCCAAGATCACCGCTTCCTTTGGAGGTATTACAGCTTCCACATCCATCAGTGTCACACCTGCCAAGTTAAGTTCTATCAGTATTTCCCCCCAGGCTCAATTCTTAGGAAAGGGACTCAAAAAGAATTTTACTGCTTTTGGACTCTTCAGTGATGGAACCAAAAAAGATATTACTTCAGAAGTCACCTGGATTGTGGATAGTCGGAATGATGGAGTGTATGATACAATCATTGGGGAAATCTCAAATTTACCCGACTCAAAAGGTAATTTCTCTTCTAGCTCCGAGGGAAATGCAATAATTTCTGCTAATTTAGATGGTATCATTGGTAAAACGGGAGTGACTGTGACCAAGGCTGAATTGATATCCATTTCTATTGGAGCTCCTGTGAGCATAGCCAATGGATTAAATGGAAAAATTACAGCGATTGGAACATTCTCCGATGGAACCACAAAAGATATTACTGCTGAGGCAGTCTTTACAACTGTAGGAAATCTTTTTATCAACCAAATTACAGGTTTTTTTACAACCCTATCCTCAGAAACAGCCAAAATTACCGCTACCTTAGGAGGAAAATCTGTTAGTACCACAATTTCAGTCACACAGGCAGAACTCTCATCGATTTCCATATCTCCCCCCCGTGGAGAGATAATCTCCAAAGGACTGACTAAAGAACTTACAGCCACAGGTTTTTACACCGATGGGTCCAAGAGTGATATTACCAATTTAGTATCCTGGCATGTGTATAGTTTGAGTGGATCTATCACTAAGTCATCAGATAAAGTTATTTTCAATGCAGGAAATATTGGTTTGGCAGAAGTAACTGCAAGCCTCAATGGAGCCTATAACGCAACAACCCTTATCATCTCTCCCGCTTCTTTGGTATCTATTTCCATCGAAGCCCCTAAAACTCTATCAAATGGTTTATCTACTCAACTCAGAGCAATTGGAACCTACACAGATAATTCCACTCATGACATAACATCCGTTGTAACATGGAATGACTCGGGCAATGCTACAATCACCAATGACTTATTTTCTAGTGGATGGTTTAAGAGCAAAGGGGAAGAATCTAATAAAATCACCGCTACTTACAAAGGAATCACATCCAGTGCTACAATTAATGTAGTCCCGGCAGAGATCACCTCCCTGCAATTTTCAGTTTCCAACTTACAGATTGCCAAAGGTATAACCAAAAAAATTGGTATCACAGGATCTTTTACAGATGGCACAACACAGGATCTAACCAGTCAGATTAGTTTTATTGCAGACTCAGATGGGGATGGTTTAGACGATCAGGCAGTAATTTCAATTAGTAACTCTTCATCCACAAAAGGAGAAATCACCTCCATACTTACTGGAAGTGCAACAATAACAGCAACTATCAATGGTAGATCAATATCTTCCAAGGTTTTTGTAACTCCTGCTGAATTAGTTTCTATATCCTTAGGCACACTGAGAAGCATTGCCAATGGTTTGTCTCTTCAATTATCCGCTATTGGAACTTATACTGACAATACGGTTCAGGATATAACAAAAGATGTAATTTGGAGAACCACAGGAAATGGATCTATCGCAAATGATTTTTTAAATGCAGGAAAAATATCCACATCTGGAGAAGGAATTCTTTCCATATCAGCAAGTTTGTATGGAATTAGCTCCAATGTAAATGTCAATATCTTACCCGCCGAAATACGATCGTTGAGCTTATCTAGTGCAAATTTAGTTTTATCCAAAGGCACCAAACAAAAAGTGAAAGTCAATGGGCATTTTTCAGATGGAAGTGTTAGCGATATAACTTCTGATGCATCATTTATGATAGATAGCAATGGGGATGGACTCGATGATCAATTCATAGCTGGGGTATCAAATACTTCTGTCACAAAGGGAGAAATTACTGGAAATGGTATGGGCTCCGCAACTTTAAAAGTATCTGTAAAAAATCTAAGTATAACATCAAGTATCACAATTAAATCGGCAGACCTAGTTTCTATCACAGTAAGTCCCGGTGCAGAAGAAATTGCAAAGGGTTTAAGTATTCAGTACAATGCCACAGGATTTTATTCTGATGGATCGAGCCAGGACTTAACAAATTCTGTTTCTTGGGATACTTCCGTTTTCAATGAAACTTCCCTCACTCCCCTACCTGTTGCACTCATTGGAGGGATTCTAGCATTGCCCATTGCTAATATTAGTAATACATCAGGTACAAAAGGAAAACTAACTTCCTCTCTTGTGGGTAATATCAATGTATTCGCGAGCCTAAATGGACTTATGGGTAGTGCTAAATTAAAAATTGGAACTGCTGTGCTTACGCAAATTACAGTATCCTCCCAAAATAACTCTATCTCAAAAGGCTTAAATGAATCCTTCCAGGCAACAGGCATATACTCAGATGGTACAACTCAAAATGTCACTGGTATTGTAGCCTGGAAAGCAGATGCCAATGGAGATGGCCTCGATGATGCCAATGTTATTTCCATAAGCAATAATTCACTATCTATGGGTACAGCTAAAGCAATGGGAGTTGGTTATGTGAGTATTACAGCAATGCTGGGAAACTTATCCGGTAGTAAAGATTATACAGTACAACAAGCAGTAATTAGTTCGATCAATGTCCAGAGTGTAAATGATTCGAGACCCAAAGGATTGAGTGAAAAAATTACAGCCATTGCCGTCTATACTGATGGTACCACAAAAGATATCACATCCTCGGTTACCTGGATAGCGGACAGTAATGGGGATGGAAAAAATGATACCAATGTAGCCAGTATCAGTAACTCCCCCGAAAGCATTGGCACTGTAACTACTACTGCAACAGGAACAGTAAAAATTATTGGAACATTTGGAAGTTTCAACTCTTCAAAGACGATCTCCGTTCAACCTGCTTCAGTTGTTAGCGTAGCTATTTCTCCTACCACAGCAAATGTTGCCAGGGGATTTGTAAGACAATTCAGTGCTTCTGGAACTTACACGGATGGAACCGTTCAGGACTTAACTGTCAATGCTACCTGGATTGCAGATTCCAATGGAGATGGGGTTGATGATTCACTCGCTGCTTCTATTAGCAATATCGGAGGCAAAAAAGGACTTTTAACGGGTATAAACGCTGGAAACTCCAATGTTAAAGCAGTTTTCAATGGAGTGAGTAGTTCACTCTCAGCAGTTTCCGTACTACAAAGTAATACAATTGTAATTGGAAACGAACCCAAGTTTCAAGTCGAAGAGATTAGCTCCAAGGATAATCCCTTTAATTTTCAATCCAGTCGTACAATCAATATACAAGCAGTTGTGGTCGACCAAAACGGATCACCCATAAATAGTGCATTGGTTGAGTTTTTATCGGCAGATGGAAAAAGTCTTCTTTTTAGCCAAATTTCTAGTGCTGATGGAAAGGTAAGTGGTTCTTTTGTGGTAAATTATGCAGATACATCTATTTTTGCGACTCTTGTTATCAACGGAACATCCTCAAGTCAAATCACCATCCCCATCTTGAGAGATTTGGGCGGAGATATGAGATTGGTTGTGAATATTCTAGGAATCCAAATCACAAACATAGGCGGCAGTGGATCTAGTTCTATTGTGGATTCTGATGGGGATGGTGTCCCTGACTCCAAAGATGCATTTCCAAAAGATTCAAGTAAAGCATTTAATATAAGAATTCCTTCTACTGGATACAATACTCTAACATTTGAAGACCAATACCCCAGTGTGGGCGACAAAGACCTAAACGACTATGTGTTGTATGTTGTAAACGAAGAAGACCTAAATGCGAAAGGGGAAATTGTCGAAATCAGAACCCGCTACCAGCACGTTGCACGGGGTGCAATTAGTAATACACATTCACTAAAGTTACAGATCCCTGCAAGTATTGGAGTTTCAAAATTCACTAATACAATCTATGATGGAAGTGGAAAACAGAAAAAAAATATCGATACCAACAATCCGGGATCAAAAACATTTTCCCTTTTTGATGATTTAGATAGCTCTGAAACCCTACCCTGGCAATGGTGGGGTTTTATATACAGACCAGTATATAACGTATATGATTGTCCTTTGGGAATAAATTGCTTCATGTCAGGCTATATTGCCAAAACTACAATCAAATTTACAACACCTGTAAAACGGGATGTATTGGGTTCTTCTCCTTATGATATATATGCTAACGTTTCAACAGGAAAAGAAATTCACCTACCCGGGAAGTACCTTGTCAATGGAAAGGATCCCTATTTAGATTCCACGGGCTTTCCTTGGGCAATCTTAGTCCCCGGAGATTTCAAATGGCCTAAACTTGAAATTTTTCCTGCCGCTACCATTTACAACTCTTATCCAAATTTTGGAGCATGGGCAACATCTAAAGGAACTAAGAACACAGATTGGTATACAAAATATGATGGTTCAAAGGTTTATACAGATGCTAGCCCCTCTTCCATCATAACTGCAAAATAGAAAATAAGAAAACCCTTGATAAATTTCCTTTTATTAAGGGCTCTTCTCAAAACCAAACATGTCCAAATAAAGTAAAAAAAAATAAATTATATAAGTCTAATTTTTTACTGGACACGGCTCGAAACTAGTTTATAAGGTTATCATACGAAAAAAATATATTCCTTTCTTTGGGGGAAGTAAAATGAAAAATTTTCAAATCCTAGGTCTTTTCTTAACGATCTTCTTGTTCAATTGTTCTAAAGCCGGTGGCGGTAGTATTCTTCCATTATTTGGATTGGGGAATTCTGCCGAAGAGGGAGGGGTATCCACTTCCATCTCTGAGTCTGCTACATTAAAAAAGATAGTCATTGAACCGCCATCTGCCGCTGTTGTGCAGGATAGTCATGCTGAATTCACAGCGACTGCAATTTACTCGGATGGAACCAAGCTCGATGTAAGCTCAACTGTAAATTGGTCAACCAATGATGAAAAGATGGCTGAAGTAGGAGCGATATCAAAATCCAACTCGAAATCTTCCTCTAAAACTAAATCATCAAAAGATAATGAAGCAGAAATAGAAACTTCCAGCTCTAGCAAAAAAGGTATTTTCAAAGGTAAGAATGAGGGTACTACAAAAGTCAGAGCCACCTTGGATGGTATAAGCGGAGAGAGTGAATTAGTAATCAAGGCCTCAAGTATAGAAAAGTTGGAAATTACCAAATTAGATTTCGTTGCTACTGGATCCACAGTAAAATATCAATTAATCGCCATACTAAAAGACGGAACTAAAATAGACATTACCAAGAGTGTAGATTGGAGTATCTCTAATGAAAGTATGGGAAATATTGTCAATGGGGACAATGCTGGATCTCTGTCTGTCTCTGAAGAAGGAAACTTAAAAATAACCGCAAAATTCGCAAATTTGACTGTATCATCTGACACAAATATTTCTAAGACAAAAATTAAATCTCTTTCTATTGAAGGCAATGCTAAACTAGTCAAAGGTTTAACAACAGGTCTCAGAGTAGTTGCTGTTTATCAGGATGGATCTCACAGAGATGTAACCACCCAAGCAAACTGGCTCTCTGAGGACACACAAATTTTAGAAGCTGACAATGACTCTTCAAGAGGGATAATAAAAGGAATTTACCCTGGTGAAGCAAATATTAGGGCCTCCCTACAAGGTATCATTGTATCCAAAAAAATTACAGTATCAGCCCCCAAGATTATAGCTTTAACTATTAAAGAATCTTCTGCATCTGCAGCAGCGGGTTACACATTTCAGTACCATGCGGACGGTGAGTTTGATGACAATAAGGTCAGGGATGTAACCCAACAAACTACCTGGGAAGTAGATGATGACAGTACAGCTTTTATTTATAATACCAACAATTCAGGGAGTATTCAGGCACTAAAAACGGGAACCGTAAGGGTCACTGCATCAGTGAATGGAATTTATGCAAACACGGTTTTCACAGTAAAACCGGCACTTCTAACATCTATCTCCACGGGAGCTTCTCTTTCTCTACCCAATGGATTGTCTGCTAAGTTGGTAGCAACGGGAACTTTTTCTGATAATTCAAAAAAAGATCTTTCCAACGAAAAAGATTTAGTTTGGTCATTAAAGGAAGACAAAGTTGGTATCACAATCAGTAATCTTTCCGATTCAATAGGTCAACTCTCCACTTCCAATATTGGTAAAAATACAGTCTATGCTTCTATAAATGGAATTACATCCAATGGAATGGAGGTCAGTGTAACCTCCGCTATTCTACAAAATATAAGCGTTGAACCCTCCAATCTTTCTTTACCAAAAGGAAAAACAGAAAAAATCACTGCCTTTGGATTTTATTCTGACAAAACAAAAAAGAATATTACAAAGGATGTTACTTGGACCTTAGACTCCGATGGAGACGGAGTAACAGATT
>CANGZW010000087.1 GCA_947458405.1 Leptospiraceae bacterium
GCACCTCCTACAACTTGTGCTGTTTCTTCCCTGGGAAATCTTCCTAGAGCAGATCTTACACCAAAGAACTCGCCTAATTTTGCATCCTCACTAAGTTCATCTTTTCCATCTACAGATTTAGATGTCAGTACAACTCTACCTCTTTGGAGTACATAGATATTCTCACTTTTTTCATTTTCAAAGTATACTATGGAGCCATTTTTATATGTTCTTATTATTGGACCTGGCAAGTTTGTATCCCTAGTTCAGTATTAACAAATTATTGTCTAAATTTATTTTCGATATAAGTATAGTTATTCGTAAGATGAAAATATAAATAAATAAAAAAAGATAAATTAATATTAAAATTTTAACAAACTGCTAGGATCAATCGATTTTGAGCCTAAATTTATTTGAAAATACAAGTCTTTTAACTTATTGATAGATCCAATACTTCTCTTTTTGGGAACAAATTCTCCTTCAGAAACTAAAACAGAAGAAAGATTTGCATAAACTGAATAAATATTATTTCCATGATCTAAAATTACAACTGTGTCCATACCTTCAATGGTATCAATTGCTATAACTTTTCCTTCTAATGTAGGATAAATTTGTTTGGATAAGTCGGTTTTTATTAAAATCCCTCTGTGAGGAGAGAGTGGATTTCTTGAGAATCTCTTTTTTAAAATCATATTATCACTGACCGGTAGAGAAAATTTCAAGGATTCTAATGAAGGTTTAGGTTTTTCTAAAATAGAAGAGGGGGGTAAATCCTCTAATAATGCTTTTTCATTTATTATAATTGAAGCCGTTTTTAGATCATTTTTATCATCAATAGATGAGTTACTTATTATTGGATATTGTGAGAATAAATATAGTAAGAAAATTAATGAACATTTACTTTTCAGAAAATTAATTATTGATAGTTCCTTCCTTTGAAATTCTCTCACGTATACTATTAACGAATTTTAAGGATACCAAAATTGAGTAAAAAATTATTATAAATAAATTTAATTTTATAATAATTTATAAATATTTTTATGAAAAATTAAAGTTTCGATGTTGAGGGAAAAATTGAATTATGTCACAAAAGTTTTTTAGGTTAATAAATTAATCCATATCTGAGAATGCTTTTTTTAGGATTAAAATATTTCCACCACCATCTCTTTTTGTATATTGAACATCCATTATGGAATGAATAATGATTAATCCAAATCCTTGTGATACGCATAAATATTTCCGTTGAAGATTATCTATACTATTTTTTGAGGGTGTGAACTCTATCGCATCATCTGTTAATATAAATGTATAACCTATATCATCTTTATTTAAAGATAAATAAATTTTTGATTTTCTCTGGTCTGGAAAACCATGTTCTATAATGTTTGAGATTGCTTCATCAAGGCATAAAACTATTCTAAATTGCCAAATTTCATTTACTTCATTATTTAGAAATATTCTAATTCCTCTCCTTATATGGTGTAAACTAGAGAGTTTATTAGGAATCTGAATTTGTTTAGAAGCCTGAGTTATCATACTAATTTGTAATAGGCAATTATATTCATAATATATATTAGTAAATAAAAAAAATTAGATATTTATAATTTTAATATGTAATCTCTAGACTTTTTAGAATTTTCAAAGTAATTTTTCCAAAAACCATCCTGTTCTTGCGGATTTTTCCTTAAAATCTCTATTAAAAAGTCTAAATCATGTTTAAAGTTAATCATTGAACTTAGAATTGCCTCTTTATTCGTCGAAATTATGGCTTCCCACATTTCAGGATTGGAGCCGGCTATTCTACTCATGTCCCTAAAACCACCTCCGGAGAGTGGTAGGGGGGAATTTTTAGTATAATTATTTACCATTTCAGATTTGTTTGCCCAATTTACCAATAGAGAAGATAAAATATGGGGTCCATGAGAAAGATATGCCAAAATTTCATCATGCTCTAGAGCAGGAATTTCAATTGTTTTACATTCCAGAAACTTCCATAGATTGGTTATTTTAGAAACTGCTTCCTTGCTTGTATGTTCTTCTTTTGTTAAAATACATAGCTTACCTTTATATAGGTCTTCTTTGGAATGAAGGGCTCCAGATTGCTCTGAACCTGTCATGGGATGAGAAGAAAAATAATTATGAGCACTCGGAAATTTATTTCTTACACTTTCTATGATCTCTTTTTTGGTAGAACCCAAATCGGTAATGATTCCATCATAATCATCCGGCAATAGAGAAATTTTTTGACAAGTTAAATCTACTGGCAGACTAAATATGATAAGATCAAATTTAGTCCATAAATTATTCTTTAAAAAATCTTCCTCTAATAATAAATGATTTGTAATACACTTATCCTGTATTTCATCTAAACTTTTTTTTGACCTCAATAGTCCTGTAACCTGTCCTTTAAAGCCATATTTTTTTAAGGCAAGCGATAGGGAACCACCCATTAATCCCAATCCGTAAATTAATATATTTTTGAAATCCACGACTAAGAAAGTGGTTCCCCGGCTGGATAAGAGCCTAGAATCCTAAAAAAAGTTGCTCGATCTCTGATTTCACTGATGATTTCATTGATCTCCGGATCTTTTTCATGACCATTAAAATCTACAAAAAAATTATATTGCCATGAATTCCTTCTGGTGGGACGCGATTCAATCTTACTCAAATTGATATTTTTTTCGTAAAAAGGTTTTAGGGTTAAAAACAGAGAACCAGGTTTATCAGATAAAGAAAATACCATAGATGTTTTATCTTTTCCTGTCGGGAGGCATTGCGATCTACCTATGATTAAAAATCTTGTGGAGTTATTGGGAAGATCCTCGATGTTTTCTCGGATGGTATTCAGACCATAAATATCACCTGCAATTTTAGAAGCAATTGCCGCACCTTCTTTTTTTTCGGCTACAATCTGTGCAGCTTTTGCGGTTGAAGATGTCTCAATTATCTCACAATTAGGTAAATTCGCCGCAACCCAATTTTTACACTGAGAATTTGCTATTTTAATCCCGTAAAGTTTTGTTATCTTAGATAGGTCTGAATCAAATCCTAATAAATAAAGGGATATTTTTATGTATATTTCTGAGTAAATTTGTAATTCAGAATTTACAAGCATATCTAAAGTTGAGTTAACGAGCCCCTCACTGGAATTTTCAATTGGTACTACACCATAGTCACATTTACCAGTTTCAACTGACTTAAATACCTCTGGAATACTTGGAAATTGAAGAGATTGAATTGACATACCAAATCTTGCCCTAACTGCCTGGTGAGAGAAAGATCCTTCTGGACCTAGATAAGCAATATTCAAACCTTTTTCAATGGCAATAGTAGCACTCATAAGTTCTCTGTATATGGAAGTAAGTGCCGTATCAGGTAGGGGACCTTTATTTAATTTTTTGATTTTTTCATAAACTTCTTTTTCTCTATCAGGCCTGTAAATGGGCTCACCCTTGGCTTTCTTGATCTCTCCAATTATAGATGCTATTTTAGCCCTCTCCTGTATTTTTGTAACAATTTCTAGGTCTAAGGAATCGATTTGTTTTCTAAGATTAGATAATTCTTCTGGATTATTCATTTTTCTTCCTTATGAGAAATTATTTCAATTGTATTATCTGTATCACGATTTGGCTCCCCATTCTTCCCTTGAGGATTATCTAGAATTATTTCAATTTTTTCATTTTGATGGATGGATTCAGTTTCAACTAAAGGGTTTAGATCAGTTATTGATTCACTTATTTCCTCTGAATCAAGGTCTATTTTATCCTCAATTTCAAAGGAGTCGTCTTCAGGAAATTCATCTATTTCAGGAGTATTGAATTCATCACGAAACTTTAAATCATCCAAATTTTCAAAATTTAATTCCTTCACCTCTCCGGGAAGAGGGAGGTCGGATAGCTTGTTTAAGCCGAAATGAATTAAAAATTCTGATGTAGTACCATACAATGTGGGACGACCGGGAACTTCTTTTTGTCCGATAGGTTTTATTAATTTTTTAGCAATGAGAGTTGTAACCATTGCGCGGGAAGAAACCCCACGTATGTCATCAATTTCAGGCAGAGTTATAGGTTGCTTATAAGCTATAATGGCTAGTGAATCTAATGTACTTTTGGAAAGAGTTTCTCGTCGTTTTTCTTTAAAAATAGTTCCGAGGGTTTTGAAATAAATTTCATTTGTATAAAATTGATAAGCACCAGCAATTTCTTTTAATAAGAATCCACCATTTCTCTCTTGAAATTCTAAGATTATTTCATCAAGTAATTCACGTGCCAGAGATTTTTCAATTCCCGCTGAGTCTGCAAGTGATGATAATTTTGTAGGTTCTGATGATAGAAATACTAACGATTCCAGGAGACCTTTGTAATACAATTTATTTTCTTTAATTTTTTCCAAACTATTCGACCAGAAATATCTTTATATCACCAAACATTTTGTGCTGTTTGATCTTAACTTTTTTTAATTTTACAATTTCAAGAATAGCCAGAAAACTATAAACAATATCCAAAGTTTCAGGATCTTTGGAAAAAAAAATTTCACTGAAAAGAATTTCTTTTTTTTCTGTTAGTAGTTTTTCAATATTATTGATTTTGTCGGAAATTGAATAATTTGATTCTGCGATCAATAGTTTTGGTATCTCTTCATTAACAGCTTCTTTTGATAAAATACCATTAAAAGCAGATATCAAATCGATTATATCAACATCTAACCAATTTTCATCATCTGGAAAGTCGATTAGTATTTGGTTTGATTCTCTAGGAAAAACTGCTGAGCGGACTAAATCAATATATGCTAACTTTTGCCCTACAATTTGAAATTTTTTATGTTCTAATAGCTTATCAACTAATTCTCTTGGGAGGGAAGGTTCTGAGTCGAGCTCTTCAAAACCGGGATTTGGAAGTAGAGCTTTTGATTTTAAATAAACAAGACTTGCAGCCATCTTTGTAAATTCAGAACTAATTTCAATTGGTAAATTTTTAGCTAATTTAAGAAAAGTTATAAAGTCTTCTGTAATACGAGAGAGGGAAACCTCGAATATATCAACTTTATAACTTTCAATTAAACTCCATAGTACAGATAGGGGACCTTCTGTCCATCCTCCTTCATTTGTGTTCCATTTGACAAGAAATAGGGAAGATTCTGCATTTTCCATTCACAAATTAAGCGATACCTAAAGCTTTTGCTGCTGCTTGCTGAAGTCTTTCGGGTGGAAATGGTTTTACAACAAAATCCTTTACACCCATTTTAATGGCTTTGGCTAATAAATCTTCCTGCCCAAGTGCAGTTACCATAATTACTTTAGCTTTTGGATCCATTTTTATAATTTCACTTGTAGCTACAATTCCATCCTTTTCCCGCATGGTTATATCCATTGTAACTAAATCCGGTTTGAGAAGCTTATATTGCTCTACTGCAATATTACCATTTTCAGCTTCTCCAACAATTGTATGCCCAACCGCTGTTAGGGCATCTTTAACAAGCGTACGCATAAACTTTGCGTCATCAACTACCAATATTCTGGCCATAACTCCCTCTTTCCTTTATTATACGAATCATTTGTGGTACTATTTCTTCTAGGGAAACGATATAATCAATTCCTCCTAGGTCGATTGCCTGCCGGTTCATTCCAAATACTACGGAGGATTTTTCATCCTGTGCAATAGTAGGAGACCCGATTTCTTTCAGCTTTTTGATGGACTCAGCTCCATCTTTACCCATCCCCGTCATGATCACAGCAAGCAAGCTAGCACCATAGCAAGCATTCAGACTATCAAATGTAAAATCTACAGATGGCCTGTGTCCATTAACAAGTGGCCCTTGCTCTAGTTCAATAGAAATATTCAAATCTTTTCTGTGAATTTTCATGTGAAAATTTCCGGGTGCTATATATGCTATCCCATTTTTTACAATTTCCCCCTGTTCTGCTTCCTTAACTTTGATAGAAGATATTTCATCTAATCTCTCAGCAAAGGCTTTTGTAAATCCCGCTGGCATGTGTTGAACAACAAAAATAGGAAGATCAAAATCTTCTGGAATTTGTTTAAACAAACCATGCAGTGCATTGGGTCCTCCCGTAGAGGTTCCAATTCCTACAGCCTTGACTGGAAGTTTTCGAAACTCAGGGAAATTACCTACTTTTACTTTCTGCCTTTGGGGGGTAGCTGGAAAGTGTTTAATATGGTGATGATCAAAGTAATCGGCAATTTTATTTTTTAAAAGTGAACCAATTTCATCTGTATCCATTTTAATGGCACTTGAGGGTTTAGCCACAAAATCAATGGCTCCTAGCTCAAGGGCTTGAAAAGTTGCTTTAGCACCATGCTGGGTCAAAACTGAAAGCATGATTACAGCAACCTTGATACCTTTTTTAGAGATTTCCCGTAGGGCAGTAATTCCATCCATGACAGGCATCTCAATATCTAGAGTGACAATATCCGGTTTTAATTTTTCTATTAATTGTAAACAATCCAGCCCGGTTTTACCTGTTCCGATTACTTCGATTCTCCCATCCGATTGAAGCAAGTCTGCAACTATAGTACGAACTAAGGCAGAATCGTCTATAATTACAGCTCTTATTTTTTTGGATGGTTCCATGCTTGTCACTCTTTTACGTTCACTTTGATTATGTCGTTAATTTAGAAAATCATTAAAAATATTGTTAGGCCAATTTTGCAATCAATTGTACTAACTCATCAAAATCCGGAAGGAATATTAGATTTCCAATTAAATTGTCGCCCTCATAAATGAACTCGGTATTCATACTCAAAAACTTAGTCTTTTCTGGTTTAACTATATCTAATACTTCTCTAAAATTTCCTGATACAAGTTCAGGAACGGATGGCATGATTTGTGTTTTTGCCTTATTAGAGAGGGAATTGATAACACTAGCACAAACTATATTAGAGATCTCAGATAGTACCGATAAATGATCATCGGAAAGTTTTTTAGCAAGGGTTGAGTTTTCATTTGATTTAAGTAGTTTATTAGATAATTCTTTTCCTTTTTCTTCGGAAAAAATCATAAGTAAGTTCCCATTCAAATCACCATTCATTCTGATCTTTAGTCCAAAAAAATGTTCGTAAGGGTCTCTAACTTCTTCTGTTAATTTATCTTTGTCAGTCAGAGATATCTCTGGCATAAATAATTCTACATTTGATCCAACAAGTTGAGATAGTACAAGTCCAGCATTCATCATTCCAGTATTGACGACTGACTCTAATTTCCGAATCTCTTGATTTGAAAGTAATTGATCAATTGGTCTATCAATCATTGCTTCCACTCTCTGTTTAGTTTGTTCAGAGAATGATTTTAGCATTTCTTTGGCTCTTAAGCGATCTTCTTCATCTTCGGTGAGAGCAGGCTCTTCATAGGATGAGTTGTAATCGGAAGTTTCAACCTCTTGGGATTGGTTGAGGTCTTCTAATGTAGTGGAAATAGATGGTAGCTCTTCTTCGTAGGAAGAATGTTGCTCAGTTGCATCGGGTGATTCTATTTTAATTTCTACTTCTTCTTGTTCTTCGATTTTTTCCTTCTCATGGACAATAACAACAGGTTTTTTTCTTTCTGATGTTTTTTCTTTTTTGCGTTTTGATTTATCGCTCAGTACCATTTCTAAAAGTTTTGAGTTGTAAAGGTTTGTTGAATTGATAGTCTTATAAATTTTATCTGTAGAATTCATGTCGGTTGAACGGGTGGAGTTTAGTCTTAACATTTCATCTCCCGTTAACTCATCATTATTTATGTCTAAAGTGTTTGTTAATTCAATTAATCCGGGTATGTCTAGAACTAAGATAATAGTTCCGTCTCCCATAATAGAGGCACCTGTAAGACCAGGAATATTTCGAAAGTTTTTTTCGAGTGTTTTGATGACAGTTTCGTGTTTACCAATTAGATCATCTACGATAAAACCTAATTTTCTTGAATTATAATTAACAATAACTACCGGAAACTCTTCTAAATCTTTTCTTTCAGATAGTCTAATTATTTTATTCAATCTGTAAATTGGTAGGACCTCTCCCCGGAGATTAAAGATCTCATGTCCTTCGAGTGTATTGATTTGTTCTTTTTTTACTCGAATAGTTTCAAAGACTTCAGAAAGGGGAAATGCATAAATTTCTTCTTCCATTGAAACAAGAATGGAGGGAATGATTGCAAGGGCTTGTGGAAAACAAAGTGTAAAGGAACTTCCCTGTCCCTCTTGGGTATTTATTAAAATTTTCCCTTTGAAATCCTGAATCAATTTATTAACTACATTCATACCAACACCCCTTCCGGAGATATCAGTAACTTGAGCTGCTGTAGAAAATCCTGCTGCAAAAATAAATTGATATATATCATTATCAGATATATTTTGGGAATCAGATTGAGAGATTAAACCATTTTCTATTGCTTTTTTTAAAATTCTAGATTTATTTAAGCCCCTTCCATCGTCTTTGATTTCTACCATGATATTGTTTCCACCCTGGTAAGCATTGAGCTCAACAGTACCAATATCGGATTTGCCTGCTTTGAGGCGTTCTTCGGGTTGTTCTAGTCCATGATCAATAGAATTTCGAATGAGGTGAAGTAGGGGCTCTCCTATCATATCTACTACTTTTTTGTCTAGTTCTGTATTTTCACCCAGTAAAATGAGCTGGACTTTTTTGCCAGTCTCCATGGAGAGATCCCTAACTAACCTTGAAAATCTATTAAACACACTTCCAATAGGAACCATTCTGGTATTCATAATTCCAGATTGGAGATCCTTAGAGATCCTATTGATTTGATCAATTTTACTTTTGAGTTCTGCAAAAATTGTATCATCCCCAAAAGTTCTTACTAAATCATCATAAATTTTCTGAAACCCCGAGTTAGTTATGACTAATTCACCCACATTATTCATGAGTTGGTCTAGTTTTTCAGAACTAACTTTTATACTTTTCGTTAACTTAGAGTCATCTTTTTCACTTGCCGGAACAGGATTTGGTCTATCTTTTTTTGGAGATATGCTTGTATTTGATTGTTTATTTGCTTGAGTTGAAATATTAACTTGTTGAGTGGGATTTATACCTCTTTCTTTTGCGTTTCCGATAGAAGAGGAAATAATTCTACCCGAAATATCAATATGTTCAACCATATCAACAGTTATAGTTTTTCTTACTGCATCAATACTCATTGTTGTGAGTAATACAAATGTAAGGGAGTTAAGTTCTGTCCCCCTCTCAAGTATTTCAATATCAGGGTTTGATTTATATATTATTGAATTATGTTTTAAATTCTGAAGAATTAAGGTAAAACGTAAGCCTTTCATAGGAGTATCAGACTTTAAGATGACTCTTATATCAAAAACAGATGCATTACGGGCTTTCATTTCTTCTTCTAATTCATTAATTTCATCAGAATCCAAAGGAATTGGTGTTAGTTCAGCAAATTTAATTTTGGCTGTGGATCTTAATTCAATTAATAATTCTTGAATTAGATCAGACTGTATAATTCGGGAGATTTCTTCTTCATCGAGTTGTGTGATAAATACAAAGATTAATTCAAAAATTTCTTTGCCTTTCAAAAGATCATCTTCTTCCGGATTAGATTTAAAAATTACTCCAGATGGTTTTAAAGACTCTAGAATCAATGCATATCTAGATCCTTTCATAAGTGTTGATTCTTTTAGAACTACCTTGATATCAATTGCTTTGGCATTTCTAATTCTCATCTCTTCCTCAAGATCTTGGAGCTCACTAAAATCTAATGGAATAAAGCCAGTATCATCTCCTGAAGAAGGATTATCATTTTGAGAATTGACTGAAATGGGCTCTTGGGAATGCACTACTTCTGATTGATAATTTTGTAATTGAGGGGAGGAAGCTCCACCTGATGTGTTTCCACTTTCCTTTTCATAATTCTCAAGTTTTGTTATCATATCGGTAAAAGGAGTTTCATTTTTTTCTCCCTGACCGACTGCATCTATCACTACTTTTATTAAATCAAAACATTCAAAGAGAAGATTAACGAGAGATACATTTACGGAAAGTTTATCCTCTCTAATTTTCTGGAGAAGATTTTCCATCTTATGGGCTAAATCAGATAAGTTATAAAGTCCAACAAAAGCGGCAGAACTTTTTAAAGAATGTGCTGCCCGAAAGATATCATTAATAATATCAGGATTTGAGTGATCGGATTCAAGTTTTAATAAATTGGCATTTAATTCTTCAATTTGATCTTCCGATTCTTCTAAGAATATTTCTGTGTATTCTCCTAGGATTCCAGCCAAAACTCTACTCCCTTTATGTCAGAGATATCAATTTCTTCAAATCGATAATCAAAACAATTAATTCCCCTGATCTACCCACATTGTCGATCATGTGGTTGAAATCCATTGAAAGTTGATTATTGATAGAACTGATGGAACTCTTCTGAATTTTTATTACTTGTTTTACTTCTTCTACTACCAGACCAAATCTTTTTAAGTTATATTCTAATACAATAATACGGGACATCTTAGTTATATCAGTAAATCCCTGCTCAAATTTTTTCTTTAAATCTATTATGGGGATAATTTCACCCCTCAGATTTATAACACCTAATACAAAAATCTCTACATTTGGAATACGGGTTATAAAAGCAGGGCGTAGTATTTCATGTACATGAATAAGATCAATTCCAAATAGTTCATTAGAAACTGTAAAAGACAAAAATTGAATGATCTCATCATTAGAAGAGTGCTCTGTTAGCCTATCATCTGATTCCATTACTTGCATTTTATTCCTTCTCTCTTCATTTCACAAAAAAACTTCTATATATTATGAAGATTCCCTTCCCATTGATTTTTGTAAATGAGATTCCTGTAAAAAGTATCGGGAGACTATTAAACGTCCAACATAAAAAAAGCCTTTGATTCAGTAATGATTGAGCCCATTTTAATGTCATGAGTTTCTTCTTTAAAAGCAAACGGAAAGACAGAACTATAGGTAACTCCTATCAATTTTTCTTGGTGAATATTCGCAAGTGTTTTGTCATAGTATCCTTTTCCCCTACCTAAACGACATCCATTTTTAGAAAAACACAAACCTGGTACAATTATAGCATCTAATTCATAGGGAGAGAGGGAAAATTCACTTCGTGGCTCAAAAATATTATACTGCCCTATTTCAAAATTCTCTCCTTTTTCGAATATCAATTCTCGGTTAGAGCTTGTATGAATCCTAGGAAAATAAAATTCACTCTCAGGTAATAATAATATTAACTTTTCAAGATTGGGTTCATCGGGTAGGGGGGAGAAGGTAGCTATTTTTTTTTTTAACTTTAGAATTTGAGATAAGTTATAAATTAAATCTTGATCTAAGGATTCTCTCTTTTGAAGATTAATGAGTTTTTCTTTAATTAGAACCCTGGCTTCCTTTTTTGAAATCATTGATAAATAGGATAAATTATTTATTATTTATTTTCATTACATTCTGAAAATTCCAAACTGTGAATTATCACTTTCCTTATCTTTTACAATTGATAATGCTATACCAATAATTTTTCTGGTATCTTTTGGATCGATGATTCCATCATCCCAAATTCTAGCAGAACTATAGATACTGGAGGATTTTTTTTCGTAGTCCATTAAAATAGGCTTTTTGAATGAATTACTTTCTTCTTCTGAGAGAGTTTTTCCTTCTCGATTTAATTGATCTATTTTTACAGTATGAAGTACATTCGCGGCCTGTTCTCCACCCATCACTGAAATTTTTGCATTAGGCCACATCCATAAAAAACGCGGAGAAAAAGCCCTTCCACACATACCATAATTTCCGGCACCATAAGAACCGCCTATAATAAGTGTTAACTTGGGGACTCTAGCGGTAGAAACTGCAGTGACCATTTTTGCACCATCTTTTGCTATTCCTCCATTCTCATACTTTTTGCCTACCATAAACCCTGTAATATTTTGTAAAAATAAAATCGGAATATTTCTTGTATTACAAAGTTCTATGAAATGTGTTACTTTTAATGCACTTTCTGAAAATAAAACTCCATTGTTTGCTATAACTCCAACATCTAATCCATATATATGAGCAAATCCAGTCACTACCGTTTCAGCATAATTTTTTTTAAATTCATGTAATCTGGATCCATCTGTAATACGAGCTATTATCTCTCTAACATCATAAGATTTTTTGGTATCTTTTTGAATTATTCCATAAATTTCTTCAACTGGGTAAAGGGGCTCTTCATATTCTATTTCATTTATTGGAATAAAATTTAATGATTTAATTATATTTTTAGTTATTTGAATAGCATGCATATCATCAACAGCTAAATGATCACATACCCCAGAGATTTTGGTATGGACTAGAGCTCCCCCTAATTCTTCGGGAGTTACAATTTCACCAGTAGCCGCTTTTACTAAAGGGGGTCCTCCTAAAAATATGGTACCGGTTCCTTCAACGATTATTGACTCATCGCTCATTGCAGGAATATAAGCACCACCTGCTGTGCAACTACCCATAACAACTGCAATTTGTGGGATTTTTCTAGCAGAAAGATTCGCCTCATTATAAAAAATTCTACCAAAATGTTCCCTGTCCGGAAAAACTTCATCCTGCATAGGGAGAAAAGCACCTCCTGAGTCTACTAAGTAAATACAGGGTAGCTTATTTTCTAGGGCGATTTCTTGAGCACGGAGATGTTTTTTAACTGTTAGGGGATAGTAAGTTCCACCCTTTACAGTAGCATCATTTGCTACTATCATACATAGAACTCCTGAAATAATTCCAATTCCGGTAATTATTCCTGCTTTAGGTACAATATCGTCATACACTTCTTCTGCTGCTAATGGTGATAATTCTAAAAAAAATGAATCCCTATCAATTAAAAAATTAATTCGGTCTAAAACAAAAAGTTTTCCTTTACTTTTGTGTTTTTCAATTAATTTCGTCCCACCCCCTAAAGAGTTTTTTGAAATACGATTTTTAATTTCATTAGTAAGTCTTTCTAAATCTTCGAAATTATCTTTAAAATCAAGAGTAGAGGAATTAATTTTTGAATTTATAATTGGATATGACATTTATTTTCTAGAGAAAACCTTTACTAAATTATCTATTTTTGTAATACACTCTTCAGGAGAATTTTCAATTAACAATCTTCCTCCTTTAATTATTTGAGCAAAGCCAGTGCGGAAGTATTGTTTCATATTTTCAGTTTCTCGAAATGAGATACATGAGTCACTTTCTCCAACAATAATCTGTCTTCCCCCAATCATTTTTTGCATTCCACTTTCCATATCTTTTTTGGCATAGATACTTCGATCAATATTTTGAGCCATTTTTAAAAAGTTTTTTCTACTTTCTCTTCTGAATAATAAAAAGTGGTAATCGTCCGCTTCCTCAATGCTAAGTTTTGAATCTTTATCTAAAAAATAAAAATTGTATAAAATTCTCACTAATCCTTTATTCATCAATCCTGAAAGAAGATTACCTATCCATTTTTTATTAAAAATAAATAAGGGAAAATACTTCCAAATTCTATCTAAATGAGTAAAAGGAGATATTACTGTGAGACTTTTGATTTTTTCAGGATGTTCATTTAATAATAAAAAAGCTATTGTAGAGCCATAATCATAAGTAACTAGATGTATCCTTGAATCTGAAATTATATTCAAATAGGAGAATAAAAATTTAGCAAGCATGCGATGACTATATTTTTCATTGGATGTCTCTGAAAAACCAATACCGGGCAAATCGGGTGCAATAACTCGATAATTTTTTCTTAATTCAGGTATAATCTTTCTAAATGAAAAAGATGTAGAGAAAAGACCATGAAGAAGAACAATTGTTTCCCCTTCACCTTCATCTCTTGTGAAAATATTTAAACCATCTACATTTATATATTTACCTGCTTTTTGATGATTGTCTAATATTTCACTCATATTTTTTACTCAAATTTTTCTTCATAAATATTTTGTATTACATCTTCCATTAAAGGATTTAGATTTTGATTTCTTCGTCCCATAATTTTTTTTGTATCACTGATAAATTTATCAAGCCTATATTTATTTTTATTTTCAAGCCATGTGAAGGGATTTGAATATCCCGAAAATCTAGAAGTTACAATATTTGAACCTATATCTAAAACAGAACCTGTATTTAACATAGTTCCAATACCAATTTTTGAAAAATCTCCAATAATAGAACCAAATTTAATAGTATTTGTATTAATTATCTTTTCATTTATAATTAGTTTTACTATTCCGTAATTATTTTTTAAGTCACTAGTTGTTGCTAATGCTCCTATATTAACCCAATGTCCTACAAATGAATGTCCTAAAAATCCTTCATGATGCTTATTTGTATAATCACAAATAATTGAATTCTCGATTTCACCACCAATTCTGCAGGAAGTTCCTATTATGCATCCACCTGTAATTCTAGCATTATCTATACGGGATTGAGGTCCAATATAGAGGGGTCCTTCTAAATATGAAAATGGAGATATTTTAACATCTTTATCTACTACAATAGGTCCCGAACTAACATCAAAGACTACATTCGGATAAATATTTGCATCTTGATGTATGTGTAAATTTTTTGATTTTCCAACTATTGAAAAATTTTTAGGTTTAATTTTAAATTTATTTATCCATTTAACTTTATCTAAATAAATCTCAATATCAGAATTTATTTGAGAGGAAAGATTTGAAATTAACTCCCATGGCATAAATCCTTTTGAGTCAATAACTTCATCAACAGATTCTTTATTGTATTCTTTTATTTTATCATTTCTATCAAGAAAAGCATTTGAAAATTTTTTATTTTTATTCTCATAAAATAAAATTGTATTAGAGTTTTTAATTTTAATTCTTTCTATAATACTAAACAAGCCATTTCTTATTTCACTAAAAGAAAATATTCTAAATGGTACAGCTAATTCATATTCAGAAAAATCTTCACGAATTAATATCTTGTTAGCCTTCATCTTAGGCTCCCTTGATTACCAAATTTATATTTTTTAAAAGTATAGTTAAATCAGCCTCAGATTTTGCCTCTGCTATAACTCTTAAAATAGGTTCAGTGTTAGATGCTCTCACATGAAACCAAGAATTAGGAAGTGAAATTCTTAATCCATCTCTTTGGTCGGCAGGATGAATTAAATAAGTATTACGAAGCTTTGATTTAATTAAATTTAAATCTTTACCTTTTACTGGAATTGTTTCTTTTTTCATAAAAATTTCAGGATAGGTATCTAAATATTTATCAATATCAATATTACGAATAGCTAATACATTTAAAATATGAGCGATTCCTGAAAGACTATCTCTTCCAAATGAATTAATTTCCGGATCAATAACTCCACCATTTCCCTCTCCACCAAAAAAAGCCTTACTTAAAAGCATTTCAGATACAACGTTTGCTTCTCCAACCGGCGCTCTAAGTGTTGTTTTACCATATCTAGAAGCAATTTCATCATTGATAAAACTGCTAGATAAATTGATTACAATATTATTTTTTTTGTTTGGTAGTACAGATTCCATACTTAAAGGTAGGGTATACTCTTCTGAAATACAACCTCTTTTGGGAGTTAATAATACAAGTCTATCCGCATCGGGATCAAGGGCAAAACCAATTTCAGCAGAGGTTTTTTTCATGAATTTTGCTGATTTTTGAAGGGAGTGGGGAGTTGGCTCGGGTTCTCGAGGAAATGGTTTATCTGTATCACAGTAAAGCTTATCAACCTTACAATTTAATTTCCCCAAAAGAAGGGGGACGACTTCACTACCAGCTCCATTGACAGCATCCAAAAAAACTTTGAACTTCCTTTTTCGAATTTTTGCCACATCAACCCTTTTTAAAACCGATTCAATATGTAACTCTATATAATCGGTAGAGTTTGTCTTATTTTTTGATTTTGGAAAATGTTTAATGTCCCTAAAATCTTTTTTTTCTGCATGAGAGAGTAAGTTTTGAAGTTGGGGAGCGTTGAAGAAAAATCCATTTTTCCCTACAAATTTAAATGCATTCCATTCAATAGGATTGTGAGAGGCAGAAATCATGATCCCACCAGAAGAATTAGTAGATTTAACTACAGCCTTCAGGGTTGGTGTGGGAACTATCCCCAAAGAAATTACATCTATTCCTTTTGAGAGTAAAATACCGGTAA
>CANGZW010000088.1 GCA_947458405.1 Leptospiraceae bacterium
CGAAAAAAATCTCTTCTCCAGGATGTAATTAAATCAATAAAACCTGAAGATATCATTGTAATAAAATTAAAAGATAACTCTTATTATGATAATAATATTTATGAAGTTAGTTTTGTGAAATTCGAAAGTGGTTCCACTAAAGATAAAGACTTGAATAGAATTTTAATGAAGTACAACTTTATTCAATCTTACCCAGATTCCATAAATATTGAAAATTTTCCAGAAGTTGTGGATGAAAATTCGGCTCCGGATTGGAATCACAGGGTTGATTTAAGAGACCTGTGGACCTGCACTATTGATGGGGCAAACTCCAAAGATTTTGATGATGCTATTAGTATTCAGGAAGAAGGAAACATAGTAAAATTTTATGTGCATATTGCAGATGTGTCAGCCTATGTAAAACAGGGTTCTCCCCTAGACGAAGAAGCCTATAAGAGAGCAACTTCTGTTTATTTAACTGATATTGTAATACCAATGCTTCCTCCCATATTATCTGAAAATTTGTGTAGCTTAATTGCTGATAAAAATAGACTTGCATTTACGGTAGAAATGACAGGTGATTATACTGGAAAAATATTCTCTGCAAAATTTTATAAAAGTATAATTAAAGTTGATAAGAGATTAACATATGAAAATGCACAGGAAGAAATCTTAACGAATAATTCAGAAAGTAAACTTGTAAAACTGATGAAATTAGCAAATGCAATCAAAGCCGATAGAATCAAAAAAGGAAGGGTGGAACTTAATCTCAAAGAAGTTTATATTAATACTGAAGAAAATGGTGATGTGATTGATATAAAATGGAGAGAGAGACTGGACAGTCATATTTTAATTGAAGAAATGATGCTTTCAGCCAATGTTAAAGTAGCCGAATTTTTAAGAAAAAAGAATGCACCTGCTCTTTTTAGAATTCATGAAACAATGGATGAAGAAAAACTGGAAACACTAAACTCATTTCTAGCTTTATATGGATTAAATCACGTGATACGATCTACGGACTATGATGAGATTAAAATTGCTTTAGAAAAATTAAAAGGCAATCCGGCCGAAAAAATATTCAATTATTTTTTATTGAGAAGTTTTATGCAAGCCTACTATGGTGGAGAAAAATTGGGGCACTGGGGATTGGGTTTTAAGGATTATTGTCACTTTACATCCCCGATCAGAAGATATCCTGATCTTGTAGTACATCGAGTTTTGGATTCCTTAATTAGCTCCGAAGCCGAGCTTCCTTACTCTGTAAGTGATATTACTGGGATGGGAATCCAAACATCCGAAGAAGAAAGAAAAGCGGCAGATGCTGAAAGGGACATTCAAAAACTTAAAGGCTGTAGATACATTGAAAAATTGGGTGTCAAAGAGTTTGTGGGAGTAATCTCAGGGATAAAACCCCAAATGATATTTGTTGAACTAGAGGGTTATTTTGGGGAAGGAGCTATTTCTTATACTCATTTCACAGATGAATATGAATTGAAAATACCAAATGATTTTTCCTTTATTTCTAAAAAGTATTCAAAAACATATTTCCTTGGACAAAAAATTGATTTAGTTTTAGAAAAAATTGACTATGAAGAGATGAAAATCTTTTTACAGCCCAAGGATAGCATAAAAAAATAGATAGAACTTATAGAAAAAAAATCGACATTAAAACCTAAAATGTCGATTTAGTTATTAACACAAAAAGGAGGTGGTCTGTTGATTAGTATAAAAGTTATGACTTGTGAGGTGGCTGAGCAATAACTCGGCTGAGCAATTAAGCGCAATTTGCGGTTATTGCAATCCAATCAGACCACCGGCTTTCTGTAGTTCTTGAACTGGTCACTCAAGGCGTAATCGCAGTCGCTCAGAAAGTTTATCTTATCTCTACACATCTCTCATCTACTAATCCATTATTATAAATTATCTTTTCCCGTAAAAAATTTAATGTACTACTTTCGTATCCCAATTTATAAAAACAACTAAATGTATCACCTTTATCTTCATGAATGATAAATGCTCCTCTTTTTTTTTCTTCGGGAGATAAATTAATATTCACGTGATACTTATTATCCACTAAAATTATTTTTCCTTCATGAATGGGAAAGGATGGTGAATAATAAAAAACTTTAGAATTACTTTTGATATTATTTTCTTTGAAAGTTAATATAATTTCGTCCTTTAAAGAAAAATCAATTTGTGTAGGAGTATTAAAAAAAATATTGGAGGAATTTAAAATATTAAAACTAGATGGATTGTAAATAATCGTATTACCCCTTCTCTCTAATGAAAAAAAATTATTCCATAAAAATTCTGAGCGAGTCGATTTTTCTTTTTTAAAATTACTTATACCTGTGGAAATATCATCAAAGGATTCAAATATAAAACAACTATTTGGTTTTAACCTTGAATATCTTAGATAAGTTTTAAATATTCCATCTCCAATTTCAATGGTTGAGGAGCCAATTAAATTATTTAACATACATATTCTATCATTTTGGATACTAAAATCTGTTTTAATCTTATTAGAATCAAAATTTCGTTTTGTTGGATAAGTTAAATAGGAACTTTTTTCTATTCTATTAAATTCATCTAAAAAAGATTTAACTAAGATAGGATTAGTTGTTTTGATATGAACTTCTCTATTATTATCACGTGCATTTATAGAAAAATTATATGAGCCAGTCAATAAAACTTTATTATCAATGATGATTGTTTTATGGTGAAGGAGCCCTCCTTCTGGAAATCCATTTGATTTTTCAATTGTATCAAAGTTTCCATCCTTAAATATTTTTGAATTAAGTCCAAAAAACTCTGTATTCAAATACAATCCTTCAGGATCTACTGGATCATTATAAATAATCTTAACTTCAACGCCTCTAAGACTAGCCTTTTTTAATACATGAGAAAATATTTCATCATAATGATCAAAGCTTAATATTTTTATGGATTCTTTTGCATTGTTCATCTCATTTAGTATCACATCCTGAATTAATACACCCTTTTCAGGTGAGAATAAAAAATTCAAATCATTTGTCGATAAATCTACCGATGAGATTTTTTCATCCAAATTTAGAATAAACTTATCTACAAAATTTTTGTTAGGATGGAGTACAATGTACCCATTCCAATCATTTGTAAGTCCGAATTCAGAAAAATTTCCAGTACCCAAAAATATTTTTTTATGATCACTAATTATAATTTTTACATGATGAAGTCCACTTCCTTTCCATAATTGTTTGGGGATACTATATGAATCTAGTAGGGAATAATTTTTATCCTTGTCTAATACCAAAAATACATTTACACCTTTTTGTTTTAAGATTTTTATTTTTTCTATTATCTCAGGGTTATTAAATGAATAGGCATATATATATAGACTTTCATTTGTGGAATCTAAGATTTTTAATATTTCTTCCAATACTTCCCTTTTTTTTCCTGTTTCCATGTACCTTCCAGGATATGAAAAAATAGCAAAAATTGAATTTTCTATTAAATTTAGAAGTAAATAATTATTATTACTATTTTTAGTACTACAATTTAAAATTATTAGTATCAATATAATAAATATTCTCAAAATTTAAATCCTCCAGCTATATAAATTGAAGACCCATGTGTTTTATCAGAAAATTCGGAAATTAATTTAGAAATTTGAATTTTAAAAAATTGTGTTGATTCTTTATTTTCTCTGAAATCAAAATATAAACTGGTTTCTGAAATACCACTAGGAGAGAAATATTTTTTATCTATATATATCTCTCCGTTTAATGATATTTGACTCCTATAAGGTATGTACTTTTCATGTAGTACGGAAATTTTAATATTTTCCCAAAAAAAAGAAATTTTTAATTTTCCATAAAATGAATTTTGTCTGGAATTATAAATTGTACTATTTCTTTCCAATCCATTTTGGGTAATCCAATTTGCGGGTAGATAGTTTATATATTGGGACAACAAAAATCCTTCTGCATAATAGGATCCCATCCCGGTATAACCACTTTCAATTATTTCATTTTGTGAATTTGTTTTATTGGAATCCGGTATAAATAATGTACTACTTATTAGGAAATTTTTTAATTCATAAGCGGTAAAAAATTGAATCGCTTCCCCTGTAGTTAATAAATTTTTCGATTTTGTTACGGGATTATAAGGATATCTATCAATCCCCCTTGAGCTGAGCATACATAATGATGTATTAAAGTAGGATTTTTTAAAGTTGATTGAAAAAGAATTGAAGTACAAAAAGTCATTATCACCCTGTGGAACTCTATTTGGATCATCATTTGAATATTTACCCCAATTTCCTAAATTTATATAACTCGAATGAAAATTTAAAAATATATTATTTAGTGGAATATCATATTCAAATCCAGATCTAAATCTATTTCCCTTATATAAAGTTTCCTTCTCTATAAAAAACTCATTTTTAAATTGAATAAACCCCCTATAATAATCAAAAACATATATCTTTAAATTACTCCCATTTTTAAACTCCGTCTCTAAAGTTAGTCCCTCCACTCCATCCTTCCAGTTTAAATCAGAACGAAAGGAATTTGAAAACGGTTTTTTACCTAAAATAATATTAAATTTAGATAACTTATACCCTACATATAAATTTTCCCCACTGTATAAATTTAGTTTTTTTGATTCATCTTCCTTGAGTTTTATAGTGGGATTTATATTATAAAAAATATTACTATTTTTATCATCCGATTTATTCTGAACTAATTGAGGAGTATAAAAAAAAATTATATTATTACTTTGATAGTTTTCAATAGTAATAATATTTTCTTTTGTACTTTTTTCTTTAGAAGAGTGTAAACTACCCATATAAGCTCCAATATAATGTGAATTTTCAGAATAGAGAGAGACAGATAGTAGAACAAAAAATAAAAAGTGTACGTTGATATTTCTCATTTTTCTATCCTATAGTCATAGATCGATTCTCCTGTTTTACCCTCCTTCAAATAGATTATCTCATTTTCCAATGCCTTTATACTAAAAGGATTATGGGAAAATTGATTTCCATAATTCGAAACTAATACTTTGTTTCCTTGTTTTATTTTATATAAGTTCAATGACTCATCTGCAGAAATACCATTTCCAATGGAAAAATCATCACTCACTGTAAAAATAGGTATTGTGTAATTACCCAAAGATCTTAATGCTAGGTTGGAAGCATCAGGGTCTATAATATACCCGCATTCGTTAAAATTTAATCCATCCTTCACCAATGAAAAATTAGAATTATTGCTACTCAGTGGATATTTAGTTGGAAATCTAATTCCATATGGAATCAATTTATCATAATGAGTATTATCCTGTACTTCATAATTTTTTATATATTCATAATTATTATATTTATTGCAGATCATTATCCATTCATTTTGTATATTAGTAGGCAAAGGTAATACAGCCTGTATATTAAGAGATACAGGTAATAGGAGATTTAATTCTAAAGAATCCATCCACTTAACAAAAAGTAAGCTATCTAAATCAAAAGGAGATAAAGGGATAGAAAATTCCAAACTTTTATTATAAAAATTATCTTTAAGATTAGAAGTTACTTTTAAATTATTATAGACGGAAAAATTGGATACCTCCAATGGAAAAATAGAGGGAAAAAATCTTGTAATACTAATTATTTCATTGTTTCTTTCACTTTTTTCTATATACTCAGAATATGAATTTGTAAAACCGGGAGATCCATGTGTATAGGGATAGCAAATTGGATTGATATAGTCTGCAAAAAAATAATTAAATGAATTTTTCCAACTATTCAAATTATCCGTTCTTGCATAACTTTTTCGTATTCTAGCAGTCCGATCTTCAAAACCAAATCCGCTAATATTGTCTATAATTAATTTATCTATTAATACTTTTTCAGAATAAAGCTCTAACTCTACAATATCTTTTGATATATTTATAAAATCATTGATGTAAACTTCAGTATTTGGAAAACAACTTAATTTATTTTTAGTAATAACTAATTTACTATTCTTTAAAAGGGGTGGTATTTCTAAATTTATTATATTTCCATTAAAATATTTTAAGAGTAAAATATAGTTTCCATTTTTGAATAAGTCCAACTCTATAAATTTATCTGTTGTAAATGAATCTACACTTGAATAGGAACCTAATAAATTTATTTCAGATATGTATCCATTTTGTTTCTGGCTTTGGTAGTAATTTAGTTCGCCAGGACTTCCAATGATTTTTTCTTGAAAACCTGACTTTATATTTTTAGAGAAATAAGGAGGATGAATTTTCCATGTACTTTCAAAAGGAATAAGTGTATAAGAGATTCCTGAGCTAGATTTTAATAAAAATTCATTTGTAAGTAATTCTTTTTCATATAAAGGTAGAATATTATTATTATTTATTATTTTAACTTTCGAATAAAGATTGAGTGAATTAAGATCTCTCTTTATTATACTTATATTCTGAAAAACTTCAGGATTTCCTAAAATAATTATTTCATTTTTTGTGATATTTTTTTTATTTAATGACAATGGAATATATAAATTATCAATAATTATGCTCACAGAACTTAAATCACAACTTAACTCACCTGTATAATTAATTTCTAAATATTTAGAATAAATATCTGAACTTATAGAATTAATATTTATTTCGGTTAATTTGAAATCACTTATATTGCATTGATTTTTTGAGATTGAAGTATCAATTCCGGGATCGGCACAAATATTTGTATTTTTAGAATATTTAATTACACTACTACACTGTTTGTTATTATTTTTAATAGATACTTCTCCTTCCTCAAATTTAATGGGTTTTTGATATTCATTTTTATAATTAATTTTATAATCTTTTGTAATAAAAATAATATTTGAATCCTCTTTTAATTCCTTCCATTCCAATTGAATATCTGAGTGTATCATTAATTTAGAGCTATCTTCCCCTATTAAAACAACTTCATTTGGTAATAAAAATCCTGTTTTTATTTTGTTTGATTTAATTTTATCATTGATTCCGAGATCAAAATTAGAGAGACAAATTGGTGTTTTATTAGGATTTTTCCATTCAATAAATTTAGCAGTAATTGTTGAACTCACAGGTATATATTCTGTAAATTCTATAGGATCATTTTTACAGTTTTCTAAATTTTTTGTATTACTTTTTTGAATTAAACTACTTATCTCATCTATTTTTAAATTTATTTCTGTTTCTCGAATTGAGATAACCAAATAAGAAATCGAAGATTTTCTTCCTCCAATAAACTCCTCAGGAAATGCAAAATTCCAGTAGTCTTTATTCTTCCAAATACTAAAATAAGCTAAAGAATAACTTGAATTTATATTTTTTTCATTTCCATATAATGAAAATAAAATATCAGGAACTAAAATAGAAGTTATTCTTTCTGTTTCTAAAAACCTATCGCCCGTCAATATAAAATCTGGTAAATTATCCTTCCAGTCTGAAATTATTTCAGAAAGTGTAATACTATTTACTTTTATTTTATCTTCAGAATTTAATGTGATACTTTTATTACTTCCATCTAATATACTCTCAAGGAGTATTTTCTCATTCGCAAATATCTCTGAGCATATCTTTAAAGATAACCCCAACTCATTTTCTACAAAAATAGTCGGATGAGAAAAAATACAGGTATTAACATCTTTCTCTTGTAGTACAGGTTTCCATAATTCAGATTCTGTTGAATAAAATGGATTTTCAGGCTTTACACCATAATTAAAATTGACTGAAATTGTATCACTTTTATTCCCAATAAAATCTTTTTTAGGAATTTCTGCCTTACAATATAAGAATAAAAATACAAGTAGAAGTTTCATTTTTTTCTCCTACCTATATATTTCTAAATTTTATAAATATTTCTGATTTTTTTATAAAAAAATTTATAAACTTACATCTAATTCTAAATTTTAAATAAAATGTGAAAATATTGGATTTAATTTTATTTTTATATTTGACATAATCCAGAATTGTAAATAATCAGAATTCAAAGTCTTAGAGGTTTAAAACTGAGAGAGATTCTCTTTTTTTTAAAACAATTTTTAGGTTATAAGAACTTATTTTAATCTTATTCGTCTAAACTAAGAAATTTGAATTAAGGAATCCAATTTGAACCCTACACAAAGATTTCAGAATGCAGAGCTTACAGGGGCTATCATTCCCCTTTTAATTCGAATGATGGTAGCCGATGGAAAAATCATGAAAAATGAAATCCAATCTCTCTCTGTAATGATTGAAGAATCCTCCGCCGAATTTCCCCGACCTGGGCTTGGAATCAGTCTCTCTGAAATTTTAACGAAGGTTCTCAAAAAAACTGATGAAGAGGTAATCTCGGAATCATTGGATATCTTAAAAAAGGAAGAAAGGGAAGAAGCATTGCTACTCCTTTTTGGGATGGCAGGAATAGATGGATCCTTTCACAAAAAAGAAAAAGATTTCATATCTAAGGTTCAACTGGCATTCGGATATGATAAATCAAAAATAGATGGAGTTTTAGATTTGATTTAATTTTCCCTTTCCAACTTTTTCCATAATATTATAAAATTAAACTCGTTCAGAATAGTGAAATTTTTCTTTTTTTTTCGATAGACAATTCCCTAAAAACAGGGGACGAGTTAAGAATATGCCAAATATACTGCCGGAGACTATGAAGGCACTCGAAATTACCGAGTATTCAGGAGAGTCTTCTTCCTTTCGATTCATTGAAAAGCAAGTTCCTAAATTAAAAGAAGGTCAGGCTTTAGTAAAAATTCATGCATCCTCAATTAATCCCTCTGATCTCATGTTTTTTAGGGGACTTTATGGTATTAAGAAAAAGCTTCCCGTTGTTCCCGGTTTTGAGGGTTCGGGAACCGTAGTTGGTCTCGGATCGGCATCTTCTTCCTTAAAATTGGGGGATAGGGTTGCCTGCGTTGCGGGCTACTTAGGGGATGGAACCTTTGCCGAATACATGGCAACGGATATTTCTAATTGTATTCCCCTTTTGGATTCAGTTTCTCTTGAAGAGGGAGCTATGTTTTTTGTAAATCCTCTCACCGCTTATGCCCTTTTGGAGCTGGCCAAAAATAAAAATTCCACAGGTGTTGTGCAAACTGCATGTGCAAGTGCCCTTGGAAAAATGATAATCCGTCTTGCAAAAGGGAGAAATCTTCCCCTATTGAATATCGTAAGACGAGAAGATCAAATTGAACAGGTCAAAGCAGAGGGGGCTGAATTTGTATTGAATTCATCTTCTCCAAATTTTGACAAAGAGTTTATAAAATTATCAAGAAAACTAAAGATTAATTATTTTATAGACGCTGTCGGTGGTGAGGTGGCTAGTAAAATATTTCAGCTTTCTCCGGCAGAAACAAACATGGTGAGTTACGGAAATTTATCGGAAGAATCTTTGAATATTCAACCGGGAGTCTTTATTTTTCAAAAGAAAACTATCGAAGGATTCTGGCTCAATTTTTGGATAAATTCTCTTACACCCGAAGAATTTTCAGCTCATAGCAAAGAAGCACAACAACTGCTTAAATCTTATTTTAAATCTGATATCAATAAACGATTTAAACTCGAAAGTGGGTTTGAAGCAATCGAGTACTACAAAAATAACATGAGTGCAGGAAAAATTTTAATTAAACCGGAGGACTAAGAAAATGGGTCTCGAAGAAAAGGAAATGTCTGTCAATACAGATCGTACCACAAAAAAAGTCAAAAAACAAGTATCTAGCAGGGGAAACTCAACAAAATCAAATGAGTTAAGCAATGAATATAGAGATAGAATTCTTTCCGTATTTCAAAAACAAAAAAAATATGCTCTAGAACTTAGAAAAACCACTGCCTCACAAAGAATAATCAAACTCAAAAAATTAAAAGATATAATCGAAATACATGCAGATGATATTCGAAGGGCAATTAAGGAAGACTTTAAAAAAGCAAGTGCTGAATCTGATCTCACAGAAATATTACCAACCCTCACTGAAATTGGAGAAGTAATACGAAATCTTTCCTCATGGATGAATAATAAACCCGTCGATGCACCCCTCACACTATTTGGTACTAGAAGTGAAATACAATATCAACCCAAGGGTGTATCTTTAGTGATTTCCCCCTGGAATTATCCATTTTATTTAGCGATTACTCCACTCATTTCTGCCATTGGTGCGGGAAATACTGTAATACTCAAACCTTCTGAATTTACGCCAGCTACATCAGAAATTATCGCAAAACTAGTAGAAATTGTCTTTGTCGAAGAAGAAGTTTCCGTATTTCAAGGGGATTATAGAGTATCAGAACTTTTAACTGAATTGCCTTTCGATCATATCTTTTTTACAGGCTCCACACAGGTGGGTAAAATTGTGATGCAAAAAGCTGCGAATAATTTGGCTTCAGTCACTCTAGAACTCGGTGGCAAAAGTCCTGCTATAATTGATGAAACCTGTGATATAAAACTCGCAGCCGAAAGAATTCTCTGGGGCAAAGTATTAAATGCGGGACAAACCTGTGTAGCGCCCGACTATGCATTTGTACATAAGAGTCAATTGGATAAATTTATCAAAGGTATGAGAGAGTCCATACAAGTTTTTTATGAAACCAATCGCAAACAACTCATAGATAACCCCGATTTTTGTAGAATTATCAACAAGAAAAGTTTCAAACGACTCTCAGATCTTGTGAGTGATGCAGTAGATAGAGGGGCTAAAATTGAAATTGATGGAGACAATGATGCGGAAACAAATTTTTTTCATCCAACTGTTTTAACAAATGTTCCCGAAGATTCAGATATTTTAGAGGAAGAAATCTTTGGGCCTATTCTCCCTATTATAACTTATGAAAATATTGAAGATGCTATCACTTTTATTAACTCCAGACCCAAACCACTGGCCCTGTATATATTTTCAAACAGTGATAGAAATATCGATAATGTCTTACAAAATACTTCCTCGGGAGGAGTAGCCATCAATGATGTAATTATTCATCTGGCAAATGCTCATCTTCCCTTTGGAGGAGTAAATCACAGCGGACATGGATCCTATCATGGAATTTTTGGATTTAAAGCATTTTCTCATGAAAGAGCAATTCTCCGTCAGGGACTCTTGAGCACAGTCAGATTACTTTATCCCCCCTATAACCCTGTTGTGGATAAAGTCTCTGAGTTTATGAAAAATTTTATGATTTAAGGAATATACAATGGAGATAGAAGTAATCATTGGGCTAGAAGTCCATGCGCAACTGAATACCAAAACCAAAATCTTTGCGGAGAGTCCCACAGTATTTGGGGCATCCCCGAATACACAGGTTTCAACAGTTTGCTATGGTCTTCCGGGAACCCTGCCCGTATTAAATGAGTCTGCTTTAAAAAAGGCGGTAGAAGCGGGTCTAGCTCTGGGATCAAGTATTACACTTTTCACTAAATTTGACCGAAAAAATTATTTCTACCCTGACCTTCCAAAAGGATACCAAATTTCTCAGTACGATAAACCTATATGCGTTGGTGGAAAGATAAGTTTTTTCCTAAAAGATAAGGGTGAAACCAAGGTTGTCAATTTAACCAGAATTCATTTGGAGGAAGATGCCGGAAAACTCATGCACTCAGCTGACCCCTCCATTCCATTTTCTTATGTTGATTTGAATCGAGCAGGCACCCCCTTAATAGAAATTGTCTCCGAACCAGAAATGCGTTCCAGTGAAGAAGCCTATCTCTATTTAACTACCTTGAAAAGTATTTTGAGCTATATTCGAGTTTCCGATTGCAATATGGAAGAAGGATCTCTCCGTTGTGATGCAAATGTATCAATCAGACCCAAGGGCTCTACAGAATTTAGAACTAGAATTGAGATTAAAAATTTGAACTCTTTCAAAGCTGTTAAACAGGCAATTGACTATGAAGTAGAATGGCAAAAAGATCAATATGCCCGTAACCTCACTTTTCCACAAATGACCAAGCTTTGGGATGCAAATGCATTAAAAACAGTTCCTATGAGAACCAAGGAAATGGCCCATGACTATCGATATTTTCCGGATCCCGACCTACCTCCTATAGTTTTAACTCGAGAGTATGTGGAAGAAATCCGGGCAACACTTCCCGAGCTACCCCAGGCCAAAAAAGAAAGATACGAAAAAGACTTAGGCCTTCCCACCTATGATGCTGAGGTTCTTACATCCGAAAGGGAAATTGCAGAATACTTTGAAATCACCCTTCAGTATTCAAAGGATGCAAAAAAATCCTCCAATTGGGTAAAAGATGAAATTTTAGGCATAGTTAATAAAGAAAATATCAGTATTACCGAGTTTCCAATTGAACCCAAAAGAATTGGTGAGTTAATTTCCCTCATATCAAAAGGGGAAATCTCTGGAAAAATTGCAAAAACTGTTTTTGAAGAAATGCTTACTACCAAAGACTCCCCCCAAAGTATAATCCAGGCCAAGGGACTCTCCGTAGTACGTGATGACAAGGAAATAGAAAGAATTGTAGACAAAGCGATCTCCGAAAATCCCGAAGCTGTGGAAGGATGGAAAAAAGGACGGGATCGGGTCTTGGGCTCTTTAGTGGGAGCGGTAATGAAAGAATCGAAAGGTAAAGCAGATCCAAAACTCGTGAATGATCTGTTATTGAAAAAATTGGGTCCCCTCGGCCCAAAATCATAAATTTTAAAATTACATAGAGTCTGTCATTCTTAGGAATTTGAAAAATTTCTTACTATTTGATAGATTCTAAATTGTAATACTAAACAATTTTCCTATTTTCATTTTTTAACAAAAAATGAAATTTTTCTCAAACATATTTCTCATTTAGCTTTACAAATTTTTTTGACCGGATATCATGTGTCGCTACTGGGTCACCTATTTACATGAGAAAGACAACAGAAAAGTCAAAGAACACCAGAACTGAGATCTACAAATCTGCCATTCAATTATTCCAAACCCATGGATATGAAGAAACAACAATGAGAATGATAGCCAAAGAGGCTGGAGTTTCCTTAGGTCTAGCTTATTATCATTTTAAATCTAAAGATGATATCGTTTTTCATTTCTATGAACTCGTTCAGAAAGACTCCGAAGAAGAAAGTAAAAAGTTTTGTGAGTCCAATCGTGACTTTAGGGATAGGATTCGTCATATCTTTAAATATAAGATCGAACAGTTTATACCCCATGCTAATTTTTTGCATATTCTGGCTAAATTATCAGGCGACCCAAAAAGTCCTCTATCTCCCTTCAGTGAAGAATCAAATGATTTAAGAAATAGAGAAATTCAAAGCTTTAAGTATGCAATTGAAAATACAAATCAGAAATTCCCCGATGAACTTTCCGAAATAATTCCCGATCTTTTTTGGATACTCGAGCTCGCAGTTATTTATTATTGTTTGTATGACAAATCACCTAATAAAGAAAAGACAGTTTTTGTATTAGATTATATCCTTCTCTTAACTTTTCAGTTTTTAAGATTGGCAAGGCTCCCAATATTTAATCCAGTTCGAAAATCAATTTTGTTAATTCATAACAAAATAAAATTTAATAATTAATAATAAGTGATCTATTTTCTTTGGACATTATTTTACTATTTTTTGGTAGTACGCCTGATTTACCGTATTTTATTAAATCAACATAACATTCACAAAATAGTAAATAGATACTATCTTTACTACCTTTTTCATAGTCATATATAAATTCTTTGATTAAATTTGAAAGACTAAATATTTGATAAGATAAATCACTTATTTTTTCTCTGTAGAACTCTCGATCTTCTTTTGAATAATTTAACATTTCTCTCAATTGTGATATCATCTCTTTTTGAAAATCATAAATATTTTTAGGTACTACATTTATTAAATCCATTGATAGATTTACCTCTTCATAAAAAGATTCCCGAGATTTTTGTTTATCAAATGCCTTTAAAATATGCTCAGTAAGTAAAAAATGAGTCCCTTCCCATGATTCATTGATAATCGAATCATTTAGTAGCCGGGGAAGAAGAGAAAAGTCTCCAATTATTCCATTCCCACCCAAACATAAAATAGCAGAATGACTAAGTTTAGTAGCTACGGAGGATGATATGTACTTCATCAAGGGAATTGTGATTGCATTAGCCGGAGTTTCTTTTTCCCAAAGGAAAATGGAACGAAAATTACTAAATGTCAAAGCAGTCACTTCAATTTGCATTTCACATAGATTTCTTTCATAAACAAAAAAATCCAAAAGACTTTTTCCGTAGGCTGTTCTATGTTTTGCGTATTGAAGAGCTTCCATTACAGCTCTTCTTGCACCAGAACTAGCTCCAATACCAACATGAATTCTTGAAATTGTGATTATATATTTTATGAGATTAGCAAGTCCGTGAGATGGTCTTCCTAATTCCTCAGCTTCTAGATCTTCATAAATAACTTCAGCAGTAACTTTTCCCCTAGATCCAATAATATCTTTTTTTCTTAAAAGATGATGCCCATTTAATTCTCCATTTTCTTTATAACGTGATACTAAAAACATTCCAATTGTATTACTTTCTTCTATTCTAGCGGTTGTGACCCATAAATCTCCGGGGTTTGAGCAAAACCATTTTTCCCCATTTAGTATCCACTTTCCATTTGAACTTTTTGTAGCAATAGTTCTATTGGCTCCCACATTGCTTCCACCCACTCTTTCTGTCACATATTGCCCAACAAAAAAATGTGATTTACTGTTTTCACCTGCAATTAAGGGTAAATATTTTTCTTTTTGTTTCTCCGTTCCAATTTTTTTTAGGGCTAGTATCATCCCATCAGTCATTGCTAAAGGACAGGCAACACCACCTTCCCCATTTAAATTTAATAAATAAGCAAGTATATAACGATGTGTTATGTGAAATGGATATTTCCAATTTTCATGAAAATCTAGATTTACTATTCCATATTCATATGAGATCTTTCGGGATTCATTTTGTTCAGAAGAATAAATTATCTCATCGACTCTTTCTCCAATTGAATTGAATTTATTAATCTCTCCATATTTACCCTCCTTATGAGATTTTTCTGTGAGAGAGTTTAAGATACCCCCGACAAGACTTCCATATTGAGTAATATGTTTCTCTATATCATTTTTTTCTGATTCCATTAAGTTCTCAGTAAACCTATTCACAATATGCTTTAAGGTCGTATCTTCTAAATATAAATTTTTATCCTTAACTCCCTTATAATTACTTAAATCGTAATTTTGTAGCCCTGGGTTTTTCATATATATCCTATCTTTATGAATATTTTTACTCATAAAATATTTCTATCAATTCTTATTCGATTAAATATTCAAAAAAGAATAGAAAGTTGACATTTCACAAAAATATTAAATCCTAGATATAGCATGAAACTCTTTAAGTTCTTTTTGTTTTTCCTGTTTTTTGAATACTCATTAAATTCTAAGCCAACATTGGATGGAAATTTTGACTTTATTAATGTTCATTTTAAAGATCAAATTACATTTCTAGAAATGAATGGTGAATTACTCAATCAATCCGGTAAAGATATGAATGTAAGCTATTTTAAATTAAATTTTTATGATTCAAAAGGATTACTTTTAACTACTGGAAAAATGAGTATCACAGGATTCAAAAAAAATCAAAAGAGATCTTTTCAATGTTTTTTAGATTATCAAAAAGTTTCAGAAATATCAAGTTTTACAATTGAATTTGAAAGTTCAGATTAAAGGAGTAAATTAGATGAGAGATTTTCGATCACATCAGATTTTATTTTCTAGTATAAAATTTATTATCTTTTTACTATTTTTTGCTATTTTAATTAATTGCGGAACAACAGTCAAAGCAGGTCAAATAGGAATAGCATGGAAACCTTTCAGTCAAGTAAGTCTTCAGAAGGAGCCTTTATTTCCAGGCTTTTA
>CANGZW010000089.1 GCA_947458405.1 Leptospiraceae bacterium
ATTTCTTTAATCGATTCATAATCAGTTATTAATGTATTGCGCAGTTTAATCTTATGAGAATTGATTTTTTTAGGTTTCTTTTTTGACTTGACTCCTAAAAAATTTTTAATCTTAGAAGTGATTTCTTTTTCCATGTGTTCATTTTATAAGCTGAAATTTGAAAAAAAGTAAAAAAAATATAAATTTAATTTTTTTTAAGTAGAATGATTTTCTTAAATACGTATCCTAAATGAAATCTTTTTGAAATAAAACGCGAGAATTTAATAAAACTAAGGTAACAAAAAGAATAATTTTAACTTAAAATAAAGAATCTTCTATTATTTCTTTTAACAATTTTTTTGCAATCGATGAGGGGAAATTTTCTTCTAATTCTTCTAATTTAATGAATATAGAATCATTAGGGAAAACAGAAAAGTCATCTATAGTTTCCATTATATATGAAAGTGTAATATCATGATTTGTGATCGAATGTTTCTTTTTTAGATACCTAGGAGTTGATTTTATTGAATTAAGAAAATCATTACGAAATTTGTTTGGTTCTTCATATTTAACAGATAAACTTTTGCCAAAAATTAAAAAGGGTAAACTTGGAATGGTTTTAAAGAATCTTCTATTTTTATCAGTATAAATTAGTAATTTATTATTTCTATTTTTTAATAAATAAAATCTCAATTCAATTGAAATTCTATTATCTTCCTTTTTAATTATCGGAATAAAATTTTGCATTCCATTTTTATAAGAAATACATTCAGTAACTAGAGGACATGTATTACAATTAGGAAAAGGTGTACAAATTAGTGCACCTAATTCCATCATTGCTTGGTTATGATCCCCTGGCTCTTCTTTGTTCAGTAATTTATTGGCTAAAATTTGTAGCTCATTATGAGAACTATTTAATGAGATATTATTTTCATACAAAAAAAGTCTACTCAATACTCTTTTTACATTCCCATCTAAGACAGCAAAAGGTAAATTGAATGAGATGGATAATATTGCATTAGCAGTGTAGGATCCTATTCCTGGAATCATTAAGCATATATCTAACTCCTTTGGAAAGACTCCTTTGCAATTATCTAAAATATATTCAGCACCCTTTTTTAGATTCTTTACTCTTGAATAATAACCCAATCCCTTCCATAAAGAAATTACTTTTTCTTCCGATGCATTTGCAAGTGATGAGATATCTGGTAATTCTTTTATGAAATTGTAGTACGATGAGAGCATTGCAGATACTCTGGTTTGTTGAAGCATGATTTCACTTACCCATATTTTATAGGGATTTTTATCTTTTCTAAATGGTAAATCGCGTTTATTTTTATTATACCATTTTAATAAGTTTTGCTGTATTATAGTTATATTAGAGTATTCTAAATTAGAATTATTTAATGTAGTATCTAAGGATTTTAGGTTATTATTACTTATTTTTTTCTTTTTCATTTTTAATAAAATAAGATAAATTTCTTTTCCATTGTTTATATGTAATTCTAGAAATTGCACTTTCTAGAGTAATTTTATTAAATTCATTTTCTGTAAGACCTAGTAGCTTTTCTTCTGAATAAAAAACTTCTAGTGGTTCAAAATCAGAAATTTTTGAAAAAATATTTTTTCTTTCCGCTCTTATATTCCAAGGACAAACTTCTTGACAGATATCACAACCATAAACCCATCCTTGTAAATTATTTGCTAAGTTTTCAGGTATAGAATCATCACGATTTTCTATGGTTGTATGCGAGATACATAAGGATGCATTAATTTTATATGGTTCAAAAAGAGCATTTGTAGGACAAGCGTCAATACATTTAGAACAACTTCCACAATCAAAATTTAACTTATTGTCCACAGATAGCTCATGATCTGTTAAAATAACGCTCAGAAAAAAATAAGATCCTATTTGTTTTGATATTAAGTTTGTATTTTTTCCTATCCAGCCTAAACCTGCATTTTCAGATAAAACTTTTTCACTTATTGGTAAAGTATCTACTCCTTGTCTAAATTTTGAAGAGGGAAATTTTATTTTAAGAAAATTTATAAATTCTTTTCCCATGTCTTTCAAAACTTTATGATAATCTCTTCCAGTCGCATACCTAGATATTTTAATATTATTTAGTATATTTTTATGATTGATAGAATTATAAATAACACCGAGGCAAATTGCTGATTTAGGTTCTAGGCCTAGGTTTGAAAAGTTATTTCTGATTTCCCATCTTTCTGGAAACCAGGACATGGAACCATAGTATTTATTTTTTATAAATTCTTCAAAATCATTTTTTGCTTTTTCCGGAATTATAGCCTTAGATACTCCAAATAAGTCAAACCCGATACTCAGAGCTTTCTCTTTTAGACTATTATCTACTAGCATCTATAATACTAAGAAAAAGATCCTATTGCAGTCTCTTTCTCATGAAAAATATCCATCTTTTTTTCAACTGTAAAGTGTTGAAATAAAAGAGTTTTCTTTTTATCAACTAGCACTCTCAATTTTGAAGATTTTTGAATTAACTTATTATTGATATTAAAAATCAAAGCAAATCCTGATGAATCAATGTGTGAGGAGTTTCTGAAATCTAAAATTATTTTAAGATTCCCTTCATCTATACAGGAGTTTATTAATTCTTTTAGTTCGGTAACTGTGTAGAGTCCTACTTCCCCTTCAATTTCAAATAAATGTATATCATTAATTATTTCTTTATTTACTTGCATGTAACCAAACCATTTTTTAAAAATTATCTGTATATTTTTATTGCTATCTTTAAATTATTTTCAAGTTCGGAAAGTCTTTTTTTATATAATTTTGATTTTATTAATTTATTAGCAGAATTTAATTTTAATTTGGCATTTTTATTTTGTTTCAACAAAACGTTAAGAATAGAAATACCTTTTTTATAAAAGTTAGTCTCTACTTGTTGTAAGTCATGTAAGGAGTAGGTTAACATCATAGACTCTTCTAAAAATCTAAAGGCTACTCTTTCGAGATTATTTTTCATAAATGGGGAGGGATTATTTAAAATATTTTCAAATAATAAAGCTCCATAGCTAAATGTAAACACTGAGTGAAGTATTGCATATGTGCTTCTCAATGATTGTCTCCATGGGGAATAAAACACTCGATTGTCATTTACATTTTTTAAAAGTTTATATTTCTTTATGATCAAGTTTAAATGATGGTGCGAGTTTTCATGGACTAAATCATCTATCGTTTCAAATAAATCTCTATCAATCACATTGATGTAGGATATTCCAAATTCTGTAAAATGGCTATAACTAACTAAATCCGGAGAAGATATAATAACTATTTTATTTGTTAACGATTTATATAAATCATAGCCATATTTCCAATTTATAGACAATTCTTTTTCCGCTTCATTTATCTGAATTAATTTTGATTTAGGGATCTTTATTTTTATTAATTTAGTGTCTAATCCTAATTTAGAAGGTTTACCATTGGTTTTAGAATAGAAATCCGAATTATTATTTGCAATGAAATCTATATTAATACTACTTAGAAAGCTATCTAATTCTTTAATAATTAATAATATATTACTTTTTAATTCTTTAATTGATAATTGAGAATTTTCAATTAAATTAAATCTATAATCTTCATCCCTAAAATTATTTTTTATAGAATATAATAAATCTTCCTTGAATTGAATTAAATCATTTTCCGAATGTAGCTTTTCTAAGATAAGAAGTGCATCTTCAAAAAATAATTTTTCATCAAGACTATCTAGCCAAGTCTCCATTCCTGCATAAGAAATATTCTTCTCATAATAATTGAAATTTTTTTTATATATATTTGAAATTTTATTCTTTTGATTTGCGCGAGCATATCTAGATTTTAATGAATCTAAAAATTCTTTTTTTAATTTATTTAAAGAATAAATAGTGAACATAAAAATGTTAAATTATTTTTAAGTAAAAAATCCTAAGTAAAAAACTCAAAGGATTAAGCAATCCAGTTTCTTTCAAAACTACATTTTCGGATCTATCTAGGTAAATATAAGATGGATATTCCTTGATCTCATATATATTGCTTATCTCATCTGTAAGTAATCCAACGGGATAAGGCAATTTATTTTCTGATAAATATGATTTTAGAAGTTCTAAGTTTTCCCCTTCTTCTAGAGTTATAAAATTAATATTAAAATAGGATGAAAGTTTAAAGTTTAATTTTATTAAAGGTTGATTAGTTTTACAAACTCCACACCATGTTGCCCATATATATATAATGGTTGAATTTCGATTGTTAAGAATCTTATCTTTATTTTCTATAAATTCAATTTTATCTAGAACAATATGGTTATTTTGAGATACCTTATTTTTATTAAATATAGCTAAAATAAATCCAAATATTATAAAAATGATTATAATAAAAATATTTTGAAAAACTGAATTTTTCAAAATTGATTTATAGTTTATGTCCATAAATTAAATTAAATTTGGAACCAATTTAATTTAGAATCAAAATACATTAAAAATAAAATCAACAATATCCATAAGAGCCCAGATACCAAAACGCTTACATCTGTTAGTATCGCTTTCGTTGGATTATGACCCATGTTCTTAATATAAGTTATGTAGAGACTTCGAAATATTGCATAAACAACTATTGGTATTGTTATAAATATTTTATCAGTACCTAGGTGTTGTTTAGTCTCAGGACTAACAGCATATAATACATAACTCATTAAAGTCATAGTCGAAGATATGCCCATCATTAAGTCCAAATAGACAACAGAATATTCCTGTAAAATTTTTCTATGAGAGCCAGCTTCTCCATCGAGTAAAATTAACTCTCCCCGTCTTTTGCTGAATCCCCAAAACAACGAAAGCATAAATGTGCAGAGTAGTAACCAGGATGAAAACCTTACATTTACTATCACTGCTCCAGCTATTGCCCTTAAAACAAATCCAATGCTGATTGACATGACATCTAGTATCACTAAATGTTTTAAATAAAAACTATAAACTAAATTAAATAAAAAATAAAAGCAAACTATAAAGAAAAAAGTAGGGTTGAGATAATAGGATAGGATAAAAGAAGCACATAATAGAAAGACTGTAAAAAAAAGAGCTGTTGAAGGATCAATAGCACCCGATGCTAGAGGCCTTTTTTTCTTTTCGGGATGTAATGCATCTTCTTTTCTATCTAAATAATCATTGAATACATATTGACAGCTTGCTATTAAAGAAAATAAAATAAAACCAAAGATAACATTAATAAGTAAATCTACATCATTAATTTTTTTAGCAAATATGATACCTGCAAATAAGATTGAGTTCTTAATCCATTGATGAATTCTCATCAAGATTAAATAATTTTTTATCATATTTAATCCTGAAACTTATTTATCCGTTTTGTAGATCTTATGCTAAATTCAATCTGTGATACTTTTTCAATTTTTTTATCAAATGTAAAAAATATTTTTGGATTAGGACCTATCGACTCCATTTCAACCGCCCTTCCAATAACAATTTTACCCGGAACTATCTCTTCTGATCTTAAAAATTTTAACAATTCAGATAAGCCTGAATTATCAATTAGTAGATCTTTTTGATATAAAATCACACCTTTCTCATCATAAATCTTTAGATCTTTCAATTGTATCCTAGCTTTATTCTGATGAATAGGATCAATTTCTAATAATTCAATGCTTTTTGGCTCAGTAAAGGAAATCTTTTTTGTTTCCCATCCGTTTTCGGGTTTAATTGAAACTGTAGTAACATCTTCCATTGGGGGGAGAGTATTTTTATCCTCTGAGTAACTAACACCTACAAAATCTTCTTTAAGAGGTCGTGTGTCTATGTAATATTTTAAAATAGATCCTGCTGAAATAAGTGATATGATTAAAAATAATATAGACTGAGCATAGATTCTTTTTTTGAAATTATCAATTGGATTTTCAAAAGATGGTTTTAATTCTTTTTCTAATTTATAAAGTAATTCAGATAATGAGCTTTCAATTTTTAAAATATTTTCTTCTTCTAAATTTTCTAAATTTACAGAGTTTAAATAATCTTGGAAAAGTTTAGAGATTGTGGCATTTTTCAATTTATAAGAATAATTAGTATTTACTCCAATGGAATCAATTTTATTCTCATCATAATAATCTAAGAGCATATTTAATATATCTAAGTTCAAAGCTTTAGACAAAAGAAGCGCATCCTCTGGTTTAGAGTTACTCGTACATATTTCTATCGTTTCCAGGCGTGAGTAACATTTTGTAAGTGCATCTTCGAATCTTTTCTTTTTTTCGCGCAAAGATTTAATTATTTCATCTTCAATTGGTTTATTAAAATTTATTTTGAAATATTCCTTCCAAATCATTTAACTTTTCTCCTTAATTCTAGAACCAGTTTCTCTGCCCAATAGTTAATCCAATGAGTAAGTCCTGTTCCTGAATATTTTCTAGATAATTCTTTATATCTCAAGACTTCCTCTTCTGAGAGATCAAGTCTGTGAGAGTTTTCTTCTGATTCAATTAATATTTTTTGTCTTTTTGAACGAACATCTAAAATTCTAACTTCAATGTATTCCCAGCCTAATTGTTTTACTGATTCCAATCTTCGTAGCCCTGAGATTAGATGATTATCTAAATCAATGATGATTGGATTCAATAATCCAACATTTTTAATTGATTCTTTTAGGCTGGAGAGGTCACCCGGAATTTTACGAATCCTCTCTGTGATTATAATGTCAGATATCCTTACTTTCATCTTTTATCAGAGTCAATTTTCTTTCTATATAACCAACTGTCTCTAAAAATAACAATTAAATATCATAAACAATTTGACATAAAATTTAAGAGTTCTAGTCTAAATAGTCTATGAAACATATAATCGTTACTTTAAAATATTTAGTACCTATCGAAGAGATTGATAAATATCTAATTGAGCATAGATCATTTTTAGATTCTGGTTATGAAAAAAAAATATTAATGGCATCAGGACCTCAAAATCCCCGAGAGGGAGGTATCTTAATTACCAGAGCTGTTTCAGTTGAAGAAGTAAAAGAGTATTGTAAAAGTGATCCTTTTTCTATTCATAAATTAGCTGAATATACTTTTACCGAATTTATCCCTGTAAAATACCAAAAAGAATTTAAAGATTGGTTCCTGCCAGAATCTTAGAACAAATCAATTGACTATAATGATTTTAAAAAAATTCTTGTGATTACACAGTGAGTTTTGGGCTTTTCTTGAATAATTTAAATTATCAATTGATAAATGAGCATTCTAACACTTCTTTATCTATTCTAAAAAGTTAACAAATCTACTATATATATTATACATATTGAGGTATCCTATGTCTCTCAAAGACTATATTTTCACTTCAGAATCCGTTTCTGAAGGACATCCAGACAAAGTTTGCGATCAAATTTCAGATGCAATTTTAGACTCATTTCTCTCCCAAGATCCTAAATCTAGAGTAGCCTGTGAAACTCTTGTGACTACAAACTTAGTAGTCATCGCCGGGGAAATTACCAGTAATGGTAAGGTTGATACAGCAGAAGTAGCTAGGGATGTTATTCGTAATATAGGATACAATGATATAAATATGTATTTTGATGCAGATTTTGCTGTTGTTTCCAGCCATGTTCACCGCCAGAGTCCGGACATTGCCCAGGGTGTGAACGAAGGAGAGGGTCTTTATAAAGAGCAGGGAGCTGGAGATCAGGGGTTGATGTTCGGTTTTGCCATTGATGAGACTCCCGAGCTTATGCCTGCACCCATTTTTTATTCCCACAAGTTATTAGAAAATCTTTCGCAACTCCGACATAGCAAAAAGCTATCATTTTTACGACCTGATGCAAAGTCACAGGTTACATTTATTTATAAAGATAACAAACCTGTTTCGGTTGATACTATTGTAATTTCAACTCAACACACTCCCGAGGCAACTCACAAACAGATAGAGGAATCTGTAATAGAAGAGTGCGTTAAAAAGGTAATTCCGGGCGATTTTTTAAAAAATACCAAGTATTTCATTAATCCTACCGGAGTTTTTATAATCGGAGGACCCCATGGCGATACCGGACTTACAGGAAGAAAGATAATTGTAGATACTTATGGAGGAATGGGCAGGCACGGTGGGGGTGCATTCTCAGGCAAAGATCCCTCTAAGGTTGACAGATCCGCCGCTTACATAGGAAGATACATAGCCAAAAACGTAGTAGCGGCTGGTTTAGCTAAAAAATGCGAAGTTCAGTTAGCCTATGCTATCGGGGTTGCCCAACCTGTTTCTGTTTTAGTTGATACTTTTGGGACAAACACAATTCCTGAAGATGAAATTTCCAAAAGGGTAATTGCAAACTTCAAGCTAACTCCAAAAGGAATTATTGACAGTTTGCATTTACTCGAACCTGGCAGAAAATATCTAGATACTGCAGCATACGGGCATTTCGGTAGAAGTGGATCTACTTTCACATGGGAAAAAACGGATAAAGTAGAAGCATTAAAAGGATAATAAAATGAGCTCAGTTTCTGCTACCACAATTGGTTTAAAGGCTACTCGGGATGGATATGGAGATGCATTGGTTGAATTAGGGGAACTACATGATAATATTGTAGTTCTCGATGCAGACTTATCTGGTTCTACCAAAACAAATGGTTTTAAGAAGAAATATCCCGAAAGATTTTTCAATGTGGGTGTGGCTGAACAAAACTTAGTCGGACATGCCGCTGGTTTAGCTCTCTCCGGTTTGGTTCCTTTTGCTTCCTCTTTTGCAATGTTTTTGTCAGGAAGAGCTTGGGAAATTGTTCGAAACAGTATTGCCTATCCTTTTTTAAATGTGAAATTAGTCGCTTCCCATGGAGGAATTACAGTGGGTGAGGATGGAGCCTCTCACCAGTGTATTGAAGACTTTGCAATAATGAGAGTCATTCCTGAAATGACAGTTATATGTCCTTCTGATTATGAGGAAACTAAGCAGGTTATCCATGCAATTTATGAATACAAGGGACCTGTTTATGTAAGGGTAGGGCGACCGAATCTTCCTATTCTAGACCGAAAAGATTATAAATTTCAAATCGGGAAAGCTGAAATAAGAAAAGAAGGTACAATAGCTACAATAATTTCTTGTGGCATAATGACCATTGAAGCGGAAAAAGCTACTAAAATTCTTGAAGAAAAAGGAATTTCAGTCAGTCATTTGAATATGGCAACAATTAAACCTCTCGATAAAGATGCCCTCCTAAAAGAAGCTAAAAAAACAGGACTTTTTGTTGTATGCGAAGAGCATAATATTATAGGGGGATTGGGTTCAGCTATATCTGAATTTATTTCTGAGACCTATCCAATTCCTATTTTAAAGGTTGGCATGAAAGATGAGTTCGGCAAATCAGGAACATGGCAAGAGCTCATGCAGTACTTCCATATGACAGACAAAGACATTGTATTAGCTGTAGAAAAAGGTTTGGAATTGAAAAAATAAGGATATTTTAATCTGTTTCGATTTAATTTAGTTTAAAATAAAATCAATGAAACGGATATGAATTGGTAGTCAAAAAAAATCAATTTTAATAAATATTTTTTAGTATAAAAAATAAAAACATTGTATATTTTTAAAACATTTTTGAGTATTTAATTTTGAACTATAATATAATTTTGGTATAAATAGATAAAATATCTATTTCTTGGGTATATATTCAGCCTAAAATGAAAATTTATTTTAATAAAAAAAAATTAAAGAATTACAAAACAGGATTCTTCTCTATATTCTTCACGAAAGTTCCGAATACTAATGTAGGGTCTATTGTCTAGAAAAAAAGAATGTAATAACTTGAATTTTTACCTAGGTTTATAGATATGGATAGAGTAATGAAATTTTATTGTAATTTCGTAAATAGAATGAAGGAGAGTTTCTAATGAAGTTAAAGAACACACTGCTTATGATGCTGATCTTGATAGTTTCAGCTTCATACGTTGGCGCTCAAGACAAAACCACCGCAGTGGAGCCTCTGGAGAGAGTAACCCTCGAGGACTTTGAAATGGCGGAAGACTGGAAAGCAAAATCTACCAGTCCTCTTGGTGAAACCAAAACTCTGAAGATGATTCAGAGGGGATTAATCAAGGATGTATTTGATGAAAAATCAACTCCTGATGCTTATGATGTAAAAACTGGTTCTTATTCGGATGCTAAACAAGAAGAAAGAATTGGAAAAAATCATATCCTCGGTGTTAAAACATATTTTGCTAATCGAGGTTTCGATAGAGTTGAAGTAGCCCCTCCACAAGAGTTTATCATTAAAGGTAAAGCTCGTCAGGTTTCAGTTTGGGTACTAGGTCGTAAATATAGACATACTCTCTTCGCTAAATTCCGTGATTACAAAGGTAATACTCACAACATAAGATTGGGAAGACTCGATTTTTTTGGTTGGAGAAAATTAACTGCACCTATCCCTGGATTTGTTCCACAAAGTACTAGATTTTCTGTTTTGGATAAAAACATTCGCTTTGTTTCATTGTTTGTTACAAGCGATGTTAATGAGCCTGCTGGTGAATTTTACTTCTATGTTGATGATTTAGAAATAAGAACAGACAAGCAAGAATCTCTTTATCCTGGATTTGAAGTTAAAGACAACTGGTAGGATAGAAATCATAAGAGGTAATATAATGAAGAAAAAAAATATAACTATATTAATTTCTGCACTTTCTATCCTGGCTATTGGTACAATAGGTATAGGTTTCGCAGAAAAAAAACATGATATATCAACTATAGGTGTTGATGTATCTATCAAGGAATTCAGGGCCGTAACTCTAGAAAACTGGGACGAAAGTTTATGGGAAGTATATACAGACAAAGATAACATCAATTATACAACTTATCCTTCTACTCCCAATGCAGAAAAATACAATCCAGATTTACCCGCAACTGCTCAAGCATATAGACAAGGTAAGTTAATTCCTGGTGGATATCCAAAAGACATAAAGTATTTAGATAATAAGGCAGACAAAGCGAACCTAAAAGTTTTAGGGGTTAAGTTTCAATTTACTTATCCTGGAAACAATGAAGTTACTATTCGTCCTCCTAGAGAAGATAAATACAAGATCAACAGGAAGAGAAATTATATTTCTGAAAATGTTGTAGATAGAAATGAAGCTAAACAGACTCCCGATAAGAGAGATCCAAAAGCTACTGCTAATTCTTTTGACATTTATGGAATTGAATTTCCTGGTCACGTAAGACATATTTCTGTTTGGGTATGTTCTAGAGGACAAGATTATGATTTAGAAGGTTGGGTAGAAGATTATATGGGAAATACTCATATAATCAAATTTGGACACACTGATTTTGTGGGATGGAGACCAATGTCTTCACAGCTACAAAGTGTTCCACAATCTGTTAATGCATATCCTTCAACTAGAACAGCTGTATTTAAACAATTCAAGCTAAGATCTAATGCTAGATCTGGTGGTGATCCAGTAGTTCTTTTCTTTGATGAGTTAAGGGTATTAACTGATACATTTGAGAACCATTTTGATGGTGCTGATTTAGACTTTGACAAAGAAGATTGTGAAAACAAAAATCGAATTGAAAAAGCTCTTAAAGATCCATTTAGACCGTCTAAAGATTGTAAGTAAGAAATCTCTTTCATAGTAGCTAAAAACTACACAAAATTTACCCCGGAGTCATAACCGGGGTTTTTTTGTTTTTATGCCTATAAACAAACAATCGCTACTTTTCAAAGAAAACTTTTATTCTTTACTAAATATGAGTTTCTAAAACGATTGCATTAGTGGGTTCAATCGCTCGCATATTTCCCTTTTAATAATTAATCCCTCACAATAAAAGAAATGGAGTTCTTTAAATGACTCAAGAGTCTGTATTAGTAAATGATAAAGAAATTCAAAATGAATTTCAAAAACTGACAACACTATTTAACGAAGAAATATATACAAGAATAACAGTTGATAATATTGCTATAACAAAGTTTAAGATTTATGATGAATTAGTTCAATATTATTCTTCTATAGAAAAGTTAGAAGAAGCAAATACTGTGGTTAGAGAGCATCTTGAATTACATCCAGAAAGTGTCTCAGCTAGATACATTACAGGTATTATCTCTCTTATTCAGCAAAAAATTGAAGATTTTTCCCATATTAAATCTCTTTTAGAGCAACTTAGGCTCAGTTTCAAATGGGGAATAGTGGAGTATGTATCTGATCAAATACTTCAATATGGAGAACAGAGGATAGCCCTCAAGGCTAAAGCGGAAGCATTAGAGAAGTTACATAAAAATAAAGAACTAAAACCTGTTTTAGAAAAATTAGCTAAGAACGATCGTAAAAATCCTGAAATTGCTAAAAAATATGGTCTTATCATTTTGGAAGAGGATAAACCAAAGGCAATTTCTTACCTAAAGCAAGCAGCAGAATCATTCGCTCGATCTAAAGATTATATCCAATTAGAAGAAATTTGGGATCCATTAGTACTTAATAATTTTGAAGACTTACAGTTCTTTGAGCGAATTGAAAGAATTTTACTAGCAAACAAAGAACGAGCCAGGGTTGGCTATTTGCTTCCAAAATTAATGGAAACCTACAAGCAATTAGAAGATTTTGATAAGACGATTTCCCTTTTAAAGAAAATTTTAGACAATGATCCATTTGCAACAAAGTATAGAAGTGAACTTATTAAATGCTATAAGATTAAGTACTCCAATCATTCACTATTGGATGAATTTCTAAAAATGTCAGAAATTGGTAATACAAAAAAACCAATAAAAGCATGTATTCATAGTTTTGAAAGAAATATTGTTTTTGATACAAATAACTATGTAATGCACAGAAATTGGGGTGTAGGAAAAATTAAATCTATAAGTAGTTCATCTGATTCTATATTGGTAGATTTTTTAAATAAAAAAGATCATAAACTATCAATCCAAATGGCAATTACCAGTTTGAAGCCTTTGCATAAAGAACATTTGTGGGTTAAGCTATATGAAAATCCTGATGAAATTCATAGATTATTCATTGAGGATGTTCCGGGGTTTATTGTTGAATTGCTTACTTCCCATGAAAATTTAATGACTCTTTCAGATATCAAAGGTGAAATCATAGGTAGATTTATTAAAAAACCAGAAGATTGGTCTAAATGGTGGAATAAATCAAAAATTGCACTCAAGAAAGATCCTCGTATAGGTTTTAACCCAAAGAAAAAAGATGAGATACATTACAGACAAAAGCCTATCTCATTGACTGAAGTTCTCACAGAAAAATTTAATGCTCATTCAGATATAAATAAAAAGTTAGATGTGGCCCTCGAAACTATTGATCCAGATGTATTGCAAGATGCATATGGCTCGGTAGAAACATGCTTACACTATTATTATGAAGAAGAAGAAGCTAAAGATCCAATAAAAAAAATCGTATCCTTTATTTTTCTGGATATGGCAAGAGCAAGAATTGATAAAGAAGAAGAGTTTCCAAGACATCTCAAGCCAGAAGATATTTACAAAATTATTGGTGCTTTAAAAAAAGAAGAAGTACTACAGATTTCTAAACAACTAACTAATATTGAAGTAAAGAAATCTTATGTTAACTTAATTAGAAAATCTCACAAAGAATACACAGATATTTTTATAGGTATGCTTTTTGAAGTTCCTGTAAAAGTAAATAAACATGTATTTACAACTTTAGTGAGTGAAGAGAAATACTCTGAATTAAACTTATTCATTGAAACAGCTATGAATAAATCCAAAGAAAATCCAGAAGTATTTCTTTGGGTTGCAAAATCTATATTTTCAGGTAGTTGGAATTTTACATGGTTGAATGTCTCCGAAAAGGATTTACTCCTAAGAGTTTTTCGAATTTTAAAACCATTAGGAAAAATTGAAGAAAAAGGTACTAAGTTAAAAAATTTAGCATCTGATTTATTGTTTGGAAATGAAGCGGCAACTATTACTAGAATTATTAAAGAAGCGGAAGAGGATTACATTCGAAAAGTGTTCGCACTTTATAAAGAAGTCCCCTATGTTAGTGATTTGGAAAAAGAAAAATTTCTAGAGATGATTAGTAAAATAAAACCTGATTTTGTTTGGAACCAAGCTCTATCAAATAGTGATGATGTGAAAGAGGATCAGATTATCTCCTTGCCATCCAATGTAATTCTTGTTACCCAAGAAGGTTTTAATCGAAAAAAAGAAATTTTTGATCATCTTGTAAATGTTGAAATGATAGAAAATTCAAAAGATATTGGGGAAGCTCAAGAGAAAGGAGATCTTCGTGAAAATGCTGAGTACAAAGCCGCTATGGAGAGACAAACTCAGTTACAGGCAGAGGTAACTAAAATGGACTCTGAACTTAGAAATGTACGTATTATAGATCTATCTAAAGTAAATACAGACAAAACTTCCATTGGATGCAAGACTTCTGTGAAAAATCTAGATACACAGGAGATAACTGAGTTTACTATCTTGGGACCATGGGATGCTGATACAGAGAAAAAAATTATTAGTTATCAGTCTCCTATGGGGAAAGCTCTCATTGGTAGAAAAGTAGGGGAAAAAGCAAGTATGGATTTTGATAATAGCCATATAAACTTTGAAATTCTATCTATTGCCAAATATTCAGCTAAATAATAAAAACAAAAATAAATGTAAGGGATTCCCCTTACATTTTCATACATAATTAAAAATAAAAAATTATGTCTTTAAAATTATTCCTCTAAGTATTGATTAGTAGTATTTATGTATTTTTCGATGTGTAGGAACTTTTTTATAAATAACTTCTTTCGGATTATTTTTCTTTTTCTACTTTTAGTCTCCTGTAGTATTTCCCCTAACTCAACACCTGAAGAAATCTCTTTAAAGAAACCATTAAAGATGAATCAATCTCCTGATGAAATTTGGAAAGAAATTGGAATTACCGATCAGAGTCTAACTGAAAACCGAGAAATAGATTTTAAACCCTTAATCTTTGAAAATAGAAAAACAGAACGAAGAGTTTACCAGGTACTTTTTTCCAAGGACAACAAGTATTTAATAGCTGTGACTTCCTTTCGTATATCCATGTATAGTTTACCAGATATGATAGAAGTAGCTTTTTTGGAGCCTAGAAATATTGTTCCGGGTGGCTTTACAGGTGTATCACTTTCCTATGATTCCAAGGAATTACTAGTGGGCTCCTCTTGGGAAAATACTGCTTTATTGTTAGATTGGTCTGGAAATAAATTAAAAAAATTTTCTTGCAAGGATCCTTTTGCATATCCTGAGGATGTAAAATTCTCACTGGATAATAAACTTGTATATATATCATGCCTTCAATTTGCAAAAGATAAAAAATTTCTCGGAGTTTATAAAACAACTGGAGAAGAAGTTTCCTTCTCTGAGGTTAAGCATTCTTATTTGGAGATTCTAAATAATCATTTATTTACCTTTTCTTCTAGAGAAGTCTTGATGAAGGATGTTAAATCAGGGAAAAATACAAGCCTAAAGTTTCCATCCTTGATTCAATCGTATGCTTTCTTTGATGAAAAAGAATGGGTGACTGGTACAGAAGGGCAGTGGACTTTTTGGAGCATGGTTGGGAGTAACTTAATAAAGAAATCATCTTTTCTTGCATTAGAAACTGGTTTTAAGGGTGAAGACTACAAACTGGATACGGATTATAGAAATTATGCAGCTTTGAGTCCTTCCGGAAAATATCTTTTAACAGGTGGAATAAAAGGTGCTTATATTTGGAATCGTACAGGTGAACTAAAAAAGAAATTATCAGGACATAC